>NZ_JAZDUE010000004.1:0-309701 GCF_036350515.1 Gordonia prachuapensis | reverse complement strand
GCACGACATCCCAGCAGCAATCACACCCTCTCGGCCGACCACCAGGGGCACGGTCTCGATCCAGAACTCGCCATCAACGGTTCCGTAGGCACGAGTGCTCACCCAGCAGCAGCCACCAACACCAAGTCTGACCCAAACTCACGACCAGACCCAGTAGCTCCCATTAGTAGGTCGAGCCGCCCCCCCAACCGCTGATCGAGTAGGTCGAGCCGCCCCCCAACCGCTGATCGAGTAGGTCGAGCCGCTAGGCGAGACCGTATCGAGATCCCTGTCCCCGAACGTGATCTCGATACGACCTCCGCTAGCGCTCCGGTCTACTCGATCAGCGGAGGGTTGCGCTCCGGTCTACTCGATCTGCGGTTGGGGGCGGCTCTGCCGATTCGATCAGCGCGGCCCACTCGATCACCGAAAGCGGTTGTATGGATCAGGTTCGCAGGGGCTCCAGGACTCCGGCGAACGCCGCCGGGACCCGCACCCGCATCGTGGTGCCGTCCGCGGTGTGCTCGCTGGTCAGGATCTCCCCCTCCTCGTGAATCCGGGAGACGATGTCGCCGCGGGTGTAGGGCACGTCGATGGTCAACTCCACATCGGTGCGTCCGACGAACTCGCGGATGCGGTCGAACAGTTCGGTGAGACCCTCGCCGGTACGCGCCGAGACGAACACGGCGTCGGAGAGAGCGGCCCTCAGCTCGGTCATACGGTGGGCGTCGATCGCATCGATCTTGTTGACCACCAACAGTTCCGGCGGCGGTGCCGCACCCTCCTCGGCGACCACCTCGTTGATCACCCGGCGCACAGCCGAGATCTGCTCCGTCGGCAACGGATCCGATCCGTCGACGACGTGTAGCACGAGATCGGCGTCGACGACCTCCTCGAGGGTGGACCGGAACGCCTCGACCAGCTGTGTCGGCAGGTGCCGGACGAATCCGACCGTGTCGGTGAAGACCACGGCCCGGCCGTCGTCGAGCGTCGCCCGGCGGGTGGTCGGGTCCAGGGTCGCGAATAATGCGTCCTGCACCAGGACTCCCGACCCGGTCATCGCGTTGACCAGGCTCGACTTGCCCGCGTTCGTGTAGCCGGCGACCGTCAGCCGGGGAACGGCGTTGCGTTCACGGGCGGCGCGCATCACGGTGCGCGACTTCTTCATGGACCGGATCTCGCGCCGCAGCTTGGCCATGCGTTCACGGATGCGCCGTCGATCGGTCTCGATCTTCGTCTCACCGGGTCCGCGCAGACCGACGCCGCCGTTGCTGCCGGCACGGCCGCCCGCCTGCCGCGACATCGATTCACCCCAACCGCGCAGCCGCGGGAGCATGTACTCCATCTGCGCCAGGGACACCTGCGCCTTGCCCTCGCGCGAGGTCGCATGCTGGGCGAAGATGTCGAGGATCAGCGCGGTCCGGTCGATGACCTTCACCTTGACGATCTTCTCCAGGGCGGTCAGCTGCGCGGGGGTGAGCTCACCGTCGCAGATCACGGTGTCCGCGCCGGTTTCCAGCACCGCAGCACGCAATTCGTCGGCCTTGCCGGAACCGATGTAGGTGGCTGAGTCGGGGCGCGAACGGCGCTGGATCAAGGCATCGAGGACCTCGGAGCCCGCGGTCTCGGCGAGCGCCGCGAGTTCGGTCATGCTGGCGCGGGCCTGGGCGGCGGAGCCCTCGGTCCACACTCCGACCAGGACGACGCGCTCAAGGCGCAATTGCCGGTACTCGACCTCGGTGATGTCGGTGAGTTCGGTGGAGAGCCCGGCGACGCGTTGCAGCGACGCACGTTCTTCGAGCTGCAGTTCACCGGTGGTCGGGCGGGCCAGTCCGTCGAGGATGTCGCCGCTGCCTCCGCCATCGGCGGGCAGATCGGCCAGGTCGTCGTCGTGGACCGACGTGTGGGGTGTGAATGCTGGTTCTGTCATGGGTGACATCCATGATCTCACGGCCGACCACCGCTCAGCATCCTGTTTTCCTGCACAGACGCCGGCGGAGCGGCCGTCAGTCGTCGAGGTCGGCCCAGCCCGGCCGCAGTTCGCCGTCGGCAACCAACCGGGAGGGACCCCGCAGATAGGCGCCATCGGCACCCACGCCCACCTCGACCCGACCGCCGGGCACCGTGATGCAGAGCGTCCCTGCGGATTCCCCGCGCGATGCCAGCACCGCCGCGCCCGCCGCGACCAGTCCGGTGCCGCAGCTGCGGGTCTCGCCCACGCCTCGTTCGAAGACACGCATCGCGGCCGGCAGTCGTCCGTCCGCGTCGGGATCGCCCGCCGGTGTGACCAGTTCCACGTTTGCGCCGTGGGGGAAGGCGTCGTCCTCCAGCATCACCCCGTCGGTGAAGTCCACCTGGGCCAGGTCGGCCGCGGTCAGGTCGGGGACCACACAGGCCAGATGCGGGTTGCCCACGTCGATCATGAGACCGCGGTAGACGTCGTCACCGATCCGCACCATCGACTCGCCGTCGGTGCGTACCGGTCCCATCTGCACGGTGACGTCGGCGTGGACGGAGTCGTGGCTGTGTACGACGACCGGGCGTGCACCTGCCCTCGATCCGACGGTGAACTCGTCGGTGGCCACCAGTCCGGATGCGCGAAGGTGATGCGCGAACACGCGCACCCCGTTGCCGCACATCTCGGCAACCGAGCCGTCGGCGTTGCGGTAGTCCATGAACCAGTCCTCGGGCGACACTCCGGACGGCAATGCGTCGAGGACGCCGCGTTCGACCAGCGACCCCGACCGGACCACCCGGAGCAGACCGTCGCCGCCGATCCCCCGGTGCCGGTCGCACAGGGCCGCCACCAGTGGCGTGGTCAGATCGATCTGCGCCTCGGGATCGGTCACGATGACGAAGTCGTTCTGCGTGCCATGCCCTTTGACAAACCGCAGCGCTGCGCGGTCACCCCCTGCGCTGTCATTCGTTGTCGACGTCACCCCTCCAGCCTACGGCGGGCTCACCGACCGACCATCCGCAGCGCCTCCGGCACCAGGTCGTCCCGCGAGGCGTCCAGCCAGACGATCCGGTGGTCACGACGGAACCAGGACCGCTGCCGCCGTACGTATCGGCGCGTTCCGACGAAGGTCAGTTCCTCCGCGGTCGCCATGTCGTACTCACCGTCGAATGCCGCCAGCACCTGGGCATATCCGATGGCACGCGACGCGGTACGCCCCTCACGCAGGCCCACTTCGCACAGCCCGCGCACCTCATCGGCCAGCCCGAGCTCGAACATCTGCCGTGTGCGCTGCCGGATGCGCTCGTCGAGGGCTGCGGTGTCGCGGTCCAGCGCGATGATGCGGGTGTGCCACCGCGGGTCACCGATGGTGGGCGCGGACGCGGCGAACGGCTCGCCGGTGAGTTCGACCACCTCGAGTGCGCGAACGATTCGTCTGCCGTCGGTGTCGAGGATCGATGCGGCCGCGTCCGGGTCGACCTGGGCCAGGAGCCGGTGCATGGCAGCGACGCCGATGTCGGCGAGCATCGTCTCGTACCTCGTCCGGACCTCGGGGTCGGTGGCCGGGAACCGCCAGTTGTCGAGCAGACCCTGGATGTACATCATCGAACCGCCGACGAGGACCGGCACCGTGCCCTCGGCGAGCAACCGCTCGACGTCGGCTCCCGCCGCGCGTTGGTGCCGGGCGACGGTGGCCGTCTCGGTGACGTCGAGAACATCGATCTGATGGTGCGGGATGCCGCGCCGCTCATCGACCGGCAGCTTCGCCGTGCCGATGTCCATGCCGCGATACTGCTGCATGGCGTCGAGGTTGACGATCTCCCCGCCGAGGCGTTCGGCGAGGTCGAGGGCGAGGTCCGATTTCCCCCCTGCCGTCGGCCCGACGATCGCGATCGGCGTGACGGCGACACTCACCGTGGAGTCCAGGTGGCGACCACATAACCGACACCGAACGGTGCAGCACGGTAGGTGACCTGCGCAGTCAGTGTGCGACCGGCACACAGTCCCGCGGCGACCTGCCAGGCCGGACGCCCACCCACCCCGGCCTCGCTGCACTCGTCGACGGTGAGTGCGGCAAGTGCTGCGGTGTCGGCGGACCCGATCGCTTCGTCGATCCGCTGCTGTAGTTCGACCGCTTCGGGCCGCAGACCCCCGCCGGGGGCCCGCGCCGACAGGGCGGTCGAACCGTCGGCGACGACAAGGACCCCTACGGGCGTCGAATCCTGGTCGACGCGATCACGCAGTTGCGACGCCACGTCGGCGCAGTCCGCCGGCGACGCGTCCGGCGCGACGGTCACGGGTTCGACGGTCACCGGTTCGTCGCCGGTCCCGGCCTCGGCCCGCAACCACCCTGCGATCAGCATGGACAAGGGCAGCCCCGGGCCGGTCCCGCGGGTCTCGGCCCCGTCCAACGTGACCGGGACGTCGACTCCGTAGGCGGCGAGTGTCCCGGCCCGCCCCACCTGCGTCGTTGCCGGGTCACGCGCTCCGACGGCCATCCAGGTCGTGGCCGCGCCCGCGAGTTCTCGCCCGGCCGCGAGGGTGGCCGCCCGCACCGGTTCGGTGTCCACTGCGTCCGGACCGGCCAGCGCCGGCACCAGCAACGGGGCACTCGGGACGAAGACGACAGACGCCAGCACGCCAACGACGCTAGCCGACCTCACACCCGCGCAGCCGACCCCGTCACGCCCGAATGTCGCCGCAGCGCCCCGCATCGGCATCTGACCTGGTTGAATGGTGAGAGCCCGGGACGCTCCAACGCCGGCGAACGGGCCTCGACGAGACGGCAGCCGTGACGCGCGGCACCAACCTGCGGGAGAGGGCACCTGCACATGACGAATCCGACCGACCCGGCACCTGCCTCGGACCCTGCGGCGGCGCCGCGTCCGGGACCACCCAAGCCTCGTCCGATGCCCAAACCCGGCCCCCGCCCGGGACCCCGGCCCGGCGCGGCCGAGATCCATCCGGTGCCCACCCCGGTCCCCTGTGGCGACCCGCACGAGTTCGGCCGGATCGACTCCGACGGGGTCGTCTGGCTCAAGGTCGGCGGCACCGAGCGGCAGATCGGTTCGTGGCAGGCCGGTTCCGTGGAGGACGGCCTCGCCCATTTCTCCCGCAAGTTCGACGATCTCGCCACCGAGGTGGAGATCCTCGAGGAACGACTCGCCGCCCGGTCCGGTGATCCCCGCAAGGCCCAGGCCGCCGCCCGGCACCTGCTCGAGACACTCCCGACGGCCGCCGTGATCGGCGACGTGAATGCCCTCGAGCAGCGTCTGACCGCGATCGTCGGCAGCGCCGACGAAGTCGCCGACTCCATCAAGGCGGAGCGTGAGCAGGTCCGTGCGACCGCGATCGCCCGCAAGGAGGAATTGGCCGCCGAGGCCGAACAGATCGGCGCCGAGTCCACCCAGTGGAAGGTGGCCGGGGATCGCCTCCGCGCGATCCTGGACGAGTGGAAGACCATCAAGGGCGTCGATCGTAAGACCGACGACATGCTGTGGAAGCGCTACGCCAAGGCGCGCGATGCTTTCAACCGTCGGCGCGGCGCGCACTTCGCCGAGCTCGACCGTGAACGTGCCGGTGCGAAGGCGCGCAAAGAAGAGCTCATCGTCCGTGCCGAGGAGCTGTCCGGCTCCACCGACTGGGGGCCGACGTCGGCGCGATTCCGCGAGCTGCTGACGGAGTGGAAGGCGGCTGGTCGCGCGCCGCGCGACTCCGACGACGCGCTGTGGCAACGCTTCAAGGCGGCCCAGGACGTCTTCTTCTCCGCTCGCAATGCGGCCAGCTCGGAGCGTGACAGCGAGTTCGCCGCCAATGCGGCCGCCAAGGTGTCGTTGCTCGACCATGCCGAGCGGGCCATCGACCCGGCCGCCGATCTCGATGCGGCGCGGCGCGAGCTCCGCAGTTTCCGCGAACAGTGGGACGAGATCGGCAAGGTGCCGCGCGACCAGATGGGGTCGCTCGAAGGCCGGGCGCGGGCGCTGGAGAAGCGCGTCCGCGATGCCGAGGACGCCCAGTGGCAGCGCACCGATCCGGAGGCGCAGGCGCGCGCCGCCCAGTTCGCCGATCGCACCGCCCAGCTCGAGGATCAGGCGCGCAAGGCGGAGGAACGGGGCAAGGCCAAGGATGCGGCAAAGCTGCGTGAGCAGGCGGCGCAGTGGAAGGAATGGGCCGACGCGGCGGCGAGCGCGATCGCGGACCGCTGACGCACCGGTCAAGCTGCTACGAACCGGTGTTGGGGGCCGGAACTGGTGATGGGCCGGGTCAGGTGCGGCCCGGTCAGCGTGGCGCGGTCAGTCCGCCGAGGATCTCGATCGCCGATTCCGACAGCGGCCGGGACCGTCTGGTTGTCTCGTCCACGCCGACGATGACCGTCTTCGCCGTCGCAACACACCGCTCATCTTGGAAGATCGCCTGCTCCAGCACGATCGAGCTACGTCCGGTCGACGCGACGCGGGTGCCGACGACGACGTCACCGGGCCACGTCATCTCGGCACGGAAATCCAGTTCCAGCCGGGCGATGACGAACGAACTGCCCGGTTCGACGAGCGGGGCGAGCGGATCGTAGAGGACCGCGACGCGGCCGGATTCCAGGAACGTCGCGAACACCGCGTTGTTGACGTGGCCCTGACGGTCGGTGTCGGCGTAACGGATCTTCTCGGTGATGTGCGCGGGATAGTCCTCCACGCGGTGCGCGTCGTCGCTCACCCTTCTCGATTCTCGTCGGGCCGGTGCTGCAGCGACCGGGCCAGCGCGTCACGGGTGGCCGCCTCTTTGCGGCGCTCTTCCTCCAGCGCCAGTTGATAGGTGCTCCGGGCCCAGACGACACGCGCCCAGTGGAAGGCCAACACCAGCACCGCCAGCCACGCCACGATCAGGCCGATGCCGACACCGGACGGGGGCACCACGCCACCGACACCCGGCGTGTTGCGCGACCACCACGCCAGCATGCCGGCCACGCATGCGACGGCGTTGCCACACAGCGCGGCCCACGCGAGAATCCATCGCCGCGTCAGCAGTGCGAGGGCGGATACTCCGATCCCGAAGATCGCGACCAGGTAGACGAACACGATCGATGTGATGGTCACCCGCTCGGCGTCGGCGTCGGGAGCGAACGTCAGTACCTCGATACCGTTGGCGGAGCCGGTGTGCGGCAACACCATCGACAGCATGGCGACGAGCACCCCGACGGCGACCACCACGCCACGTAGGCCGGGATCGATCTCGCCGGCCACCTTGCGTTCTGTCTTGCGCAGTTCGGTCTCGTAGGCGGCGAAGCCCCCTGCGTCGACCGTTCGCTTCTCGGCTCGTTCGTCTCGGGCACTCATCAGCCACATCCTCCTGCACATCCCGCGGTGACCGGTTCGGGCGACGTCGCACCGATGGTGGGCATCCCGAGGCCCACCCCGACCGGCGGCGTGGTGGGTAGCCGACTCGCCTCGTGGGCGTCTCCGGCGCGGGTACGGCGGTGTGACGCGACGCCGGCATCGGCGATCAGGTGATGCGGGGCAGCTCCGGTGACATGGGTCGTCACGACATCACCCGGACGGATGACCTGGGCCCCGCGATCCGGGCCGGCCGCGAAGTGGACCAGGCGACCGTCACGAGCGCGACCGGTCAGCCGACCGGTGTGCGCCGACTTGCGGCCCTCATCGGCCACGACCAGCAGTTCCACCTCGGTCCCGAGCAGTTTCTGGTTCTCGGTGAGACAGATCTGTTCCTGCAGCGCGATCAGACGCCGGTAACGGTCGCCCACCACCTCGGCCGGCACCTGATCGGGCATGGTCGCGGCGGGCGTACCGGGGCGCGGAGAGTACTGGAAGGTGAAGGCGCTGGAGAACCGGGCCGCGGCGACCACGTCGAGGGTCTGTTGAAAATCTTCTTCGGTCTCGCCCGGGAAACCGACGATGATGTCGGTGGTGATGGCCGCATGTGGCATGGCCGCGCGGACCTTCTCCAGGATGCCGAGGAACTTGCGCTGTCGATAGCTGCGCCGCATCGACTTCAGCACACGGTCGGAACCCGACTGCAGCGGCATGTGCAGCTGCGGACACACATTCGGGGTCTGGGCCATCGCCTCGATCACGTCGTCGGTGAACTCGGCCGGATGCGGTGAGGTGAACCGGACGCGTTCGAGACCATCGATGTCGCCGCAGGCCCGCAACAACTCCGCGAACGCACCGCGGTTACGCGGCTGGTCGGGGTCGGCGAAGGACATGCCGTAGGCGTTGACGTTCTGTCCGAGCAGGGTCACCTCGAGGACACCCTGGTCCACGAGTGCCTGCACTTCGGCGAGGACGTCACCGGGCCGACGGTCCACCTCCTTCCCGCGCAGCGACGGCACGATGCAGAACGTGCAGGTGTTGTTGCACCCCACCGAGACCGACACCCAGCCGGAGTATGCCGAGTCCCGCTTGGCGGGCAGCGTGGACGGAAAACGTTCGAGCGATTCGAGGATCTCGACCTGTGCCGAGTCGTTGTGGCGTGCCCGGTCGAGGAGGGCCGGCAGGGACCCTATGTTGTGCGTACCGAACACGACGTCCACCCACGGCGCCTTGCGCAACACGGTGTCCTTGTCCTTCTGCGCCAGACATCCGCCGACCGCGATCTGCATCCCGGGCCGATCCGATTTGACCGGCGCCAGATGGGACAGATTGCCGTAGAGCTTGTTGTCGGCGTTCTCCCGGATGGCGCAGGTGTTGAACACGACCAGGTCGGCATCGCCCCCGTCGGCGGCCTTCACGTATCCGGCGTCCTCGAGGAGTCCGGCGATGCGTTCGGAGTCGTGAACGTTCATCTGGCAGCCGTAGGTACGAACCTGGTAACTCCGGGCGGAGACCGCTTCGGTCTGCTCGCCGGAAGCCGGCACACCGCGCCGCTCGGACAACTCGATACTCACGGTTCCAGGGTACGGGCCTGCGCAAATCGACCTTTCGGGCACTCTGGTACGGCGATGTCGCACGAACTCGACTGCCACTCGCACTATGGTGAAGGCATATGACGACATCGCGGACCGGACGGCTCGTCACCACGCTCGCCATCGTCGCCGTCGTCGCGTCCGGATGCTTCGGTTCGGATCCCCGTGACCTTCTCGACTCGATCCGCGACGGATCGGTGATACTCGGAACGAAGTTCGATCAGCCCGGACTCGGGATCCGCAACGCAGACGAATCGGTGACGGGATTCGACCCCGCGGTCGCGACCTTCGTCGTCGCCCGGATAGCCGATTCGATGGGTGTGTCCGAGCCGCGGAGCCGGTGGCGGGAGACACCGTCGACGCAGCGCGAGACTCTGATCGAGAACGGCCAGGTCGACATGATCGCCGCGACGTACTCGATCACGCCGGAGCGCGCCGAAGAAGTCGATTTTGCCGGCCCGTACCTGGTCAACTACCAGGGACTGCTGGTCCGTGCCGACGACGCCTCGATCACCACACTCACCGACCTCGACGCGGGCAAGACGCTGTGCTCGGTCACCGGCTCCACCTCGGCAGAGAATGTGACGGCGCAGCTCCCGTCGGTGCAGTTGCAGGAGTACGACACCGCCTCGAGCTGTGTCGAGGCGTTGCGACGTGGCCGCGTCGACGCCCTGACCACCGACGAGGTGATCCTCGCCGGCTACGAGAACCGGTACCCCGGTGAGTTCACCCTCGTCGACATGACCTACCCGGCCGATGCCTGCGTGGACGGCACTCTCAAGCGGGCCGGTGCGCCGTTCTCCACCGAGCGCTACGGAATCGGCCTGGGCGCCGGGCAATCCGAGACGGTGACCGCGGTCAACGAAGCGCTGGTGGCGATGATGGAGCCCGCAGCGGACGGACGTTCCCCCTGGGAGCGGGCGCTCCGCGACGCGATCGGCGACGCCCAGGTCGACCGCATGATCGCCCGTGCCGCCGAGCCGGGTTCGCCGTTCGACTTCACCCCCGACCCCGGAGATCTCGACTTTCTCGAGGAAACGACCACCCCCTGCTCGGCGGAGTCGACCTGACGGTCACCGCGGCGGAGCCGCCTCGTTGTCACCGTGCGGTGGCCGTGTCCAATGCGTCGGTGACCACTTCGATGGCCATCGACTGCGGGTAGCCACGCCGCATCAGCATGCCGGCGAGCCGCCGGAACACCGCGTCGCGTGTACTCGGGTCGCGGTGCAGCCGGTCGATCTGGCCCGGGGTGAGTTTCTTGGCGACCAGTTCGGCGGCGACGGCACGTTCGTCTGCGGGGTCCAGCTCGGCCAGCGTCGTCTCGACGACACCGGGGTCGATGCCTTTGGCACGCAGCTCCTGCCGCAGTGCGACTCGGCCCCGGGCGGAATGCGCGTGCCGTGAGCGCACCCATTCGGCGGCGAACTCCTCGTCGTCGAGCAGGTGGTGCTTGTCGAGCCGACCCATCACGTCGTCCACGGTGTCTTCGTCGAAACCCTTGCGCGACAGCCGGTCGATCATCTCCTGACGGGAACGGGCGCGGACCCCGAGGAGTCGGAGTGCCGCGTCCCATGCGCTGGGTCCGGTCCGTTCCTCGGGGTCCGGGGTGCCGGTCATCTCCTGGATCAGAACTCCACCGGCGCCGGTGCGACGTCATCGGCATCGACCACTGCCCCGATGCCGAGCTTCTCCTTGATCTTCTTCTCGATCTCGTCGCGGATGTCGTCGTTCTCGATCAGGAACTTGCGGGCGTTCTCCTTGCCCTGGCCGAGCTGATCGCCCTCGTAGGTGAACCATGAACCGGACTTACGGATGAAGCCTTCGGCCACGCCCATGTCGATGAGCGAGCCCTCCTTGCTGATGCCATGGCCGTAGAGGATGTCGAACTCGGCTTGCTTGAACGGCGGCGCGACCTTGTTCTTGACGATCTTCACCCGGGTGCGGTTGCCGACCGCGTCGGTGCCGTCCTTGAGCGTCTCGATGCGCCGAACATCAAGCCGGACAGACGAATAGAACTTCAGCGCCTTGCCGCCGGTGGTGGTCTCCGGCGAGCCGAACATGACGCCGATCTTCTCACGCAACTGGTTGATGAAGATGGCCGTCGTCTTGGAGTTGCTCAACGCGGACGTCATCTTGCGCAGCGCCTGACTCATCAGTCGCGCCTGCAGACCGACGTGGCTGTCACCCATCTCGCCCTCGATCTCGGCCCGGGGCACCAGTGCGGCCACGGAGTCGATGACGAGGATGTCCAGTGCACCGGAGCGGATCAACATGTCGGCGATCTCGAGTGCCTGCTCACCGGTGTCGGGCTGCGACACCAGCAGTGCGTCGGTGTCCACACCGAGTTTGGCGGCGTAGTCGGGGTCGAGGGCGTGCTCGGCGTCGATGAACGCCGCGATCCCGCCCTGCGCCTGGGCATTGGCGACCGCATGCAGCGCCACGGTCGTCTTACCCGAGGACTCCGGGCCGTAGACCTCGATGATCCGGCCACGCGGGAGCCCGCCGATGCCGAGGGCGACGTCCAGCGAGATGGAACCGGTGGGGATCACCTCGATGGGCTGGCGGGTCTCCTCGCCGAGCCGCATCACCGAGCCCTTGCCGAAGTTCTTGTCGATCTGCGCGAGAGCCAGATCGAGGGCCTTCTCCCGATCCTGCGGTGCTGCTGCCATGGGATTCTCCTCCGAACTCTCGACCGGTGTCCCGGCCGTGGATTGTGGGGTCTGCGGTGGTGGCTGACGTGATGTGCACGCTAGCGGTGGGGTCTGACAGATCGGGTGTCTGCCGGATTCGGGCCTGACAACATTTCGTCGGTGTGTTCGTGAGTTCGCCGTCTTCACTCGGGTCCCGTGGTTGTGGTCCCGTTGTTATGACGCAGCCGGACCGAACCTGGTTCCCTCTGACACCCAGAATGGACGAACATGTGTTCGATGGCAAGCGTGACACGCCTGCGGATCACCAACGTTCGCGAGGCACGTCGAAGTCGCGACAGATGGCCACCCAGACGTCCCGCGGATCGATCCCGTCCTCGATCGCCTGGGCCCCGGTCCGCCCGCCGAACTCGATCAGGACGTGGTCGACGAGGATCGAATCCGCAGACCGCTCCCCGAACTCGGCGGTGATCAGTTCGGTGAACTCCGTCAGACGCACGCGGCCAGCCTACCCACGACGCCGCATCACCTCGCGCACGATCCGCACCGGGTCCACCACCCCGATCGCCGACGCCGCCACGTCGCGTGCCGCTGCGGCGAACCCCGGGTCGGTGAGCACCCGACGCGCTGCGAGCGCCATCGATTCCACCGTCGGCGGCCGCACCAGCAGTCCACTGCCCTGCCGCGTCACGCGGTTGGCCAGCTCCCACTGATCGCCGCCGCCGGGCACCGTGACCACCGGGACACCCGCAGACAACGCCTTCGCCAGCATCCCGTGCCCGCCTCCGCAGATGACCAGTGAGGTGTCCCGCAGGATCTCGTCCTGGCGGGCGTCACCGACCACCACCCGCTCCGACTCCGCCACTCCGTCAGGTCGTTCCAGCGCCGAGACCACCACCCGCACAGTCATTCCGAGCGACGTCTCGGTGAGCGCGGCGAGCGCGGTGGACGCCAGGTCGGCGGTTCCCGTCGTCGCGGTGGAGGGCGCGACCAGCACGAGCGGACCCGCCGTCGACGGGCGGACGAAGGTGGCGTCGGTGGGTTCCCACAGCAGCGGTCCGATCAGATGGGTGTCCGACGGCCAGTCCGGGCGCCACACCTCCAGCGCGGGCAGGGTCGCCACGAACCGGGCGATCGGAACGCTGGCCGCACCGGTGAGACCGATCTCCGCGCGTGCCCGGGACCGCTGCCGTTCCCCCATCCGCAGCGACCGTCCGGTGGCGGCACGCATGGTCGCGTCGCGCAGCCGGCCACGCACACCGACCCCGGGCTCGAGTCCCGCGCCGATCGGCGGGCGTCCGCGTGACGGCCGGTAGAGCGGATGGGGCGACAGTTCGATCCAGTCGATGCCGGCGAGTTCGGCGGCCCAGCCGCCGCCCACCGTGATCACGTCCGAGATCACCAGATCGACACCGGCCGAGGCCAGCTGTGGTGCCAGTGCCACCGCGATCCGCGCGGCCCGACGACTGAGCTTGGCGCCGGCGTCCGCGTCGTCGTCGCCGTCCACCGCGGCGAGCCCGGGTAACTCTGCGACGTCGATACCGCACCGCAGCGCGGGAGCGCACCACCGGGCACCGGTGTAGACGATCGAATCGACGCCGGCCGCGTTCAGGCGCTCGGCGAGCGCGAATGCCGGAAACGCATGTCCCGCATCGGGTCCCGCGACGATGGCGATGCGCAAAGAAGACCTCCCACGCTGGTGGGAGGTCTTCTGCGGTGGTGTTCTCAGTTGCCCGGCTGTCTCAGTTTCCCGCTTGCGGGGGCTGCTCGGTGGCCGGCTGACTCGTCGGCTGCGCGGGCTGGGCGTTGGGCTGTGCCGCCGGCTCCGATGACGGCAGCGCACCGCCGGACATGCTGGCCCGGATCTGCTCGAGGCGTGCGTGGCCGGCCATCTGGACACCGGCCTGCTCCACCTCCTGCATGCGGCCCTGCACGCTGTTGCGTGCGAGATCGGCCTGACCGAGGGCGTTGGCGTAGCGACGTTCGATCTTGTCGCGGACCTGGTCGAGATTGGGGGTGTTGCCGGGGACCGACAGTTCGCTCATCTGGTTGAGCGACGCGCTGACCTGCTCCTGCATCTTGGCCTGCTCGAGCTGGCTGAGCAGCTTGGAACGCTCGGCCAGCTTCTGCTGCAACATCATCGCGTTTCGTTCGACGGCTTGCTTGGCCTGCTCGGCCGCCTGCAGCGACTGGTCGTGCAGCACCTTGAGATCCTCGACGCTTTGCTCTGCGGTCACCAACTGCGCGGCGAACGCCTCGGCGGCGTTGGTGTACTCCTGGGCCTTCTGCGTATCGCCGGCCGATGTGGCCTGATCGGCGAGGGTCAGTGCCTGTCGGGTGTTCGCCTGCAGCTTCTCGATCTCCTCGAGCTGCCGGTTCAGCTTCATCTCCAGCTGGCGCTGGTTTCCGATGACCGACGCGGCCTGCTGCGACAGGGCTTGATGCTGGCGTTGCGCGTCCTCGATCGCCTGCTGGATCTGGACCTTCGGGTCCGCGTTCTCGTCGATCTTCGCGTTGCCGAGTGCCATCAGGTAGCGCCACAACTTCACGAACGGGTTCGCCATGCTTCGAGTCAACTCCAAAGTCCGGTGTTCGGGCGGTGTGTTACCAATCTAGCCGGTGTGAGCGACGCGGGGCGATGGGTCGCGTCGTCTGTGCAGCCGACCTCAGGCCGCGGCGAGCGCCGACTCGGCGCGACCTGCGGGGCCCGGGATGACCACCTTGGCGTCGAGCACACCCATCTCGCCGGCGGCCACGGCATCCGCGGCACCCACGAGGTGTTCGCTGCCGGCTGGGAGCATCGCGTGCCCCACGTCGAGCAGGAGTTCGGCGATCTCGACATCGAGCGCATCGCAGATCGCGGCGAGCAGTTCGCTCGACGCCTCCTTCTGACCCCGTTCGACCTCCGAGAGGTATCCGAGGCTGACACGGGCATCGGTGGACACCTCGCGCAGGGTGCGGCCCTGCGCGGTACGCACCCGGCGCAGGCTGTCGCCCAGCGCCTCACGCAGTAGCACTGCCATCGAGGTCCTCCTCACTGCTCGCAGTCTGGACAACGGCCGGACGCCGCCGGGAGTTCCCGACGATTCAGACGCGTCGTCCGTGCCGACGACAGTAGTCGAAGAATCCGACGGCTGCCGCGTGGCCCCACCGGCGACGTGTTGCGCCGAGGGCGAACATCCGGCGGGCCGGTCAGTGACGCGGTGATGCCGCGGGGCTGCCGCCCGTCCGACGAGATCGGCCGGGCGCCGCGCGACGCCGCAACACCAGTGCCTGCCAGACGTACTCGCCGCCGGTGACCACGGTGACCAGCACCGCGGCCCCCATGATGATCGCTGCGGCCACCTGCCAGGCACCGGCGAGGGGAAGTAGATAGAGGCCGATCGCGACGGCCTGCAGCAGCGTCTTCAACTTGCCGCCGCGACTGGCGGGGATCACGCCGTGACGCAGCACCCAGAACCGCAGCGCGGTGATGCCGAGTTCGCGGATCAGGATCACGGCGGTGACCCACCAGGACAGGTCCCCGAGGATCGAGAGTCCGACGAGCGCCGAACCGATGAGTGCCTTGTCGGCGATCGGATCGGCCATCTTGCCGAAATCGGTGACCAGTCCCCGCTCGCGAGCCAGCCGACCGTCGTATCGATCGGTGATGGCTGCGATCCCGAAGATGACCGCCGCGGCGATCCGCCAGGCGGTGTCGTGGCCGCCTCCGATGAACAGCGCGGCGACGAACACGGGAACGAGAAGGATTCGAAACACCGTGAGCGCATTGGCGATGTTGACCACCGGCACCGGGTCGACCGGATCGGTGATGTGGTCCGGTCCGCGACCGGCCCCGGCGAGACCGTGTTCCTCGACGGCGCGACGCATGCGTTCGGTCATGATGCCCCGATCCGCTGTGGCCGCGTCCTGACCCGGCGATACTGCTCACGCACGGTTCCAGCGTATCTGCCCCGGGTTGCCGCTCCGTGCGCCCGGGTCGCGATCGGTACTACTGTGTGGTCCCATGCCCCCTGTCGCCCCTGAGCCGGCGTCGCCCACGCCGGCCTCTGATCCTCCGGAATCGAGTGCGGCAAGCACGGACTCGATTCGTCGCGGCGAACAAGGCGATGTGACGATCCGCCGGGCACGCACCTCTGACGTCCCGCGGATCAAGGAACTCATCGACCAGTACGCGGGCCGGATTCTGCTCGAGAAGAACCTCGTGACGCTCTACGAGTCGGTTCAGGAGTTCTGGGTGGCCGACCGCGACGGTGTGGTCGTCGGCTGTGGTGCCCTGCACGTGTTGTGGGCCGATCTCGGAGAGGTCCGGACGGTTGCGGTGGACACCTCGTTCGCGGGCCGGGGCGTCGGCCACCGGCTGGTCGCGCGACTGATGGACGTCGCCCGGGATCTGCAACTGTCCCGGGTGTTCGTGCTGACCTTCGAGACGTCGTTCTTCGCCCGCCACGGATTTCGCGAGATCGAGGGCACCCCGGTCACCCGCGAGGTGTTCGAGGAGATGTGCCGGTCCTACGACACGGGCGTCGCGGAGTTCCTCGACCTGAGCTACGTCAAACCGAACACCCTGGGCAACACCCGCATGCTGGCCTCGCTCGATTGATTGACACCCCCGAACCGATCCCGACGGGAGCAGATCATGGCGATCTTCGCAGTCCACTACCGCTATGAGCCGGCGAAGGCGGCCGTGCGCGACGAGTACCGGCCGCTGCACCGGGAATGGCTCGGCGAGGAGTTCCGCGCCGGGAACGTGCTGACCTGCGGGCCCTATCCCGATGGTTCCGGCGCCCTGATCCTCATCCGCGCGGACTCACTCGACGGCGCCGAGGCGTTCCTGGCGAACGACCCGTTCAACGCCCACCGGGCGGTGGACGGCGTCCGGGTCGTCGAGTGGACCCAGGTATACGGGCCGTTCGACTCCTGACACCGTCCGTGCCCGAGACCGGAAAGCCGGCGTCAGGTGTCCGACGGCGGTCGGGTCTCCGACGACGTCTGGGGATCCGACGGCGACCGGGCATCCGACGATGGCCGGGTGTCGGATGGTGACTGGCCTTCCGACGGCGGGTCGTCCGACTCCGCCGACTCCGCCGTGGCCGGTTGTTTCGCTGCCGGTTTCTTCGAGCTCATCAGGCTCGCCACGGTGGTGATGATCAGCGTGAGGATGATGACGCCCAGTGAGACCGGCGTGGACACCTCGGGCACCGAGACGTGCTCGCCACCGTTGATGAACGGCAGGGTGTTCTCGTGCAGGGCGTGCAGGATGAGCTTCACACCGATGAACGCGAGGATGAATGAGAGTCCGTAGGACAGGTAGACGAGCCGGTCCAGCAGGCCGCCGATCAGGAAGTACAACTGGCGCAGACCCATCAGGGCGAACGCGTTCGCGGTGAACACCAGGTAGGGCTCCTGGGTCAGACCGTAGATGGCCGGAATGGAATCAAACGCGAACAGCAGGTCGGTGAAGCCGATGACGATCAGGACCATCAGCATCGGGGTGGCCATCCGCTTGCCGTTCACGCGGGTGAACAGCTTGTCGCGGTCGTAATCGTCGGTGGTGCGCAAGCGATTCTTGACGAAACGCTCCAATCGCGATTCCCGCTGCTCTTCGTGCTCGACCGGGTCGTCGCTCTCCTTGACCAGCTTGATCGCGGTGTAGATCAGGAAGGCGCCGAACAGATAGAAGATCCAGGCGTAGGCATTGATGGCCGCGGCGCCGACAGCGATGAAGATCGCGCGCATGATGAGTGCCATCACGATGCCGAGCAGCAGCACCTTCTGCTGATACTCCTTGGGCACGGCGAACTTCGACATGATGATGACGAAGACGAACAGGTTGTCGACCGACAGCGCCTTCTCGGTGACGTAGCCGGCGAAGTACTCACCGCCGTAGGTGCCGCCCCACTGCCACCAGACGAAGAGTCCGAACAGGATCGCGATTCCGATGTAGACCGCGGACCAGGATCCGGATTCCTTGATGGACGGGGCGTGGGGCACCCGGACGTGTGCGAAGAAGTCGAATACGAAGAGTCCGGCTATCACCACACAGGTGACGATCCAGACGGTTACCGATACATCCATGGGGCGATCTCCTCCAGCGCGCAGCACTACGGTTGCGATGCCAGAGGTCTCTCCCGCCGGGATCTCGCCGCCGCGCTGCCATCGTGCGAACAAGGTTCCCGACCGACGAATCCGGGTCGCTCCCGGCGACGACGATCGGCGTCGCACCGGGCAGCGGCCGTACTGACGGAGACGCCGCAGGGTTGGGGATACTCCCCTCTTCGATCGTCGCCCAGCGTAGTACACGTGCGCGTAGGGTTGCGACCATGCCGCGCTCGACGCGCCCGGCGTCCGTCGACGACATCCATGCCGTCGCGACCGGTATGCCCCATGTCACCGACGCGGGCAATCACACCGATCGGCCCGTGTACCAGGTCGGCAGCAAATCGTTCGTGTTCTTCCGGACGCCCCGGCCGGATGCCGTCGACCCGGACACCGGTGAACGCTACGACGACGTCGTGGTCATCTGGGTGGCCTCCGAAGCCGACAAGCTCGCGCTGGTCCAGGACGCGGACTCACCGTTCTTCACCACACCGCACTTTGACGGTCATCTGTCGGTCCTGCTGCGCACCTCACGGGTCGGCGAACTCACCCGCGACGAACTCGCCGAGGTGATCCAGGATGCGTGGCTGTGTCGTGCGTCGAACCGGCGGGCGCAGGCGTGGCTGGCCGAGCACGGGCTGGGTTAGCACCGATCCGAACCATCCGGTCCCTGAGGGGCCCGGAGCCTGCGGAGGGCCGTCACGAAGGGCTCCTCACACCTCAGGAACGGTTGGGATCTACTCCGCGTCGCCACCATCCGCGCCGCCACCCGTGATCGACGCGATCACCCCGGCGAGGTCCTCGGGCTTCACCAGCACCTCGCGTGCCTTGGAGCCCTCGCTGGGCCCGACCACGCCGCGGGTCTCCATCAGATCCATCAGTCGTCCCGCCTTGGCGAACCCGACCCGCAGCTTGCGCTGCAGCATCGACGTCGAACCGAACTGGCTCGACACCACCAATTCGATGGCCTGCAGCAGGTCATCGAGATCGTTGCCGATGTCGCCGTCGATCTCTTTCTTGTCGCCGGCCTTGGCGGTGGTGACGCCCTCGGTGTACTCCGGTTCGCTCTGCTCGCGGGTGTAGTCGACGACGGCGGCGATCTCCTCGTCGGTGATGAACGCACCCTGCATACGGATCGGCTTGTTCGCGCCCATCGGCAGGAACAGGCCGTCACCCATGCCGATGAGCTTCTCGGCCCCCGGCTGGTCCAGGATCACGCGCGAGTCGGTCAGCGACGACGTGGCGAACGCCAGCCGCGACGGCACATTCGTCTTGATCAGACCGGTGACGACGTCGACCGAGGGACGCTGGGTGGCCAGCACCAGGTGGATGCCCGCGGCACGTGCCTTCTGCGTGATCCGGACGATCGCGTCCTCGACATCGCGCGGGGCGGTCATCATCAGGTCGGCGAGCTCGTCGACGATGGCCAGGATGTACGGGTACGGCGTGTACACCCGCTCGCTGCCCAGCGGGGTGGTGATCTCCCCCGACCGGACCTTCGTATTGAAGTCGTCGATGTGGCGCACCCGCGACGCCTTCATGTCCTGGTAGCGCTGCTCCATCTCCTCGACCAGCCACGCCAGCGCCGCGGCCGCCTTCTTCGGCTGCGTGATGATCGGGGTGATGAGATGCGGAATCCCTTCGTAGGGAGTCAGTTCCACCATCTTGGGGTCGATCAGGATCATCCGCACGTCGTCCGGTGTCGCCCTCGACAGCAGCGACACCAGCATCGAGTTGACGAAGCTGGACTTACCCGAGCCGGTCGAACCGGCGACGAGCAGGTGCGGCATCTTGGCGAGGTTGGCGCTGACGAAGTCGCCTTCGATGTCCTTGCCCAGACCGATGACGAGCGGATGCGTGTCCTTACGAGTCTTCGGCGCCTTGAGCACGTCGGCCAGACGCACCATCTCACGGTCGCTGTTGGGCACCTCGATGCCGACCGCCGACTTGCCCGGGATCGGTGCGAGCAGACGCACGTTGTCGGTGGCCACGGCATAGGCGATGTTGCGCTGCAGCGCGGTGATCTTCTCCACCTTCACGCCGGGACCCAACTCGACCTCGTATCGCGTGACCGTGGGTCCCCGGGTGTAGCCGGTGACGGCGGCGTCGATCTTGAACTGCTCCATGACACCGGTGATGCGGTCGATCATGTCGTCGTTGGCACGACTGCCCTGCTTCGGTGGATCGCCGTCGACGAGCAGGGTCGACGGCGGGAGCTGGTACTCGCCGTCGCCGGCGCGGTCGATCAGCCCCTCCGCACCCACCTCGGGCTCGGCCGGGGCGGCCGGCGCCTGGTCCGCCTCGCGCTTCGTGCGACTCCTGCGGGATCTGGCGGGCGCCGGCTCCTGCTCGTCGCGACCGATCTGCTCGGTGACCTCGTCGTCGAAGGGCACGGTGGTCGCGGCGGCGAAATCGGCCGCGTCGACGTCGGGATCGACCGGACGTCGCCGGCGGCGTCCCGGTCGTACGGGGTCGAGGTCGGGTGGATAGTTGTCGTACGGGTCCGAGGAGTAGCGCGACCCGGTCTCGAGGACCTCGGTTGCCCCGCCGTCGAGGTCATCTGCATCGGAACCAACGGCGTCGGAGCCTTCGGCGTCGAGATCGTCCGCGTCGAGGTCGTCCCAGGGCGCCACGTCGTCGACGAACTGGTCACGGCCGAGTCCGAGATAGCCGACGACGGCGTCGATCACCTCGCGAACGGTCTTGCCGCTGAGGATCAGTGCGCCGAAGGCGATGCAGAGCACCAGAATCGGCACCGAGATCCACGCCGTGACACCGTCGGTCAACGGGGTGCCGACCGCGAATCCCAGGAATCCGCCCGCCGACGAGCGTCCGGGCAGATCCACCGGTGCCCCCGCGACGAGATGGACCAGACCCAGGACCGGGAGCACGATCAGAAGTCCGGCGCCGAGGTAGCGGGCCCGCTGCTGCGGGTTCGGCGGGCGGCGCATGAGCACGATCGACAGCACCACGAGCGCGATGGGCACCACCACCGAGGCGGAACCCAGAATGGCCCGGCACAGCGCTTCGATGAAGGCACCGACCGGTCCCGCCGCCCCGAACCACACGCTGGCGCCGACGAGCAGACCCGCGGCAAGGACCGCCAGTGCCGCACCGTCACGCCGGTGCGTGTGCCCGCTCAGGTCCCGCGCGGCGCCGGTCGCCGGTCGCCGATGAGCGCGCGCGCCGCGATCGGGCATGTCCTCGACGATCGGACCGTCGAGATCGAATCCGTCGTCGACGCTGTCCGCGTCCACCGGGTCCACGTCCATCTCGGCGACGTCGCCCGCCGCGGTCCCCGCCGTGCGCGGCTGCGGTCCCCCGCCGACGCGGGCCAGGCCGCCGACTCCGCGCGCCATCAGCGACCACCCCGCACCCAGTCCGCGGCCGACCGCGGATGCGCCGCTCGCCGCCATGGACCGCCGGTGGATGTCCGCGGAAGCGTCGGCCTGCTGCGTCCGGCGGCGCGACGTCGTCTGCGTGCCCCCGGAGCGTCGCGAGGAACCGGTCCGCACGGTTCCCGCCGTCGCCCGCGATGTGGAACTCCGTGCACTACCGGCCCGTGTCCCCCGTGCACCCGACTTCGCCGATCCGGCGCGCGAACGGGCCGGCGCCTTGGTCGTGGTGCCCTTCTTCCGGGCACCGGCGGTTGCTTTCGAAGCCATGCGGACAGACTAGTCGTCCACGGCCACGCCAGTCACATGGGCAACACTGGTAACTGCAGTGCGTGTCGGATTCGTGATGTGCCGGGGCGTTCAGAGCCCGCGCTTGGCCTCGCGGACGGCGGCAACCGCCCGTTCGTCGCCTTTGAAGACGACGTCGACCGGCGACCTCCCGAAGGCGAAGAGCACGAGCTCGCCGGGAGTGCCGATCACGGTGACCTCCTCCCCGGCGCCGAGCGTCACCAGGTCGCGGCTGTCGCGGGTGCGGAGGGTGACGCGCGCGGGCGAGTTCTTCAGGGTCATCCTGCTCATCGACTTCGCAGGCGTGACCAGCGCTTGCTGCAGTTCGTCGGACAGTTCACGCGGCGTCCAGGTCTGGTCCGGGCGCGCAGCTCCGCGCAGTACGTCCTCGTGGTGCACGAACATCTCCGCGAGGTTGGCCCACCGGTCGACGAGCTTCAGCGGCGAGTACATCGGGGGCCCGCCGGCGAGCTTGTCCAGCAGCTCATCCCATGGTTCGTCGACTGCCGCGGCGCGAACCTTCTCGGTGTGGCCGGCGAACGCGGGGATCATGATCCCCGGGGCGGTGTCCGGTCGGCGTTCGCGTACCACCAGGTGAGCGACGAGATCCTTGACCGACCAGCCGGCACAGAGGGTGGGGGCGTCGGGTCCCACGGATCGCAGGGTGTCGACGAGGGCTGCTCTTTCGGCTTGTGCGAGGCTCACCCGACCACCGTAGCGTCCGTCGACACCAAGCCGGGGTGACGCGATTCGGTCGCGCAAACCGGACGGCTCAGGAACCGACGGCGAGCACCGTCGGCACGATCATCGGGCGTCGCCGATACGTCTCGGCAACCCACCGACCGACCGTGCGCCGGATGGTCTGCGCGATCCGATGGGCGTCGGTGATGCCCTCGGCGGCGAGTGAGTCGAGCGCCTGGTCGACCAGGTCCGCGGCGGCCTTGAGGGCGTCCGGGTCGTCGGAGAACCCTCGACCGGACACCTCCGGTGTGCTCACGGCGCGTCCGGTGGCCGCGTCGATCGCGACGGTGATGGCGATGAAACCGCCCTCCCCAAGCACCAGGCGTTCCGACAGCGTCGACTCTCCGACGTCACCGACCGACAGACCGTCGACGTAGACGTGGCCGACGGGTACGCGGCCGGTGATCTGGGCGCGGCCGTCGACGAGGTCGACCACCACACCGTCCTCGGCGAGGACAACCCGATCCTCGGCCACCCCGGTCGCCACCGCGAGCGCCGCGTTGGCCCGCAGATGTCGCCACTCGCCATGGACGGGCATCGCGTTGGAGGGACGGACGGCGTTGTAGAGGTACAGCAACTCACCGGCCGAGGCGTGGCCGGACACGTGCACTTTCGCGCTCTGCTGGGTGATCACCGTGGCACCACGCTTCGCCAGCCCGTTGACCACAGCGAACACCGAGTTCTCGTTACCCGGGATCAACGACGACGCCAGCACCACGAGGTCGTCGGCGCGGATGTTGATCTGCCGGTGTTCGCCACGCGCCATCCGCGACAGCGCGGAGAGCGGTTCGCCCTGCGAGCCGGTCGAGATCAGCACCAGTCGATGGTCCGGAAGGGTTGCGGCCGTGTCGAGATCGACGAGCACGCCGTCGGGCACCGACAGATAGCCGAGGTCCTGCGCGATCTGCATGTTGCGCACCATCGAGCGCCCGACGAAGCAGATGCGACGGTTGTGTGCGTGTGCGACGTCCACGATCTGCTGGATGCGGTGGACGTGGCTGGCGAAGGACGCGACGATGACGCGCTGCCGTGCCCGTCCGATCACCTGGTCGAGGACGCCACCGATCTCCCGCTCGGGGGTCACGAAGCCGGGCACCTCGGCGTTGGTCGAGTCGACCAGGAACAGGTCGACACCTTCGTCGCCGAGTCGGCTGAATCCGGCGAGGTCGGTCAGTCGTCCGTCCAGCGGCAGCTGATCGAGTTTGATGTCGCCGGTGTGCAACGCCACCCCGGCGCCGGTGCGGATCGCCACCGCGATCGCGTCCGGGATGGAGTGGTTG
Organism: Gordonia prachuapensis; assembly: GCF_036350515.1. NCBI lineage: Bacteria > Bacillati > Actinomycetota > Actinomycetes > Mycobacteriales > Gordoniaceae > Gordonia > Gordonia prachuapensis. Next base: position 286,398 of record NZ_JAZDUE010000004.1, on the reverse strand, counting down.
ACGGCGAAGTACTCGCAATCGAACGGGCCGTGCGTCGTCCGCTCGCCTTCGGTGACCTGCACCAGCTTGGGGCGCAGACGGTGTTCACGACACTTTGCCTCGACGAGGGCGAGGGTGAATTTGGAGCCGACCACCGGGATGTCGCTGCGCAGCCGCAGCAGGAACGGCACCGCACCGATGTGATCCTCGTGGCCGTGGGTGAGGACGATCGCGTCGACGTCGTCCATCCGGTCCTCGATGTAGGTGAAATCCGGAAGGATGAGATCGACGCCGGGCTGTGCATCCTCGGGGAACAGCACACCGCAGTCCACGATCAGCAGACGACCGCCGTATTCGAACACGGTCATGTTGCGGCCGATCTCGCCGATGCCGCCGAGCGCGACGACGCGTAGACCGTTGCGCGGGGCCCGCGGCGGTGTGCCCAGGCGGTCGACCGCCGGCACCGACTCGGGCTGCTGTCCACGACCGCGGTTGTCGCCGCGGCGATCTCGGCGCTCGTGACGTCCCCCACCCGACCGCGATGCGGCGGGCTGCGGTCGATCCTGCCGCGCGGCAGCGTGTTTGGGCTCCTGGTTGCGACCCTGCGACTGGCTGCGACCCTGGGACTGGTTACGACCCTGGGACTGCGTCTTCGAGCTTCCGTCGCCCGGATGTTCGTCGGGCTGCACGGGAGGTCCGGCCTGTCGGCGGGCGGCTCGGCGACGGCGCGTCGGTTCGCTCATCGGGTCAGGACACCCGCCGCACGCAGGTCCGCGATGAGCGCTTCGATCTGCGGACCACTCGCGGGCACCTGCGGGAGCCGTGGGTGCCCGACGTCCAGACCGAGGATGCGCAGGGACGCCTTCACCATCGACACACCGCCGAGCCTGCCCATGGCGTTCACGAGCGGCAACATCGACGTGTTGAGTTCTCGCGCGGTCCGCATGTCACCCTTCTCGAATGCGATCTGCATCTCCCGCAACCGATCCGCGACCAGGTGGCCGATCACGCTGACGAATCCGGTGGCACCCACGGACAGCCACGGCAGGTTCAGCGCATCCTCACCCGACAGGTATTCGAGGTCGGTGGAGGCGATGATCCCGGCCGCCGAGTGCAGATCACCCTTGGCGTCCTTGACGCCCTTCACGCGCGGATGCTCGGCGAGCGCCAACATCGTCTCGTTCGCGATCGGGACCACTGACCTGGGCGGGATGTCGTAGAGCAGGACCGGCAGATCGGTGGCGTCGGCGATCGTCCGGAAGTGCGCGAGCAGCCCCGCCTGCGGCGGTTTCGAGTAATAGGGCGTGACGACGAGGAGCCCGTGCGCGCCCACCTTCTCCGCCTCGATCGAGAATCGGACACTCTCCGCGGTGTCGTAGCTGCCGGCGCCCTGGGTGATGCGGGCCCGGTCCCCGACGGCGTCGAGCACCACGCGAAGCAACTCGAGCTTCTCGGGCACGGTCGTCGTGGGCGACTCGCCTGTCGTGCCGGACACGATCAGACCGTCACACCCCTTGGACACCAAGTGGTCGGCGAGTTCTGCGGCCTTGTCCAGATCCAGCGCGCCCTCGGGAGTGAACGGGGTCACCATCGCGACGGCGACGGTCCCGAACGGGTGTTCCTGCGGCTGGTCTTGGCCTGCGTTCATGGTGCTCAAGGCTACCTTCTCCGCAGGGCGCATTCGCGTGTGGGCGCACTGTGTCGCGGCGCCGCCCCTCGGCGACGAAAGTCAGCCGAAAGCCTGACGAAAGCCGAGGTGGCGGCGCTGTCGACTAACCTGCGGCGGACGTGGTCGCTGCCCGCGGCGTCGGCACCGCGTGTGGAATCTCGACAATCCGGCCACCGTGGGTCAGCACGAACAGGCTGTGCGGGGCAAAGCGTGTTCCCTCTTTGCCGACGACGAGCCCGGCGGGCAGCAGTTCACCGGCCATGAGGACACAGGCCGAGCGTCCGTCGGCCGAGATCCGCCAGACCTGACCCGCGCCCCACGCGGCCACATACAGATTGCCCGCGCCGTCGCGTTTGACGTCATCGAGATGAGCCAGGGTGAGGTGCGCCGGGGGACGCCAGTACACGTGACCCCGCCCGGTCGTGGTGTCGATGGCGATGACCTTCGCGTCGGCCGTGAACGTCTCGGTCACGTACAAGGTCGTGCCGTCCCTGCTGACTGTTCCGCCGTTGGTCCCACTGCCCTGGTAGAAGCCCTTGATGACGTGTCCGTTCGGCAGGATCTTGTCCAGCGACGCCGCGAGGTCGTTCGAGGCGTAGATGCTGCCGTCCGGACCCCGGGTCAATCCGTTGCCCTGCGAGACGAATTGCCGCGCGTAGCCCTGGAAACTGCCGTTGTCGGGATGCATGCTCATCAGCTGCCCACTGGGAATGAACTGGCTGAACGGCGTGAGGGTGGTGATCCCGTTCCCCACCACCATCCGGCCGTCGCGGTTGTTCACCACGCCCAGCGGAAACAGCACGAACGGATTGATGACATGGGTGCGGCCCGGCTTGTCCATCCGATGCATGTTGGAACCGAGCCAGTTAGAGACGACCATGCGCCCCTTGTCGTCGAAGTCACCACCTTCGAAAGTGGCGATGTCCTGGGTCAGCACCTTCGGCGGCCCAGCCTGCGCACACGGTGGCATCGATGTGGCCCGATGCGTCTGCGCGTCGACGGGCGACGCATGGCCCGGCGCGGCCACGACGGTCGCGGCGAAGGCGGCAACGCATCCCGCGGCGATCGACGTCATCACCCGACGTTGTGCCCGCCTGCCTCGCCTCGCGCCGGCACGGCCATCCCCCACAACGGTCATTACAGACATTTCTCCCCCTGATGCAGCCTGATTCGAGTCGTTCAGAACGCCGCGTCGACGCGACGTCCCATGATTTGATTCCCGACATCAGGCCCACGTCAGAACCGGGTCGAACACGCAGACGACATCACGGTGAACGATGCGCTGCCGCAATGTGTCCGGCGGCACAGCCACGGCCCGCTGAGACGGCCACCATCGCCGCCGTCGCGCGCGCTCGCCGCCTGGGTCAGCCCTCGAGCACGAACGGGGAGGTGGCGACCTCGGTGCCGTCCGAGAGCGTCCCGATCTCGAAGTCGCCGAACACGGTCGGCGCCACGTTCATCAGCTGACGCAGGCATTCCACCGCGAGCTGCCGGATCTCCACGTCGGCGTGCTCGGTTGCCCGCATGCCCACGAAATGCCGCCAGGCCCGGTAGTTGCCGGTGACGACGATCTTGGTCTCGGTGGCGTTCGGCAGCACCGACCGCGCGGCCTGCCGGGCCTGCTTGCGGCGCAGAATCGCATTCGGGACGTCCGCGAACTTGGCTTCGAGGGCATCGAGCAGCTCGGAGTACGCCTTGCGACTGGCATCGGTCGCCTCGGTGAACAGCGTCTCGAGTTCGGCATCCCCGCGGATGGCAGGCGGTGCGACGACATTCGCGTCATGCTCGGGGACGAACCGCTGGGACAGTTGCGAGTACGAGAAGTGCCGGTGACGGATCAGCTCATGAGTGCAGGAGCGGGAGATCCCGGTGATGTAGAAGGTGACCGACGCATGCTCGAGCAGCGAGGTGTGACCCACCTCGAGGATGTGGCGCAGATACCCCGCATTGGTGGCGGTTCGCGGGTTCGGTTTGTCCCAACTCTGGTAGCAGGCGCGGCCGGAGAACTCGACCAGCGCCTCACCGCCGTCGGCGTCGGTGGTCCAGTCGACGTCGGGCGGCGGCGTGAACTCGGTCGAGGCCACCATCTGGACCTTCAGCGGTACCAGCTCGGACACGTCTTCTCCTCACCACGTCTGCACGGCGCACCCTCGGGTCGGCGGGTCGGACCGTCGATTGTCCCTCAGTATCGGACGTCGGGCAGCTCAACCCGCGACGGGGTCGACGAGGGGTCCACGAACTCGTCGCCGAAGCCTGCTGGTCCGCGATGGCGGTCGCGGCGGTCACCCGATCCGTCTCCGCCTACGTGGCCGCCACTGCTCCCCGGTTCGACGGTCGGTGAACGTTCGGCAACTCAGTGGCAAATCCGCAGTACGCGACCCGAGGCGAGCATGTACTGTGCTCGCGTCGCCGCCTTCGGTGTCGCATGATGTTCGGCGACACTGCAGCCACAGGTCTCGGCCCGCCCGGGCCGGTCTCACCACGATGCGGGGGGTTCGTCATCTCAGCTCATTCGACCGGCACGTCGTCGTCCGGCACAGGTACCTCCCGGCGGACGTTCCTCGCGGGTGCCGCCGTGGCCGGCGCCGCGCTCCCGTTCGCCGCAGCCGGCCGGGCATCGGCGGCGCCCACCCCGGTCTTCGCCCACGGCGTCGCCTCCGGCGATCCCCTGCCCGACGGTGTGATCCTGTGGACCCGCGTCACACCCACGCCTGCCGCGCGTCCAGGCTCCGGTCTCGGGCCCGCGTCGGACGTCACCTGGGAGGTGGCGACCGACACCTCGTTCGCGACGGTGACCGCATCGGGTTCCGTCACCGCATCGACGGAGTCGGATCACACGGTGAAGGTCGACGTCACCGGATTGTCGGCGAACACGCGTTACGCCTACCGGTTCCGCGTGACCTCCGGCCCGGCGGCGGGTTCCGTGTCGCCGGTCGGGCACACCCGTACCGCTCCGGCACCGGGTGCCGACGTCAGCCGGGTGCGGTTCGGCGTCGTGTCCTGCTCCAATTGGGAGGCGGGATACTTCGGCGCATACCGGCACCTCGGCACCCACCGGGACCTGGCCGCGATCGTGCATCTCGGCGACTACTTCTACGAGTACGAGACCGGCGGGTACAGCGGTTCGGGCGGCGTGATCCGGCAGACCCAGCCGGCCAACGAGACGATCACCCTGCGGGATTATCGAATTCGGCACGCGCAGTACAAGACCGACCCCGATCTGGCCGAACTGCATCGCACCGTCCCGTGGATCTGCACCTGGGACGACCACGAGTCCGCGAACAACTCGTGGTCGGGTGGGGCCGAGAATCATGACGCGACCGAAGGGTCGTGGGCCGCCCGCAAGGCCGCCTCCGAACGGGCCTACTACGAGTGGATGCCGGTACGTCCCGCCGCGTCCGGCAACGGCCGGCATCTGTACCGGCGCCTGCGATTCGGCAGCCTGCTGGAACTGTCGATGCTGGATCTGCGCACCTACCGCGACCAGGAGGTCTCCTCGACGTCGAGGCGAGTCGACGACCCCGGGCGAACCATCACCGGAGCCACGCAAATGCGTTGGCTCACAGACGGTCTGGCATCCTCGACGACTCGTTGGCGAATCGTCGGCAACTCGGTGATGATCTCGCCGGTCCTGATTCCGCCGCTCGATGCGCGCAACACCGCCGCGCTCACCGAGGTGCTCGACCTGCCCCGGGAAGGCATCCCGTACAACGCCGACCAATGGGACGGCTACACCGCCGACCGCAACCGCCTACTCGGCGCCATCCGCGACGGCGGCGTCGACAACGTCGTGTTCATCACCGGCGACATCCACTCCTCCTGGGCCTGCGATGTCCCCGTCGACGCGGCCCGCTACCCGGCTGCCGGCACCGTCGCCACCGAACTCGTCGTGCCGTCGGTGACATCATCCAACGTCGACGACATCCTCGGTGTGCCCGAACACACTGTGGGCAATGCGGTTCCGGCGGCCATCATGACCGCGAACCGGCATGTGCGCTGGAATGACTTCGACGCGCACGGCTACGCCGTGCTGACCGTCACGCCGACCGCGGCGCAGATGGACTGGTACTTCGTTCGGGACAAGACCGATCCCCGGACCGGCCGCTACCACGCGCGGTCGTTCCGGGTCGCATCCGGGAGTCAGCAGGTGCAGCCGGTCGGCGGGACCGCGGACTGACCGTCGCTTGCCGGCGGCTTCCGGCAGTGAGTCGGCGGGCCGCTCACCCGTCGACGATGGCCGACAACTTCGCGTACGTGTCCTCCCAGCCTTCGACGGCGATCGAGGTGATCCCGAGATCGAGGACCGGACGGTCGTTGCCGCCCTCGTCGAGACGGTCACCGAAGAACAGGATGTCGTCGACGCCGAGGCCGAGGATGTCCATGAGTTTGCGGGCACCATAGGCCTTGTCGATGCCCTTCTTGGTGACATCGACCGATGTTGACCCCCCGCTGCGGACCTCGAGGTCGGGCAGACGGTCGGCCGCGTAGGCGCGCAACGACTCCTTCTTCGCCCCGTCGGGATCCCAAGCGGCCTTGGCATCCACGGGCGCCGTCTGCCCCAACGCGCTGAAGGTGATCTGACTGCCGCGGTCCTCCAGGATCGGTCCCCACGTCTCCGATTCCCACAGGCCGAGGTCCTTGGCCCCGGTCTCGAGAACGTCGAGGGTGCGCTTCTTCTCGTCGTCGGTGAGGTACTCGGCGTACACGGTCTCCCACTCGGTTCCCGACCAGCGCACATATTGCGTTCCGCAGGTGGGCATCAGGTGGAGGTTCCCGGCCCCGCGGAACTCGCCCAGTCGACCGATGACCTGCTTCTCGAACTGGGTGAAGCGCCCGCCGGAGATCACGCATCCCAAGGTGTCGTCGAGCATGCGCGCGAGAACGGCGGCCATGGGATCGGGCAGCGGGCTCTTCGACGGGGCGAGGGTGTCGTCGAGATCGAACATCACCAACGCGTAGTCCCTGCCCTGGTACGAAACCGTCATCGTCCGCCTCCCCGATCGCCCGCCGCTGCGCGACGCCAATTGTGTCGACCTGCAGCATGTCATCACGCGCCCGCACACGTACAGCGTGGTTGACCGACATCACGTCGCGGCCCGACCGTGAATCGGCCTCCGGGGACATGTCATTTTCAAGACCTAGGGTGGAATGGTCCGTTCACCACGTGGGAAGGCGTTCGATGTCGCACACCAGCACCCAGATCCAGCTCGCACAACGTCCGCACGGCTGGCCCACCCACGACGATTTCCGCACGGTCACCGTCGAGTACGGAGATCTCGACGCCGGCCAGGTCCGTGTCGTCAACGAGTTCGTGTCCGTCGACCCGTACATGCGCGGCCGCATGATCGACACCCGCAGCTACATCCCACCGTTCGGATTGGACGAGACGATGACCGGCGGTGCTGTCGGACGCGTCGTCGAGTCCACGGTCGAGCACCTGCCCGTGGGTACGTTGGTCAGCCATCAGTTCGGTTGGCGAGACGTGGTCCAGGAGGACGCGAGCGGCTTCCGCGCCCTCCCTGAGCCTCCCGGCGGTGCGTCGTCCTCGGTGTTCCTCGGTGTGCTCGGTATGACCGGTCTCACGGCGTACGTGGGTCTTCTGGACATCGCGCGAATGCAGCCCGGGGACACGGTGTTCGTCTCGGGCGCCGCCGGTGCGGTCGGGACCGCAGTCGGCCAAATCGCGCGCCTGAAGGGCGCCGGGCGCGTCATCGGTTCGGCCGGGTCCGCGGAGAAGGTGACGGTGTTGACCGAACGCTACGGCTACGACGCCGCCTTCGACTACAAGAACGCGCCGGTGCGCAAACAACTCCGAGAGGCGGCACCGGACGGTATCGACGTCTACTTCGACAATGTGGGTGGCGATCACCTCGAAGCCGCGCTGGACTCCTTCAACGACGGCGGCCGCGCTGCCCTGTGTGGTGCGATCGCCCAGTACAACGCGACGAGTCGAACTCCTGGTCCGTCGAACATTGCCAACATCATCACCCGGGGCCTCACGCTCACCGGTTTCACGATCGGCAACCATCTCGACCGGGCCGAGGCCTTCAACGCCGATATGGGTACCTGGTTCGCGAACGGCGAGGTGGTGTACGACGAAACCGTGGTCGACGGCATCGAGAACGCGGTGGACGCATTTCTGGGCCTCATGCGCGGCGAGAACACCGGCAAGATGGTCGTGCGGATCGGCTGACTCTCACCTGGTTGCGAGCTCGGCGCGCAGCGGCGCGGACAGGTCGCCCCGCCGCGACACCTCGACCCGGTCGAGGCCGAGCCAGCACGCCATCTCGTCGAGGTCGACCGCCAGGCGTTGCGCGACAACGTCTTCGGGTCGACCTGGCTCCAGGAAGGCGGCGAGGACCAGCAGCGCCCCCGCCTTCCGGTCGGCCTTGAGGTCGACGCGCGCGACGATGTCGTCGCCGAGCAGGTAGGGCAGCACGTAGTAGCCGTGTACCCGTTTGTGCTCGGGTACGTAGATCTCGATGCGGTAGTGGAAATCGAAGAGCCGCTCGGCACGAGGCCGGTAGAACACCAACGGGTCGAACGGGGACAGGATGGCGCTGCGTTCGACGCGCCGCGGGATGACCGCGTCGATGTGGAGGTAGGCGGGGTCGCGCCAGCCGTCCACCGCGACCGGTGTCAGTTCACCGGAGTCGACGAGGTCGGCGATCGCCGGGCGCATGTCGGCGGTCTTGGTGCGGTAGTAGTCGGCGATATCGGCGAGAGTCGCCACACCCAGTGATCTCGCTGCCCGCCGTGCCAGTTCGCGATGCGCTTCTGTCTTGTCGAGGTCGTGCAGGTGCTCGGAGTCCACCACGCGCTCGGCGAGATCGTAGTGGCGCACGAAGTTCTCGTTGCGCACCGCGGACAGGTCACCGGCGGCGAACATCGCCTCGCACACATGCTTGACCTCACCACGATGCCACCAGCCTCCGGGAATGCCCTGTGCGCGTTCGATGCCGAGATGATCCTCGATCTGACGCGGGGTGCTCGCACCGTACTCCACGATGATCGCGCGCACGTCGCGGGCGAGTTCCCCGTTTCGGGCCATGACATCACGTGTGTACCGATATCGGCCGTTTCGGAATTCATCTCTGCGCCAGCCGAACAGAGGCCAGTCCTGCACCGGGATCAGAGCCGCCTCATGTGCCCAGTACTCGACCAGCAGCCGCGCGCCGGGTCGTCGCGGGCGCCAGGCAGCGCGATCGACGATGTTGCGGTCGTACGCACCGAGGCGACTGAACATCGGCATGTAGTGGGCTCGGACCGCGATGTTCACCGAGTCCATCTGGATCAGGCGGGTGCGGCCGACCACCCGTCGTAGGTGTGCCGCGGTGGCCTCACCGGCAGGTCGTCGATCGGTGAATCCCTGTGCGGCCACGGCGATCCGCCGCGCCTGCCGGCCGGAGAGCGCGCGTGTCATCTGCGCACGAGCGCGTGTCGGACGTAGTCGACGAAGCGATACCGGACTCCGGTCGACGACGTCAGCCACTCCCCCGATTCGTCGGTGTCCCAGACGTACGGGTCGATCTCGGGCGCGAAGGTGTCGGCGCCCTCGACCAGCACGTCGATCTCGGTGACCCGCAGGTGGGTGGCGTGGCCCATCGCGGTCTCGTAGATCTGCCCGCCGCCGATGATCGTCGCCGGGCCGTCGATCAGTTCGAGTCCGGCGTCGAGCGAGTCGACGACGTCGGCGCCCTCGAGCTGCATGGTCGTCGAGCGTGTGACGACGACGTTGCGCCGGCCCGGCAGCGGCCGGAACCGGTCGGGCAACGATTCCCAGGTCTTGCGCCCCATCACCACCGGATCGGTTCCGGTCAGGTCCCGGAATCGGCGCATGTCCTCGGGGACATGCCACGGGATGGTGTTGCCGCGTCCGATGGCACCGACGCGGTCCTGCGCCCACAGCAACGTGACGGTGGTGACCATCAGACGGCCACCGGCGCCTTGATGCCCGGATGGGATTCGTACCCGACGACCGCGATGTCGTCGTACTCGTAGTCGAAGATCGACTCCCGCCGACGGAGTTGCAGGGTGGGGTATGCGAAGGGCTCGCGGGAGAGCTGCAGCCTGACCTGCTCGACGTGGTTGTCGTAGATGTGGCAGTCACCGCCGGTCCAGACGAACTCGCCGACCTCGAGGTCGGCCTGCTGGGCCATCATGTGCGTCAGCAGTGCGTACGACGCGATGTTGAACGGGACCCCGAGAAACAGATCCGCGCTGCGCTGATAGAGCTGGCAGGACAGTTTCCCGTCGGCGACATAGAACTGGAAGAACGCATGACAGGGCGGCAGCGCCATCTGCGGGATCTCCCCGACGTTCCACGCCGACACGATGTTGCGTCGCGAGTCGGGATTGGTCTTGAGCAGTTCCAAGGCCGCCGAGATCTGGTCGACGTGCTCACCGGAGGGCGTGGGCCAGCTGCGCCACTGCACCCCGTAGACCGGCCCGAGGTCCCCGTCGGCGTCGGCCCACTCGTCCCAGATCGACACTCCTCGTTCCTGCAGCCACCGCACATTGGAATCGCCGCGCAGGAACCACAAGAGCTCGTAGACGATCGACTTCAGGTGCACCTTCTTGGTGGTGACCAGCGGAAACCCGACGGCGAGGTCGTAGCGGAGTTGATGACCGAACAGGCTGCGGGTTCCCGTTCCGGTCCGGTCGGACTTCGGTGTACCCGACTCGAGGACCAGCCGCAGCAGATCCTCGTAGGGTGTCGGGATCGCCCCGGTCGCGGTGGTCTCGCTGATCGCCGTGCTCACGCCTGCAAGTGTAGGTAATGGGGAGGACGCATCGTCCCGCAGACACGACACATCGTGTTGCCTCGGCCCCGATGTGTCGCAAGGCACCGGCTGAGGATCGTTGTGAGATGCCCGCGCAATGCGTGCCACGTGGGCGTGCAGTGCATACCGTGGTGTCTTCGGTGCCCAACGCACGTGTACCGAGCCACCCACGCCCGATCAGCCCACAAGGCCCGATCATTCACAGGCCCGATCACCCAGAAGGCCGGACACCGCAGGTACTGGAGACCCCCGTGAACCACGCCACACACGCATCCTCGCTGATCTCGCACATCACCCGCACGTCGTGCCGGGCCCGCGCCGCGGCGCAGGACACCCGCGTACCCGCCGCCGAGATCGAGGATCTGACGTCCTCCATCTCCGAGATGGTGCAGTTCGCCCGCGTCGCCGGCCTGCCCGACGAATCCATCACCGCAGCACTTCGCGGCCATCGCGCCTCGGCGCTGTACGCACTCGACCTGCGCGCATATCGCGTCGCCACTGTCGAGGACAGCCACGGATCCCGTCATTACGAGGTGCGATCGGATGCCGATGAGCGGGTTGTCGGGTTCTACGACGCCGACCTCGCCCGCGACGCCGCCCGTGTCCTCAACACCGGGCTGTGCCGGGAGTCACTACTCCCGGCAGGCGATCCGTTGCGCTGACCTGACGCACCCGCCGCCCGCGCAGGGGCGACACCGGCCGGGCTACGAGCCCGGCACCGTTGTCCGAAAAGTCTCGTAGGTCGATTCGATGGCCTGCACGCATTCTTTCATCGCCGCTCGATCGGTCGGCTCCGCACCCTGATGCCACTGATCCATCGCCAGCTGCATCAACGCGCCGTACGTCGACATCACCACCCGCACCCGCAGGTCGGTCTCCTCGAGCTCCATCCGCTCGGCGACCTTCCGGCGGATCGACTGGGTCTTCCACTCGCCCATCTCGACGCTACGTGCCCGTACCGCGGGCGAGCTCGCAACGATCCTGTTCATAACCATGAACTGGTCGAACAGCGGTGAGGGTGACTCCTCGTCGAGAGCCTCGGTGAACACCTGCACGTGCGCGTCGCACAGCGCCTGCAGTTCGTTGCCGGTGCGTGGTTGCGAATCCAGTGCCGCGACGACCGCGGTGACCATCTCCTCGATCGGACCGAGGACCACCTCTTCCTTGGTCGCGAAATATCGGTTGAACGTCCGTGGCGAGATGTCGACGGCGTCGGCGATCTGCTCCACTGTCGTGGCGTCGAATCCCTGACGGTCGCACAGTTCCAGTGCAGCGGTGATCAACGCGGACCTGGTCTGCAGCTTCTTGCGTTCGCGCAGTCCCAGCTTCTCGGTCGGACAGTCCATGATTCGGGATGGTATCCGGCCGACGTCACCGGACGGTAACCAAACAGGCATTTCAGGTCAATTGTCTCCTACACGCTTTTGTCTGTTGACGACTTCTGTCTGACTCTGCCATTATTGCTCTTGTTCGCGGCGACCGCCAGTCCCCCGATGTTGCGATCCTGGCTCGCCGGACCATCCTCACGAGCTCAGGAATTCGCCATGACGGAAACCCCAGTCCTCCAACCATTCCCACCAGACCATGTCGACGACGGCTCCCGTGTCGTAGTGGATCGTTCCCCCCGGCGGTGGTGGGCGCTCGGCATCATCGCCCTGGCCCAGTTGATGGTGGTGCTCGACGCCACCATCGTCACGATCGCCCTACCGTTTGCCCAGGTCGATCTGGAGATCTCCGACGCGAATCGGCAGTGGGCGATGACCGCCTACACGCTGATCTTCGGCGGATTGCTGCTCCTCGGCGGCCGCTTGGCCGACTATCTCGGCCGCCGACGCATGTTCCTGATCGGGTTGGTCGGGTTCGCCGCATCCTCGGCGCTCGCCGGCCTGGCGTGGGACAGCCTCTCGTTCTTCGGCGGGCGTGCACTGCAGGGCGCATTCGCGGCGGTGCTCGCGCCGGCCGCGCTGTCGCTCATCACGGTCACGTTCATCGAACAGAAGGAACGGGCGAGGGCATTCGCCGTGTACGCCGGGGTCTCCGGCGGCGGGGCGGCGATCGGCCTGATCGCCGGCGGTGCACTCACCGAGTACTTCTCGTGGCGGTGGACGCTGCTGGTCAACACTCCGATCGCGGTGATCGCGGCAGTAGGCGCGCTGCTGCTGGTCACCCACGACCGTCCGACCGAGCGCCGGCACGGCTATGACATCCCGGGCGCGATCACGGCGACGATCGGCCTGATCAGCCTGGTGTACGGGTTCACCCGTGCGGCGGAGGTGGGCTGGTCGTCGGTGTCGACGATCGCACTGTTCGTCCTGTCCGCCGCGCTCCTCACCGCATTCGTCTACATCGAGGCGCGATCGGCGAACCCGCTACTGCCACTGCGCATCCCGGGTGAGATCAACCGCGGCGGCGCGTTCCTGTTGTCGCTGATCATCCCGATCCCGATGTTCGCCGTGTTCATGTTCTTGAGCTACTACCTACAGAACACCCTGGGTTACTCACCGTTGGATGCCGGCATTGCGTTCCTGCCCTTCCCCGCAGCGATCGTCGTCGCCGCCGGGATCGCGAGTTCCCTGCTGCCCCGGATCGGCCCGCGCATACCGACCATCGCCGGCGCCCTGCTCGGTATCGTCGGCTTGCTCTACCTCGCCCAACTCGACTCGAACAGCACGTGGTTGGGCACTGTGCTGCCCAGTCAGGTGCTGATCGCCGGCGGTATGGGTCTGATCTTCGTGTCGATGCAGTCGGTCGCTTTGCACCGCATCGAGGAGCGCGACGCGGGAGTGGCCAGCGCCCTGCTCAACACGGGGCAGCAGATCGGCGGTTCGGTGGGGCTGGCGCTGCTGAGCACGATTGTCGCTCAGGTGCTCGCCCGCCACCCCGGCAGCGCGATGACCGTCGACCCGGCGAGCGGACAACCCGTTCCGGTCGACGCGGCGGCTTTCAAGGAAGCCAGCATCTACAGCTACGACGTCGCGTTCTATTGGGGCGCAGGGTTCTTCGTGCTTGCGCTGCTGGTAACCCTCGCCACGATCCGACTGCGAGCCTCCGACATGGGCGACGAGACCCAGAACGCCGTGCACGTGGCCGCCTGACGGCGCAAGGACAGCCCCAGCGAGATCGGCCCCCGCGAGTCAATGGGAACTCGCGGGGGCCGATCAACGCTCGCGGTGCGTCGGTCGTGCCGACCGGACTACGACTCGGCCGGGTTGGCGGTCGCCTCGGTGGCGTCCGACGGCGTCACGGTGCCATCGGCCGACACTTCGATGTCCGAGGTCGTCGTCGCGTGGGCGGCCACCACATGCATACCGGCGCGTCGTGCCAGCAACAGGTAGGCGAGGAAGCCTGCGATACAGCCGACGAACCAGCTGTACTGGTTGAGCCAGTCCACCGCGGACACGAACTCGGGCAACACGACGGAGCTGATCGAGCACGCGCCACCGATGATCACCGCCTGGACGGCAATCGGGTTGAAGCCCTTGCGGTACCAGTAGGTTCCGCCCTCCTCCATCGAGAACAGCTCGTCGACCACCACGTGCTGCTTGCGGATGAGGTAGTAGTCGGCGATGAGGATGCCGAACAGCGGACCGATCAGTGCGCCGAGAATGCCCAGCGTCCAGAGGATCGCCTCGTCGTTGTCGTACCAGTTCCACGGCATCAGGATGATCGAACCGGCGGCGGCGATCATGCCGCCCATGCGCCAGCTGATCTTCTGCGGGTTCACGTTCGAGAAGTCGAAGGCGGGTGCGACGAAGTTGGCCACGATGTTGATGCCGATGGTGGCCAGCACGAAGGCGAATCCGCCCAGCAGCACGGCCGTGTAGGTGTCGATGGCCTCGACCGTGTCGATCGGGTTGGTCATCAACTCGCCGAAGACCGGCAGGGTCGCCGACGCGGTGAGCACCACCAGCAGGGAGAAGACGACGAAGTTGATCGGCAGGCCGATGAGGTTGCCCAGCTTGAGTTGCTGGAAGGACTTCGCGTACCGGGAGAAGTCGCCGAAGTTGAGCATCGGCCCGGCGAAGTAGGAGACCACCAGGGCGATCGCGCCGGCCATGGCGGCGAGCTGCTGACCGAACGACAGTTGCTCATCGGTGAGCGTCAGATCCAGGCTGATGTTCCAGTCTGCGCGCGCCATCATGTAGATGCACAGGATGAACATGAGGGTGTAGATCAACGGCCCGCTGACGTCACACAGCCAGCGCACCATCTCCATGCCCTTCCAGAAGACGATCGCCTGCAGTACCCACAGGGTGAAGAAGCTGACGTAGCCGATGTAGGAGAGTCCGAGGAAGCTGTATTCGTCGGTGGCGTAGTCGGCGAGGCCGGGCCAGAGTTTGAGGATCACGATGGTCAGCGATCCGGCGGCGAGGAAGGTCTGCACGCCGTACCAGGCGATGGCGATGCTGCCCCGGATGATGGCTGCGATGTTCGCGCCGAGCACCCCGAATGCGACGCGGGCCACCACCGGGTAGGCGACACCATGGACCTGGCTGGGCTTGGCCACCAGATTGCACATCACCTGCACGATGCAGATGCCGACGATCAGGCAGACGAAGACCTGCCAGCTGGTCAACCCCAGCGCGAACAAGGCGCCGGCGGTCACGTACCCGCCGACGCTGTGCACGTCGGCCATCCAGAAGGCGAAGATGTTGTACCAGTTCCACTTCTGCTCGACGAGGGGCGCGAGATCCTCGTTGGTCAGTCTCGGGTGGTACGACTCTTTGATGATTGACGTTCCCGCCGGCCCGGTGTGGACACCGGGAGTCAGCTGGGATGAATCGGTTGACATGAACGTCTCCTCGACAGTCGGGTCTGGCAGTAGACCCGACTGACGTTAAGAAGACCGTGTTTCGCCGCTACCGGTCGCGCGTTTCCGGTTCGTTAACGCGTGCGAACAATTGCCTATATTACGAAATATATTCAGGCAACGACGCACTCGGCTCATGCGTCCATCAGCTGAGCCGCGACGGTCGCGCCCAGTTCCCAGCACGCTTCGCGCTCCTCTTTGCTGGGTTTGCCCGACACCACGACCGTTTCCGCGGCCTTGGTCCACCCCAGGCCGGTGGTGATCGACTCGATCCCCTTCTCGGCACCCTCGGTGCCCTGGTTGCCATGCAGGTACAGACCGAACGGACGCCCCCGGGTGGAGTCGAGGATCTGGTAGTAGCAGGTGTCGAAGGCGTGCTTGAGCGCTCCGCTCATGTATCCGAGGTTTGCCGGGGTGCCCAGGACATAGCCGTCGGCCTCGAGCATGTCCGTCGGCGTGACGGCAAGCGCGGCTCGCCGCACCACGTCCACACCGTCGATCTCCGGGTCACTCGCCCCGCTGACAACCGCTTCGAACATCTCCTGGCAGTGCGGTGACGGGGTCTGATGGATGATCAGCAAGGTGCTCATGCGTCGTCCCCTTTGTATTGTGCGACGGCACGTTTCATCATCTGACGTGCACGAGTGCGGTCGCCGGCGTAGTCGTACGCGCGCGCGATCCGGTAGGTGTTGTGCCAGTCGGTCGGGTCCGCCTCCCACTCCTGTTTCACCTGGGCGAACAAGTCGTCCGCGGCATCGCGTTCGATGCGGCCCGACGCGCGGCGGGGCAGGTCGGAGACGTCGAGTTCCCGGCCTTCGTCGGCCATGATCCGCGCGAGCTTCTGGTGCTCGATGCCCGCCCGCAGGGTCGCGAAGATGAGCCACGCCCCGATGAGGGGCAGGATCATCACCCCGATCCCGACGCCGATACCGGCGACCGTGCCGGAGGTGATCAGGTCGATTCCACGTTGCCCGAGAATCACGAAGTAGACGACGAGCGCGACAACCAGGAACCCGATCATCCAGACGATCGGTCGGGCGTCGCGGCGGGTCGGGTCAGCAGCCATGTCGTGTCGGAACTCGGATCAGAGGTCCATCAACTGTTCCAGGCCGACGGTCAGCCCGGGTCGCTCACCGATCTCCCGGACGCCGAGCAGCACACCCGGCGCGAACGAGGTGCGGTCCAGCGAATCATGCCGGATGGTGAGGGTTTCGCCCTCGGTTCCGAGGATGACCTCCTGGTGCGCGACGAGGCCGGCGAGCCGCACCGCATGTACGTGGACGCCGTCGACGACGCCGCCGCGGGCACCGTCGAGCTCGTCGGTGGTCGCATCGGGCACCGGTCCGAGACCAGCTTCTGTGCGCGCTTCACCGATCAGCTTCGCCGTGCGGTACGCGGTGCCCGACGGCGCGTCGGCCTTGTGCGGGTGATGGAGCTCGATGACCTCTACGGACTCGTAGAACCTCGCGGCCTGCGCGGCGAACCGCATCGACAGCACCGCGCCGATGGCGAAGTTCGGCGCGATGAGCACGCCGACCGCGGGGTTGTCCGACAGCCAGGTCCGGACCTGATCGAGCCGTTCCTCGGTGAACCCCGTGGTGCCCACGACCGCATGAATCCCGTTGCCGATCAGGAACTCGAGGTTGTCCATGACCGCGCTCGGGTGCGTGAAATCCACCACGACAGCCGTGTCGGAGTCGACGAACGCCTGCAGCGATTCGCCTTTGTCCACCCCGACGGTGAACGTGAGGTCGTCGGCGGCCTCGATGGCTGCGACAATCGCCTGCCCCACCTTGCCCGCACTGCCGAGTACGCCCACCCGGATTCCGCTGCCCATGTCATCCCTCTCATCGCCGGAGTTTGACGAGCCTGTGTTCGACAAGCGCGTATACCGACATGCCAGTGTAGGTGTCTCGCGCGGCTCAGAAGATCGGCGCACCACCCCGACGATGCTCGAACACCAGCGAGGTGGTGGTCCCCGCGACTTCCCGCCGCGAGTTGAGCATCTCGACGAACTGCCGAAGCGCCTCGGTGTCGGCGGTGGCCACGTGCAGGAGGTAGTCGTCGGTGCCGGCCAGGAAGAACACGTCGATGACCTCGTCGTGCGTCTCGATCTCCCCGACGAAGTGCCGGATCTCGCCGCGGGCGTCGGACTGGAGGCTGACCGCCACCATGGCACGCAGCGGCCGGCCCACCGCCGCCGGATCCACGTCGGCGAAGAAGCCACGGATCACGCCGAGTTCGGTCAGGCGCCGCACCCGGCCGTGGCTCGTCGATGCCGCGATCCCCGCTCGCGCCGCGAGTTCACTGTTCGGCATCCGTGCGTCGGTCTGCAGCAGGCGCAGCAACGCCCGGTCGGTGTCGTCGAGTCGTGGGTCGGCGGGCCGAACGATCTTCGTGTCGATGGCCATGACATCCCTTCGTTCCGAATGATCTTCATCTGATACTACGTTCAAAGAATTATCCACACAGATGTTGTGCTGATTTCGGTGTTCCTTCACGCTTGAGTGCACACCGCCCCGCGCCCCGAATCGTCAGGAGACCCGCATGCGCGTCGGAATCCCCACCGAGATCAAGAACAACGAGTACCGCGTCGCCATCACCCCGGCCGGCGTTGCCGAACTGCACAATCGCGGTCACGAGGTCGTGATCCAGTCGGGCGCCGGTGAGGGCTCGTCGATCCACGACGTCGACTTCAAGGAGGCCGGCGCGCAGATCTTGTCCACCCGCGAGCAGGTCTGGGAGCAGGCCGACCTGCTGCTCAAGGTCAAGGAGCCGATCGAGGCCGAGTACCCGCTGCTGCGGGAGGGCCAGACCCTGTTCACCTATCTGCACCTCGCTGCGAGCCGCTCTTGCACCGAGGCGCTGCTCGGGTCGAAGACGACCTCCATCGCCTACGAGACCGTGCGCAACGCCGACGGCTCGTTGCCGCTGCTCGCGCCGATGAGTGAGGTCGCAGGTCGCCTCGCACCGCAGGTCGGCGCCTATCACCTGATGCGCTCCGAGGGCGGGCGCGGCGTGCTCATGGGCGGTGTGCCCGGCACGGAGCCGGCCGATGTCGTCGTGATCGGCGGCGGGGTCAGCGGGGTCAACGCCGCGACCATCGCCGTGGGCATGGGCGCCCAGGTCACCGTGTTCGACGTCGACATCGCCAAGCTTCGGGCCATCGACGCCCGGTTCGCCGGGCGCGTCCACACCCGCTACAGCACGGCGCTCGCACTCGCCGACGCGGTGCGCGACGCCGACATGGTGATCGGCGCGGTGCTGGTGCCCGGGGCCAAGGCTCCCGTCCTGGTGTCTAACGATCTTGTTGCGCAGATGAAGCCGGGTGCGGTTTTGGTCGACATCGCGATCGACCAGGGCGGCTGCTTCGAGGACTCACGCCCCACCACCCACGACGACCCCACCTTCACCGTGCACGACGCCGTGTTCTACTGCGTGGCCAACATGCCCGGCACCGTGGCGCGCACGTCGACTCTCGCACTGACCGGCGCGACCCTCCCCCATGTGCTTCGGCTGGCCGACAAGGGCTGGGAGAAGGCGTGTTCCGACGACCCGGCTCTGGCGGCCGGCCTGAGCACGCATGATGGCAAGCTGTTCACCCCGGAAGTCGGCGAGGCACTCGGTATCCCGGTCGAGGCTGCGCCGTTCTGATCGGTGGCACCAAGCCGCTACCCACCGCCGCTGGTCGAGTAGCCACAAGCCGCCACCCCACTCGCTGGCCGAGTAGACACGAGCCGCCCCTCCCGTTGGTCGAGTAGTCACGAGCCGCCACCCCCCGCTGGTCGAGTAGACACGAGCCGCTAGGCGAGTGACATATCGAGACCCCCTCACACACAACACAAGTGGCCTCGATACGCACGCTCGCCTAGCAGCTCGCGCACTACTCGACCAACGGAAAAGAGGCGGCTCACCCGGAACTCACCCCCCACCCGCTGGTCGAGTAGACACGAGCCGCTAGGCGAGTGACATATCGAGACCCCCTCACACACAACACAACTGGTCTCGATACGCACGCTCCTCGACCAATAAAAGGGCAGCCCGCACCCTACACACCCACTCCACCGCTGGTCGAGTAGACACGAGCCGCTAGGCGAGTGACGTATCGAGACCCCGTCGCACACAACAAAAGTGGTCTCGATACGCACGCTCGCCTAGCGGCTCGCGTGCTACTCGACCAACGGGAGAAGGCCACTCGCGGGCTACTCGACCAACGGGAGAAGGCCCCTCGCGCGCTACTCGACCAACGGGAGGAGGCGGCTCGCGGGCTACTCGACCACCGTGTCCGGCTCGCTGGCCGGCAGGAACTGGCTCATGTTCGACATCGTCCGCTGCACCCCGGCGATCTCCCGAACCGCCTGCGCCACCAGGCTGCGGTCCAGCGGCGAGAGTCGCTTCATGTCCAGGACATCGCCGACGGGCTCTCCCCGATCGAACTGCGCGACCTGATAGTTCAGGCGTACGCGCTGGAGCACGTCGAACACCTCGACCAGATCGGCGGCCCGGGCCTCACTCAGCATCGGACTGCCCGCCGCGGCACGCAGGCGCGACCTGGTGTCGAGCGCGTGGGAGCCGACGACGAGCGCCGCCCATCGCGCGATGTTCACCACCGGCGTCAGGCCGTGCGCCTTGATCTCGAAGGTGTCGGCGCGTCGGGTGAGTACATCGCGCATCGACCGCAGTCGCGCCTTGTACGACAGCGCCTCCGCCAGCAGCAAACCCATCGTCGACGAGTGGTGTCGGAGCTCGCCGAACACCTCCCCGCCGGCACTGCGACTCGGATCGCCCCAGATCGGCCGGGCGTCGAGGAGCAGCGACGTGAAGATCAACCCCTTGTTCTCCAGCGGATCCGCCAGCCACCCCTGCGCGGCGGTACGCCACTGGGTGTGGGTCCTGGCGAACAGTGGTTTGGCGGCGATCGCGCCGTTCTCGTCGATCGGCAGTCCGGCACCCGAGAGCACGTCGTTGACCTCGCCGAGAGCTTTGCGATAGTCGGCGATCTGCCCCTCGGTGAGATCGTCGTCGAGCGTGACGGCGGAATCGATGTCGGAGGTGAGAACCGGCTCCCGCCGGGCGTTGCTGCCGAGCGACAACCACGTCACTGCCGCGCGGTCGAGGTCGGGATGAGCGTCGAACACCAGATCCAGTGCGCGCCTGACCACGGCGTCGTGAATCAGAGAGGCCACCGCGGTGATCTCATGCACCGGCTGTTCTCGGCGGAGCATGTCGGCGACGAGATAAGGGACCCGGCGCGCACTCGACTGCAGGTCATCAACGCTACCCGCGCGGGACACCTGCGCCCGCAACGACATTCCCGGACCCGACGGCGCGGCGATGAAGTCGACCGCGGCCACCACCCCGATCACCGCGCCGTCCCCGTCCACCACCGGCATCGCCGTGAGATCGTGGTCGAGCAGTTCGGTGAGCGCGTCGATCGCTGCGGTGTCGCGGTGCACCACGGGCACCGGAACCCTGACCAGTTCGTCGACGGTCATGTCGGGCCCGCGCCCGGCGGCCACCACGCCGGACCGGATGTCGGCGTCGGTGAGCACTCCGTATCCCCTGTCGGACAACGGGATCACCATGTGTTCCTGACCGCGGTCGGTCATCTGGGCCGCGGCCTCGCGCACCGTCATCGTCGCCGTCCCCATCAACGGTCGGGTGACGAGGAGATCGCCGACGATGCCGCGGCCGACCCCCGCCCGGTCACGACGGCGGGCGACGGTGAGCTTCTCGGACCGACCAGCGGGTTCACGGTCGGAATCAGTCACGGCACTCCTTCGGCAACGGGCGGGAACGCCATCCGGACCGGCCGGCCCCTGACAAGCATGGCCCGCCACCCGATTCGGGGTGGCGGGCCATGTGGGCGTTCAACGATCAGGCGTCAGCGGTGGCTGCCTCGGCCGTGGCGTCGGCCGGGGCATCACCTGCGGCCTCCTCGTCGACGGGCACGAGGCTGATCTTGCCGCGGTCGTCGATGTCGGCGATTTCGACGCGCAGCTTGCTGCCGACGTTCACCACATCCTCGACCTTGTTGATGCGCTTGCCCTTACCGAGCTTCGAGATGTGCACCAGCCCATCACGTCCCGGCAGCAGCGACACGAACGCACCGAACGCGGTGGTCTTCACGACCGTGCCCAGGAACCGCTCGCCGACCTTGGGCAGCTGCGGGTTGGCGATCGCGTTGATGCGGTCGATCGCCGCCTGCGCCGACGGGCCGTCGGTGGCGCCGACGAACACCGTGCCGTCGTCCTCGATGGAGATGTTGGCGCCGGTCTCCTCGGTGATCCCGTTGATGGTCTTGCCCTTGGGGCCGATGACCTCGCCGATCTTGTCCACGGGCACCTTGATCGAGGTGACACGCGGCGCGTACGGGCTCATCTCGTCCGGCTCGTCGATGGCCTCGGCCATGACATCGAGGATCGTCAGCCGGGCGTCCTTGGCCTGGCTGAGCGCACCCGCGAGCACCTGCGACGGGATACCGTCCAGCTTGGTGTCGAGCTGCAGTGCGGTCACGAACTCCTTGGTGCCGGCGACCTTGAAGTCCATGTCACCGAACGCGTCCTCGGCACCGAGGATGTCGGTGAGCGCCACGTAGCGGGTCTCCCCGTCGACGGTGTCGGAGACGAGGCCCATGGCGATACCGGCGACCGGGGCCTTGAGCGGAACCCCGGCGTTGAGCAGTGCCATGGTCGACGCACAGACCGAACCCATCGAGGTGGAACCGTTGGAGCCCAACGCCTCCGACACCTGACGGATCGCGTACGGGAACTCCTCGACGCTCGGGATCACCGGCACGAGGGCGCGCTCGGCGAGCGCGCCGTGGCCGATCTCGCGGCGCTTGGGCGAGCCGACGCGACCGGTCTCACCGGTCGAATACGGCGGGAAGTTGTAGTGGTGCATGTACCGCTTGCTCGTCTCGGGTCCGAGCGAGTCGATCTGCTGGGCCATCTTGACCATGTCGAGGGTGGTGACACCCATGATCTGGGTCTCGCCGCGCTCGAACAGCGAGCTGCCGTGCGCCCGCGGGATGACGGCGACCTCGGCGGACAGCGACCGGATGTCGGTGATGCCGCGACCGTCGATGCGGAAGTGGTCGGTCAGGATGCGCTGGCGCACCAGCTTCTTGGTCAGCGACCGGTAGGCGGCGCCGATCTCCTTCTCGCGACCTTCGAACTGCTCGCCGAGGGACTCGAGGACGTCGGCCTTGAGCTCGTCGGTCTTGTCGTCGCGCTCCTGCTTGCCCGCGATCGTCAGGATCTGCGAGAGCCGATCGGTGGCGGCGCCGGCGACGGCGTCATAGGCGTCCTGTGCGTACGGCGGGAAGAGCGGGAACTCGCCGGTCTCCTTTGCAGCGGCCGCGGCGAGCGACTTCTGTGCCTCGCAGAGGCGAGCGATGAACGGCTTGGCGGCTTCGAGGCCCTCGGCGACGATCGCCTCGGTGGGTGCCTGCGCACCGCCGGCGATGATGTCGATGACGTTCTCGGTGGCCTCGGCCTCGACCATCATGATCGCGACATCGGCGTTGTCACCCTCGCCGGAAACAACCCGTCCGGCGACGACCATGTCGAAGACCGCACCTTCGAGCTGCTCGACAGTCGGGAAGGCCACCCACTGGCCGGCCTTGTTCTCCTCGGTGGGGATGAGCGCGACACGCACACCACCGACCGGGCCGGAGAACGGCAGCCCGGCGAGCTGGGTGGACGCCGACGCCGCGTTGATCGCGACGACGTCGTAGAGGTCCTTGGGGTCGAGTGACATGATCGTCACGACGACCTGGATCTCGTTGCGCAGACCGTCGACGAAGGACGGACGCAGCGGGCGGTCGATGAGGCGGCAGGTCAGGATGGCGTCGGTGGACGGACGTCCCTCGCGACGGAAGAACGAGCCGGGGATGCGGCCCGCGGCGTACATGCGCTCCTCGACGTCGACGGTCAGCGGGAAGAAGTCGAAGTGCTCCTTCGGCTGCTTGGACGCCGCGGTCGTCGAGAGCAGCATGGTCTCGTCGTCGAGGTAGGCGGTGACGGAACCGGCGGCCTGCAGGGCGAGGCGCCCGGTCTCGAAACGAATGGTGCGGGTGCCGAAGCTGCCGTTGTCGATGACGGCGGTGGCTTCGGTGATCGCGTCGTCGTAGTCGGCGTCGGTGTCGACGCCGGGGTTGGTCACATCGGTCATGTGGTTGGAAAGGTCCCTTCGTGTCGGCCGCCGCGTCTCGGCGGCCGGATTGTCGATTCGGATCGACTCGTGTCGGAGCGCACCACAATGCGCGGCGACCGCGCGAACGCGGAGCCGACCCAGAACGGAGCCATGAGAGAAATGCCGGTTGTGCGGGCGCACCGTCGGGTGCGCGCCGGGTTCGTGCGCAGACGGCCTTCGATCGAAGCGGCCGGAACCTGAATCCGTTGCCGGGTTCCGGCGGCCACTACCGAGGACCGATCTGCTCGTTTGTCACGTCCAGCAGGACTTTCACGGCAACGAACACCAGCCAGCCTATCATTGCGGACCGACCAGCAAGAACGACACGGCCGCCCCCGCAAGGAGCGGGGACGGCCGTGGGTGAGATTCGACGGATCAGCGACGCAGACCGAGGCGCTCGATCAGCGAGCGGTAGCGGTTGATGTCGACCTTCGCGACGTACTTGAGCAGACGGCGACGACGGCCGACCAGCAGCAGCAGTCCACGACGGCTGTGGTGATCGTGCTTGTGCGTCTTGAGGTGCTCGGTCAGATCGGTGATGCGCTTGGTCAGCAGCGCGACCTGCGCCTCGGGCGAACCGGTGTCGGTCTCGTGCAGCCCGTACTCGGCGAGGATGTCCTTCTTCTCGACGGCAGTCAGTGCCATGGAGTCACTCCTGTTTCTCAGTCCCGCGTTCGTCGTGTGCCGTCGACGTCCACCCGGACGCCGGAACGGATGGTGTGCCACCGCGGACCGCAGCAACACCAGCGGTCGAATTTACCAGCGGAAACAGGTGCCGGCCAAATCGGTGGTGGTCATCCGGTCGCGGCCAGCAGGCGTCGGGTCTCCTCGACGTCGCCGGCGATGGCGGTGATCAGGTCGGCCACATCGGGGTAGTTCACCATTCCCCGGATCCGTCCGACGAAGTCGATCGCGACGTGCTGGCCGTAGAGGTCGGCGCTCGTGTCGAGGACGAACGCCTCGACAGTGCGGGTGCGCCCGGAGAACGTGGGATTGGTTCCGACCGACACGGCGGCCTGATACCGCTCCCCCGGCTCCACCTGGCCGACGACCGGGCCGGCACCGAGAACCGAGAACCACGCGGCGTACACGCCGTCCGCGGGAATCGCGGCGTACATGGGTGGGGCGACGTTGGCCGTCGGATAGCCCAGTTCCCGCCCGCGTCCGTCACCACGCACCACCACACCCTCGACGCGGTGCGGCCGACCGAGCGCCTCGGCCGCGGCCTCGACGTCACCGGCGGCGACGCACGATCGGATGTAGGTGGAGGAGAAAGTGACCGCGTGCTCACCGAACAGCGAGACGGCCTGGACCTCGAAGCCGAACTTGCGGCCGAGGTCGGCGAGCTTGGCGACATCGCCCGCCGCCTTCTTGCCGAAGGTGAAGTTGTCGCCGACGACGACGTCGGCGGCGTGCAGCGACTCGACCAGGATGTCGTGGGCGAAATCCTTGGGAGAACGGGAGGCGAGTTCTGGCGTGAACGGCATCACGCAGAACACGTCGATGCCGAGTTGCTCGGCCAGTTCGGCCCGGCGGGTCAGGGTTGTCAGCTGCGGCGGATGGGTGCCGGGACGGACCACCTCGGCCGGGTGCGGGTCGAACGTCATCAGGACCGCGGGCACGCCGCGCTCCTTGGCGGCCGTGGTCGCGGCATGGATCAGCTGGGCATGCCCGCGATGCGCGCCGTCGAACACACCGATCGTGACCACGCATCTGCCCCAGTCCGCGGGGATGTCGTCGAGACCTCGCCAACGCAACACGCGCACCAGCCTACGGCTCGCCCCCGCAACAGACCACATCCGGCCGCCGGTGTTGAACAGCGTGTTTCAGACGCTTCGACCGTCGTTGAACAGACATCCAACTACCGAACACGCGGCGACTCATGTCGCTCTGCGATCGGGCACGTCCTAAGCTCGAAGAATGCCCCAGTCGCGTACGGCCCGATCCGGTGGGCCCGAAGCCGGAGGAAACGGCGACGCGTCGTCCTCGTCCGCGGACCGTCCGGTGACCGAACTGTCCAGCGTGACGCAGGACTACCTGAAGGTGATCTGGACCCTGCAGGAATGGGCAGACGTCAAGGTCACCACCAAGATGCTGGCCGAGCGGCTGGGAGTCTCGGCCTCGACCGCATCCGAGGCCATCCGCAAGCTCGCCGATCAAGGACTGGTGGCACACGAGCGCTACGGGTCGGTCACCCTCACCGACGAGGGCCAGGCCGCCGCGGTGCTCATGGTGCGCCGCCACCGACTGCTCGAGACCTTCCTGGTGCGGGAACTCGGGTACGGCTGGGATGAGGTGCACGACGAGGCCGAGGTGCTCGAACACGCGGTGTCGGATCGGCTGATGTCGCGCCTCGACGCGAAACTCGGCTTCCCGAGCCGGGATCCGCACGGCGATCCGATCCCCGCCCTCGACGGTTCGGTCCCGAGCCCCGACGCGAAACTCCTCTCGGATCTCGACGTGGACGAATCCGGGACAGTGGCAAGGATTTCCGACGACGACCCGGAGATGCTGCGCTATTTCGACGAGGTCGGTGTGGCCCTCGACCGCGTCGTCACGGTCGTCGAGAAGCGACCGTTTGCCGGCACGATCTCGATCTCCGTGGACGGCAGCGGCCAGATCGACCTCGGCGACATAGCCGCCCGTGCGATCTTCCTCGTTCCGGCTCCCTGACGTACCAAGCCCCCCAACGGATCGGGCGGCTCAGCGCAGCGTCGCCGGCCTGACCACCATCACCGAGCTCGCGCGCCTGCCCTTCTCCTGCACCAGCGCGATCGCCTGACCATCCGGGTCGATGACCACGTAGGTCTCCTTGCGGCCCACCGGCGTCAACCATCGTCCCTGGCTGATCGACTCGGCCTCGTCGGCGTCGATGTCGCGATGCGGGAACGACAGCTTCGCCGCCTCGTCGATGGTCAGCGACAGTTGCGGTCGCTCGCGCAACGCGTCCAGGGTGCGTGCGTGCTCGAGAGTGAACGGGCCGACCGCGGTGCGGCGCAGCATCGTCAGGTGCCCGCCGACGCCGAGAGCGACACCCAGGTCGCGGGCGAGGGAACGGATGTAGGTGCCGGCCGAACAGTCCACCTCGACGTCCACATCGACGAAGCCGTCGTCGGTTCGCCGGATCTCGACGACGTCGAAACGACTCACCGTCACCGGCCGCGCCTGGAGGTCGAACTCCGCGCCGGTGCGCGCCAGGGCGTGCGCCCGCCTGCCGTCGACCTTGATCGCACTGACCCGCGCGGGAACCTGTTCGATGTCCCCGGTCAATGCGGGGATCTCCGCCTCGATCCGGGCATCGTCGAGATGCCGGGCGTCGGTACGCGACACGATCTCGCCCTCGCGGTCGTCGGTATCGGTGGCCGCACCGAGGCGAATCGTCGCGCTGTACGACTTGGTGGTCAGCGACAGCAACCCGAGCAATTTTGTCGCCCGTTCGATCCCGACCACGAGCACCCCGGTTGCCATCGGGTCCAGGGTCCCGGCATGCCCGACTCGCCTGGTGTCGAACATCTTTCGGCATCTGGACACGACGTCGTGGCTGGTCATCCCGGCGTCTTTGTCGACGATGACCAATCCGGCGTTCTCGATCGAGGCGTCGGCCACCCTCAGACCAGCGCGATCGTCGTCGTGATCAGGCCCCGGTCGATCAGCCACCGCCCCCGGAGTTCGGCCAGTGGTGCACCACCGTCGACGACGGATCCGTCGATGAGTATCCGCGACGTGAACGTGCCTGCCCGTGCCGAGGTCTGCTCGAAGGTGATGTGTGCGTCCTCGAACCCCAGCCACCGTTGGGTGAGTGGGAACCACGCCTTGTAGGTCGCCTCCTTGGCGCAGAACAGCAGCCGGTCCCAGTGCAGGTCGGTGCCGCGGGTGGCGAGCACGTCGCGTTCTTCGGCGAGGCTGGTGTGCTCCAGGACCCCGTCGGGCAGTCGGTCGTGCGGTTCGGCGTCGATCCCCAGGGATCGCACCTGCAGCGCATAGGCGACCACCGCCGCCCGGTAGCCGTCGCAGTGAGTGAGGCTGCCGACCACGCGGTCCGGCCACACCGGCATCCCGCGCTCACCCCGCAAGATGGGGGCGGGAGCGATCCCCAACTCCCCCATCGCTTGTCGGGCACAGTGACGGGCCGTCGTGAACTCGCGACGGCGTTTGTCCACTGCCCGCTCGATGAGTGACCGTTCGGCCGGCATCGGCTCGATACCCGGCGGATCGGTGAAGGCCTCGGCCGCGGCGACACCGTTCGGCACGAGTTGTTCGATCATCGATCGCCTTCCTTCGTTCTCGAACTCGAGCGGGATGCCCGCCGCTCTCGACGTTCGGCGATCCGCCGCGCGAACTCTGCGGCCCGGCGTTCGTAATCCGGCGGGAGTTCGAACCTCGCCCCGTGGCCCGGGAGGTCGTCCTCCGTCAATCCCGGATCGGGAATGATGGGACGTAGCAACGGTTCCGGCAGACCGCGACGCTTCCATTCCCGCGGGTAGCCGACCGACACCTCCTCGAAGCGCACGTCGTCGTACCAGGTCGTACGGGGGATGTGCAGGTGCCCGTACACGCAGCACGCGGCGTTGTACCGGGTGTGCCAGTCGGCGGTGAGTTCGCTGCCGCACCACAGCGCGAACTCCGGATACATCAGGGCGTCGGTCGGCTCGCGACGCAACGGCCAGTGGTTGATCAGCACGGTCGGCTCGGACGGGTCGAGCGCGTCCAACCGTCGGCGGGTCGCCTCGATGCGGGCCCGCCCCCAGGCGTCGCGGGTCGGATACGGTTCCGGCGACAACAGGAACTCGTCGGTGGCGACGACGTTGCGCTCGCGTGCCAACGCGAGCGCGGTCAGCGTCGTCGTGGTGCCCTCGGGCCGGAAGGTGTAGTCGTACAACAGGAACATCGGCACCACGCGTACGGCCGGTGACCCGTCACCAGGATCGAACAGCGGGTAGATGTCCTCCGGTGTCACCACGCCGATGTCGCGGCAGGCCTGCACCAGGTAGTCGTAGCGGGCGACACCGAAGATCTGCAACGGATCCTTGGCCGTGGTGTACAGCTCGTGGTTGCCCGGCACCCAGACGACGGTGTGGAACCGTGTCCGCAGGCGACGCAGCGTGTCGATGATGTCGTCGGTGCGTTCGGCGACGTCCCCGGCGACGATCAGCCAGTCCTCGCTGCTCTGCGGCCGGATCTGGTCAACGATGTGTTCGTTGCCCCGATGGGCGACGTGAAGGTCGCTGATCGCCCACAAGGTCGCCATGCCACCACCCTAACGATGTGGGCGCCGTCACCACCGACCCGCCCGGGACTTCGCCGACGGCAGCGAAGCCGACACCCGTGGACGACGAATCCACCTCGGGCGAGACCGAGGTGGATTCGTCGACAACGGGGTCTGGTGCGCTCGAGCGCTCAGCGGACGGGCGCTCCCGGCAGCGCCGACTTCTCGTAGGTCAGCACGCCGTCGGGTTCGGTGACGAACTCACCCGCGCAGCGTCCCTGGAACGCGGCCACGGTCACATCCCAGATCTTCGGGTCGAAGGACTCGAAGGTGTGCTCGAGGCCCAGGGCCGGCAGCGATTCGTTCGCCGGGATCGGCGTGACGCGGCACTGGCCGCCGTCGAGGTGGCCGTCGACCCATTCACGGGCGCTGCGCACGCCGTAGTACTCGGTGTCACCGGGGGTGTCGTCGCCGGCATTGAGCTGCTTCATGAACGGGGTACCCGGGCACACCTCCGGTCCGGCCTGCTGGCCGCACGCGCCGGGCGATCCGTACTGCGGACTGCCGAAGGCGAGGTAGGTGTCGACCTTCTCGGTGCCGCCCATCTCCTTGAGGTAGTAGCGGGCGCTGACGCCGCCGATACTGTGTCCGACGAGTGCGACACGGTCGTTCGGGTGCTCGCGTTTGATCCGGTCGACCTCGGCGGAGATCACCGCGGCGTCCTCTTTCACGTCGAACCCGAACAGGTTGAGCGCCTTGGACGGATACCCACGCGATGTGAGGTTGTCGGCCATGGGCAGGTACGGCACCTCCCCGAAGTACTGCCCGGGGATGATCAGGGCACGCGTCGTCGAGGGCGCCGCGTCGGCCGGGGCGGCCACCGCCGCGATCCCCGCCGTCGCCAATGCGCCGCAGGTCAGCGCGATGAGAGTTCTCAGTTTCCGAAGTGGCATGGCGGTAAGGGTACCCCAAGTTCGGCGGTGAACTTACCGGCGGGTCAGGTCGTCACCCCGGTGCGCCGCCAGTGACCCGAGCGCACCCGTGTCGCGACCGCGATCAACCGCAGCACCATGAACACGACGAGCCCCGTCCAGATACCGGCGAGTCCCCAGTCGAACACGAGTGACAACCAGATCAACGGCAGGAAGCCACCGAGCGCCGCGGCGAGCGTGGCGGTGCGCAGGAAGCGCGCGTCTCCCGCGCCGAGCAGCACCCCGTCGAGTGCGAACACGACACCGGCGATCGGCAGCATCGCGACGAAAAACCACCACGGGACCGAGATCGCATCGAGGATCTCCGGATCGGAGGTGAAGAGCTTCGGGATCAACGCCGCACCGGCGGCGAAGACTCCGGCCGCCACGCCGGCCGCCGCGAGCGACACCACCGTCACCCGCCGCGCGATCCCAGTGGCCGACTCGACGGCCCTGGCACCGAGGGCGGCGCCGACCAGGGACTGCGCGGCGATGGCGAGAGAGTCGAGGAACAGCGACATGAATTCCCAGAGCTGCAGCACCACCTGATGCGCGGCGACTGCGGCGACGCCGAACCGGGCGGCGACCGCCGCCGCGGACAGGAAGCACACCTGGAACGAGAGGCTGCGCAGCACCAGATCGCGTGCCATCACCAACTGCGCCCGGATCACCCCGGGGTCGGGGGCGATGCGCGGCGACGCCGAGCGACGCACCTCGCGGACCACACGGATCACGAACAGCAGACCGGTGAGCCCCTGACCGACCAGATTCGCGAAGGCACTTCCCGGCAGCCCCAACCTCGGGAACCCGGCGACCCCGTGGGTCAGCCCGACCACCAGCACCGCCGCCACCGACAACCCGGCAACGACGTAGAACACCGGCCGGCGGGTGTCCTGGACGCCGCGCATCCACCCGTTCCCGGCCATCGACAGCAGGATCAGCGGAACGCCGAACATCGCGATGCGCAGCCACCCGACGGCGTCGTCGACGACCTGCTCGGCGCCCGGCGAAGACGTCCCGACCAGCAGCCGCATCACCGTCGGGGCAAGCGGGTACATCACCGCCACCAGCAGCGCACCGACCGCAATCGCGATCCAACTCGCCTGGATGCCCTCGGAGACCGCACCCGACCGATCGCCGGCGCCGAACTTGCGGGCGGCCCTGGCGGTGGTGCCGTAGGACAGGAAGGTGAGCTGGGTGCTGATCACCGACAGCACGAGGGTGCCGACGCCGAGGGCGGCGAGTTCGTTGCCGCCGAGCCGTCCGACGACGGCGAGGTCGAGCAACAGGTACAGGGGCGGGGCGATGAGCACCGCGAGCGCCGACACCGTGAGCACGGCGATCCGGCGACCACTCGCCACCGGTGGCGCCGAGTCCGACTCGCTCAGAGCGACTCCACCAACCGCGCGATGACGTCGTCGACGGTGCCCGTGTCGCTGTAGCCCGAGGCGTGCCGATGGCCGCCACCGCCGTGGGCCGCGGCGATCGGGACGAGGTCGACGCTGTGTTTGGATCGCAGCGACACCGTCCACTCCTCGGGAGCGGTTTCCTTGAGAACCGCGGCGACCTCGGCCTCGTTCGCGGTCCGCACGATGTCGATGACGCTCTCGGACTCCTCCCAGCTCATCGCGGAGAGGATCTCGTGGCCGACGACGGCGTACACGCAGCCCTCGCCGCTGCACGCCTCCGGCAGCAGGCGGGCACCGGCCAGAACCTGGGCGACCATGGAGAACCAGCCGAACGGGTGGGTGTCGAGAAGTGCACGGCTCCACGCCCGTCCGTCGACGCCGGCCTCGATGAGGCGCGCCGCGATCCGGAACGACTCGGGGCGCGCCCACTTGAACGAGCCGGTGTCGGTGACGAGCCCCGCGTACAGACATGTCGCGATCTCGTCGTCGATCTCCACGCCCAACTCGTCGAGCACCGAGAGCACGAGGACGGCGGTGCAGTCGGCGCCGGGGTCGATCAGATCGAGTTCCGCGAAGCCCTCGTTGGAGGCGTGGTGGTCGATCGCCACCGAATGCTGCGCCGCGGAGAACACCGGTGCGAGTTCGTGCAACCGCCCCAGGCTGGCCGCATCGACCGATACCACCACGGGATGGCCGACGACCTCGGAGGCGGGGACCAGCAGCTTGCTGCCCGGCAGGTCACCGAGCACGGTCGGCAGCGACACCGTCGCCGGGAACGCCACCTCCACCTCGGTGCCGAGCCGGTCCAAGGCGAGTCCCAGCGCCAACCCGCTGCCGATGGTGTCCGCGTCCGGGCGGACATGGCAGAGGATCGTCACGGCCGGGACGCAGGTCAGTGCGCGGGCCACCGCCGTGCTGGTCGAGGCGGTCACTCCTGCGAACCGCTGTCGTCGGTGTGTTCGTCGTCGTCGCGGCGATAGGGATCGGCATCGCCGGCCGGTGACGCGCCGGCGGCCTGACGGGCGACGAGCTCGTCGTTCGCGCGGGCGCGGGCGACGAGTTCCTCCATCTGCCGGGCCGCGTCGGGCACGGTGTCGAGCACGAAGGTCAGCGTCGGGGTGAACCGCACCCCGGTGCCGGCTCCCACTTTCGACCGCAGAATTCCCGTCGCCTTCGCTAGGCCTGCGGCGGCGGCCTCGTAGTCAGGTTCGGCGTCGATGGATTCGCCCATGACGGTGTAGAACACCGTCGCGTCGTGGAGATCGTTGGTCACCCGGGCGTCGGTGATGGTGACGAAGGCCAGGCGTGGATCCTTGATCTCGGTGCCGATCGCCGACGCGACGATCGAGGAGATCCGTTTCGCCAGGCGCGCAGCTCGTGCCGAATCAGCCATCTTCGATCCTTTCCACTGGAAAACTACTCCCCTTCGGTCGCCGCACGCATAGGGGCGCGGAGACCGAAGGGGAGATCGTGTGTGCGGCAGGTCAGTCCCGCGCCTTCTCCTGCAACTCGTAGGTCTCGATGACGTCGTCGACCTTGATGTCGCTGTAGGTCAGCGTGAGACCACATTCGTAGCCTTCGCGCACCTCGGTCACGTCGTCCTTCTCCCGACGCAGCGACGACAGCGTCAGGTTCTCGGCGACCACGACGTTGTCGCGGAGCAGGCGAGCCTTGGCGTTGCGGCGCATGATGCCCGACTGGAC
Source organism: Gordonia prachuapensis (assembly GCF_036350515.1). Taxonomy (NCBI): domain Bacteria; kingdom Bacillati; phylum Actinomycetota; class Actinomycetes; order Mycobacteriales; family Gordoniaceae; genus Gordonia; species Gordonia prachuapensis. The sequence continues at coordinate 253,672 of NZ_JAZDUE010000004.1, read as the reverse complement.
CAGGCAGCCGGCGATGTTGCCGACCTTCGACGACTTGAAGATGGCCCGGATCTCGGCGCGGCCGAGCTCCACCTCTTCGTAGATCGGCTTGAGCATGCCCTTGAGCGCGCTCTCGATCTCGTCGATCGCCTGGTAGATCACCGAGTAGTACCGGATGTCGACGCCCTCGCGGTTGGCCAGCTCGGTGGCCTTGCCCTCCGCACGGACGTTGAAGCCGATGATGATCGCGTCGGACGCCGCCGCGAGGTTGACGTTGGTCTCGGTGACACCACCGACACCGCGGTCGATGACCCGCAGCGAGACCTCGTCGCCCATGTCGATCCCCAGCAGTGCCTCTTCGAGCGCCTCGACGGTACCCGAGTTGTCGCCCTTCAGGATGAGGTTGAGCTGGCTGGTCTCCTTGAGCGCCGAATCCAGGTCCTCGAGGCTGATCCGCTTACGGCTGCGCGCGGCCAGCGCGTTGCGTTTACGCGCGTTGCGCCGGTCGGCGATCTGCCGGGCGGTGCGGTCCTCTTCGACGACGAGCATGTTGTCGCCTGCGCCGGGCACCGACGTGAAGCCGATGACCTGGACCGGACGCGACGGCAGCGCCTCGGCGACGTCGTCGCCGTGCTCGTCGACCATGCGGCGGACACGTCCGTAGGCATCGCCCGCGACGATCGAGTCGCCGACCTTGAGCGTGCCGCGCTGCACGAGCACGGTCGCCACCGGTCCGCGACCGCGGTCGAGGTGCGCCTCGATCGCGACGCCCTGGGCGTCCATGTCGGGGTTGGCACGCAAATCCAGCGAGGCGTCCGCGGTCAGCAGAACCGCTTCCAGCAACGCGTCGATGTTGTCGCCCTGCTTGGCAGAGATGTCGACGAACATCGTCTCGCCGCCGTACTCCTCGGGGATCAGGCCGTACTCGGTGAGCTGACCACGGATCTTCGCCGGGTCGGCGCCTTCCTTGTCGATCTTGTTGACCGCCACCACGATCGGCACATCGGCTGCCTGCGCGTGGTTGACCGCCTCCACCGTCTGCGGCATGACGCCGTCGTCGGCCGCGACCACGAGGATCGCGATGTCGGTGGCCTTCGCACCACGGGCACGCATGGCGGTGAACGCCTCGTGACCCGGGGTGTCGATGAAGGTGATCAGGCGATCGTCCCCGTTGAGGTGGGTGTTCACCTGGTAGGCACCGATGTGCTGGGTGATGCCACCGGCCTCCGCCTCACGGACGTTGGCCTTGCGCACGGTGTCGAGCAGTCGGGTCTTGCCGTGGTCGACGTGACCCATGACGGTGACCACCGGCGGACGCTGCTCGAGATCTTCTTCGCCGCCCTCGTCCTCGCCGTAGGACAGATCGAAGCTCTCCAGGAGCTCGCGATCCTCGTCCTCCGGGCTGACGACCTGGACGGTGTAGTTCATCTCGGAGCCGAGCAGCTCCAGCGTCTCGTCGTTGACCGACTCGGTTGCCGTGACCATCTCGCCCAGGTTGAACAACGCCTGGACCAGCGATGCCGGGTTGGCGTCGATCTTGTCGGCGAAGTCGGACAGCGATGCGCCGCGGGCGAGACGGATGGTCTCGCCGTTGCCGCGCGGCAGGCGAACGCCACCGACGGCCGGAGCCTGCATGTTTTCGTATTCGGCGCGTTTTGCGCGCTTCGACTTGCGGCCCTTGCGGGGTGCGCCTCCAGGACGACCGAACGCGCCCGCGGCACCGCCGCGACCGCGACCGCCGCCGCCACCGGGGCGTCCGCGGAAGCCGCCGGGAGCGCCGCCGCCACCGCCGGGTCCGCCGCGGAAGCCACCGCCACCGCCGCCACCACGGCCGCCGCCGCCACCGGGTCCGCCGCGACCGGGTCGGCCTGCGTCAGGGCGTGCGGCACGGCTCGGCATGGCACCGGGGCTGGGCCGCGGAGGCATGCTGCCGGGGCTCGGGCGGGGTCCACCCTGGCCGGGTCCGGGACGAGGACCTCCCTGTCCGGGACGTCCCCCGGCGCCGGGACGACCGCCGCCGGGGCGAGGGCCACCCTGTCCCGGTCCGGGGCGGGGGCCCTGCGGCCGCGGAGCGGGCGCGGGTGCAGAGGAATAGGGGTTGTTGCCGACGCGCGGGGCACGCGGGCCGGGCTTCGGCCCGGGACGCGGACCCGGACGTGCGGGTGCACCGGTGTCCTGCGCGGCCGGGGCCTCCGGCTTGGGGGCCGGCGCAGGCTTCGGCTTGGCCGGCGTCGGCGCGGGTGTCGGCGTCGGGGCTGCATTGGCGGCCGCTGCCGGTGACGGACCCGGGGTGGGTGCACCGGGCTTGGGACCGGGTCGGGCCGCCGGGCCGGGCTTCACGCCGCCGTTCGCGCCGGGCTTGGGGGCGCCGCCGGGTTTCGGCGCCGACTTGGCGCCGTCTTTCGCCCCCGACTGGGGGAATGATTCGCGGAGTCGACGGGCCACGGGGGCCTCCACCGTCGACGACGCGGACTTGACGAACTCGCCCTGTTCCTTCAGACGCTCGAGCACCTGTTTGCTCGTCACGCCGAGTTCTTTGGCCAGTTCATGAACGCGGGCTTTGCCTGCCACTGCTCTCCTCACTTGGAGGTCGAGCGGGCTGCCCGCTACGACCTCGGTTTACGTCCGATACGCGCTCATCGTGGGTACTTCACGGTGTGCTCATGTCTTCTGCTACCTGTTCCGGCCGTTACGGCCATCTACTTCGGTGATCCCACCGATCGATTCGGCGAGGTCGTCGGGGTCCACGGTCAGACCGGGGACCCGTAGCGCCGAGCCGAACGCCTTACGTCGCACCGCCGCGGTCACACAGTCCCGCCGCGGGTGCAACCAGGCACCTCGTCCCGGCATGGTTCGCGTGCCGTCGACCACGAGTTCCGGCGGACCGTCGCCCTGACGGACGGCGACCCGGACCAGCTCCGCGGCCTCGGCACGTTGACGACAACCGACACACATCCGGACTGGACCCCGGCGGTCTGAGCCGTCGTGTGGGGCCGGTCGTTCGACGATGTCGGCAGCCTTCGCTGAACCATCGATCAGTCTAGCGCGCCGTGTCCGTTCCCGAACAACCGGCTGGTCAGTCGGCATGCGACGCGCCATGACGACCGCCGTGTGCCGCCGGTGGTGTCGGGTCGGCGTCCGAGCGGATGTCGATGCGCCAGCCGGTCAGCCGGGCCGCGAGGCGCGCATTCTGCCCTTCTTTGCCGATCGCCAGCGAGAGCTGATAGTCGGGTACCACCACCCGCGCGGCCTTGCCGGCCAGATCGATGACCTCGACGGACACAACCTTCGCCGGCGACAGCGCATTCCCGACGAAGACGCCGGGATCGGTGTCGAAGTCGATGATGTCGATCTTCTCGCCGGCGAGCTCACTCATCACGTTGCGGACCCGCTGCCCCATCGGACCGATGCAGGCGCCTTTCGCGTTGAGACCGCTGACACCGGTGTGGACGGCGATCTTGGAGCGGTGCCCGGCCTCGCGGGCGACCGCGACGATCTCCACCGATCCGTCCTCGATCTCGGGCACCTCCAGCGAGAACAGCTTGCGGACCAGATTGGGGTGGGTGCGCGACAGGGTGATCTGGGGACCACGCGGTCCGCGTGACACACCGACGACGTAGCACTTGATGCGGTCACCGTGCTGATAGGTCTCGCCGGGCACCTGTTCGGCCGGCGGGATCACCCCTTCGGCACTGTTGGCGTCACTGCCGATCTGGACGACGATCATGCCGCGAGCGTTGGCGCGGGCATCCTGCTGGACGACGCCGCCGACGATCTCTCCCTCGTGGGTCACATAGTCGCCGAAGTTTTTCTCGTTCTCGGCGTCACGCAGGCGTTGCAGGATGACCTGGCGCGCGGTGGTGGCCGCGATGCGTCCGAAACCTTCCGGGGTGTCGTCCCATTCGTGGACGACGTCGCCGTTGGCGTCGAGTTCCTGTGCCATCACGCGCACCGCACCGGTCTTGCGGTTGACGTCGATCCGCGCGTGCGGCGCGAAGCCCTCGGTGTGCCGGTAGGCGGTCAGCAGGGCGGTCTCGATGGCGGTGATGACCGTCTCGATGGAGATGCCCTTGTCGGCCTCGATCATCCGCAACGCGTTGATGTCGATGTTCATCTGGCTGGACTCCTATTCATTTGTCGATTCCTATTCATTTGTCCGATTCGATTGTGCGCAGATCCGCTGCGTTTGTGAATGCGATGCGCGATGTCGGTCAGGGTGCGGAGCGCCGCAGCGCTATTTCGTCGGCGTCGAGTCCGCACATCTCGAGTTCGGCAACCGAGGGCCGGGAGAAATCGACCTCGACGACCGCCTTGATCACCGAGTCCAGCGCTACCCGTTCGGTGCGCAGACGACCGCGCTCGTTGATGACGAGGACAACCGACTCGTCGTCGATCGGACCGATCCGGGCTGTGTGGTGGGCCGCAGCGCCCGCGTCGTCGGTGTGATCGACGGCGACCTTGCGGCCGGTGGCGCGGCGCCAATGACGAGGCCGCGTCAGCGGTCTGCCCACCCCGGGCGAGGTGACCTCGAGGGCGAAGACGGCGTCGGCGGTGTCGGGTGCCGCGTCGAGAGCGTCGGAGAGGTCCCTGCTGAGGTCGGCGAGCACGTCGAGGTTGCCACCTCCGTCGCGATCGACGACGACGCTCACCTCAGGACGATCGGCAGGTCCGGAGACGACGACATCCTCGAGGTCGAACCCACGCGCCGACACCAGCGGTTCGACGAGCCGGTGGACCTGCTCGGCAGTGATCGGCACGGATGCTCCTCGTCTTCAGTTGTCCGGCGTCCTCGGTTGACTCGGCGTCTCGAGTCGCCCCGCCCCGGCTCGCACGCAGTGGACCACTGTAGACCATCGACATCCCGACCCGACGCCGCCGCGCGGTACTTCGCCGATTCCCGGGCCGGCGTGGGCGGCTGGCATCATGTCTCGCGTGACCACACCCCTCACCCGGCGGGCGGTCCTCCGCGGTGGCCTCGCCGCCACGGCCGGCGCCATCACGATCTCCGCCGTCGCGGCGTGTGATCGAGGACCGTCGCCCGAGCAGATCACCGCGGCCGCCCTGCTGCCTCTGGCGGATGCTGCGCTCGCCGATCAGGCCGCTGCCACTGCCCTCGCCCCGCTGACACCCGAGTACGCCAATGCGCTCGGTGTGGTGGCGGCTCAGCGCGGCGAGCACGCGCAGTCGTTGCGCGAGGAGATCACCCGATTGGACCAGGAGACCGCGGGCCGGATCGCGTCGACCGGCGCCGCCGCGGGATCGTCCGCGCCCAACGGCCCGTCCGGTGCACCTGCCCCACCCGCACCGACGGTGTCGACGGTCGCCGGGATGCGTGACCTGCTGCGACAGTCCGCCCGGACGTCAGCGCAGGCAACCGGTTCCTTGAGTGGGTACCCGGCGGGCCTCGCCGGCGCGATCAGCGCATCCGTGACCAGCATGGTGGAGGTACAGCTCGCATGACCGCGACCACCGACGCGCTCTCTGTCGCCGTGGACACCGAGAACGCTGCGATCTTCACCTACGGGGTGTCCACGGCTTTCGTGTCCGCCGCGCGCCGTCCGACGGTCGCCGAATACGTTGCCGCCCACCGGGTACAGCGAGATGCGCTGGTCGATGCCCTGAATTCCGCCGACGCGACGGTCCCCGAGGCGGCGGCCGGGTACACCCTGCCGGTCGAGATCGACGACTCGGTCACCGCGGTCCGTGCGCTGCTGTCGGCCGAAGTGGACTGCACTGTCGCCTACCGTGCGCTCATCGAACAGGGCGACACCCCCGAGATCCGCCGCATGGCACTCGACGGGCTCACCGCGGCATCCGTGCGCGCCGCGAACTGGCGTGTCGCGCTTCGTGACTCGCCGGTCACCGTGGCATTTCCGGGTTCGACCGGATAGTCCGGCCGCCGGACCGCTTCAGGGCCACAGAATGGTGGCGACCACGAGTGCCGTCCACACGAACAGGCCCAGCGCGTAGGAGCCGTAGGCGCGGGCCTTCTCGGAGGCTTCCTCGGCCGCTTCGTGGTCACCGGTCAGCCACAGCGGGGTGACTTGCGAGGATTGGTGCAGCGCGGCGATCCCCAACGGCCAGAAGAACACGAGGGCAACACCTGCCCACGCGGCGTTGGTGGCGGGCATGGTCAAGTCCGAGCACTCGGCGGCGATCGTCTCGTGTGCCGCTCGCTGCGTATCGGTCTGGCGCTGGGTGGGATACATCGGCTCTCCTGCTCGGTCGGCCCGGGCGGGCATCTCTCGACTCAGATGCAGCGAGCTGACCGAAATGTTCCCGGCCGACCGAGCGGCGAGGTGACGCCCTACCCCCGAGCCGCCTCCGTGACGCGCGCGACCGCATCGTCGACCGGCACCTCGACGGCCTCGCCGGTGAAACGGTCACGGATCTCGATGGTGCCGTTGGCATATCCGCGGCCGACCACGACGACGACCGGCATACCGAGCAGTTCGGCGTCCTTGAACTTGACGCCGGGCGACGCCTTGCGGTCGTCGAGCAGGACCGACAGTCCGGCGCCGTCGAGGTCCTCGGCCAGTTGGTGCGCACCGGCGATCGCCGCGTCGTCCTTGTTGGCGATGACCAGGTGCACCGCGAACGGGGCGACCGAACGCGGCCAGCGCAGACCCTTCTCGTCGTGACATTGCTCGGCGATGACGGCCACGAGTCGGGACACGCCGACCCCGTAGGACCCCATGGTGAGTCGGACCGGTTTGCCACTCTCGCCGAGCACGTCGACCTCGAAGGCGTCGGTGTACTTCTGGCCGAGTTGGAAGATGTGGCCGATCTCGATGCCCTTGGCCGACACCAGCGGGCCCTTGCCGTCGGGCGACGGATCACCGTCACGCACCTCGGCGGCCTCGATGGTTCCGTCGGCGGTGAAGTCGCGTCCGGCCACCAGATTCACGACGTGGCGGCCGGGCTCGTCGGCGCCGGTGATCCAGGCGGTGCCGTCCACCACCCGGGGATCGACGAGATAGCGAACCCCGTTGGCCGCCAGCCCCTTCGGCCCGATGTAGCCCTTGACCAGGAACGGGTTGGCGGCGAAGTCCGCGTCGGTGAGGACCTCGACCTCGGCCGGTTCCAGCGACGCCTCGAGTCGCTTCATGTCGACCTCGCGGTCGCCGGGTACGCCGATGCCGGTGATCTCCCACTCACCGCCGGGCCGGCGCACCTTCACCATGACGTTCTTGAGGGTGTCGTGTGCGCCGTAGGTGCCGTCGAGCGCGTCATTGGCCCAGGCGACGAGTGTGTCGATGGTCGGGGTGTCAGGTGTGTCGTAGACCTTCGCCTCGGGCAATCCGTCGAACGGGATCGGTTCCGGTGCCGGGGTGATCACGGCTTCGACGTTGGCCGCGTACCCGGATTCGACACACCGCACGAACGTGTCCTCCCCGACCGCGCTCTCGGCCAGGAACTCCTCGGATGCGCTGCCGCCCATCGCCCCGGAGGTGGCTGCCACGATCACGTAGTCGACCTCGAGGCGTCGGAAGATCTTCTGATACGCCTCGCGATGGGCGTTGTAGGCCTTCTTGAGGCCGTCGTCGTCGAGGTCGAACGAGTAGGCGTCCTTCATGACGAACTCGCGGCCGCGCAGAATGCCTGCGCGCGGCCGTTCCTCGTCGCGGTACTTGGTCTGGATCTGATAGAGGACGACGGGCAGGTCCTTGTACGAGGAGTACTCACCCTTGACCAGCTGCGCGAACAGCTCTTCGTGAGTGGGCCCGAGGAGCATGTCGGCGCCCTTGCGGTCCTTGAGCCGGAACAGGTTGTCGCCGTATTCGGTCCACCGGCCGGTCGACTCGTAGGGGTCGCGGGGCAGCAACGCCGGCAGCAGGATCTCCTGGGCACCGATCGCGTCCATCTCCTCGCGGACGACGTCCTCCACCGCCCGCAACACCCGCAGACCCAGCGGCAACCAGGTGTACACACCGGGCGCGGCGCGGCGGACGTAACCGGCACGGACCAGGAGTTTGTGGCTGGGCACCTCGGCGTCGGCCGGGTCGTCGCGGAGCGTGCGCAGGAACAGCGTCGACATGCGAGTGATCACAGGTGACCAGCTTAGACGTGTGTTCCCGGCGGTCGTTATGGTGTTGCGGTGCTCGTCATCCTGCCTCCTTCCGAGACCAAGTCCGACGGTGGACGCGGCGCGCCGCTCGACCTGGACACCCTCTCCTTCGACGAGCTGAACCCGATCCGCAAGCGCATCGCCGAGGGACTGGTCGACCTGGCGTGCGACCTGGATGCCAGCCGTGAGGCGCTCGGCCTGGGTCGGACACAGCTGGCCGAGGTGGACCGCAACGCCGACCTGTGGCTCTCCCCCACCCGCCCGGCGATCGAGCGGTACACCGGGGTGCTCTACGACGCCCTCGACCACGCCTCGTTCACGCGGGCGCAGAAGACCAAGGCCGCCGACCGTCTCGCGGTCGGGTCGGCACTGTTCGGCGTCGTCCGGGCCGGCGACATGATCCCCGCCTATCGACTGTCGGGCGGGTCCAAGCTGCCCGGCATGCCGACACTGGCGTCGGTGTGGAAACCCGAGCTGTCGGAAAGCCTCGACGCCGTCGACGACTTCGTCGTCGATCTGCGGTCCGGTGTGTACCAGCAACTCGGTCCGGTGCACGGGGCGGTGACCGCGACCGTGATGACCGAGGCCGCCGACGGTTCGCGGAAGGTGGTCAGCCACTTCAACAAGCACTACAAGGGTTTGATGGCGCGCGAGCTGGTGCGTACGCGGCGCAACGTCCGCGACGTCGACTCCCTCGCGGCTGTGCTGTCCGATGCGGGACAGCGTGTGGAGATCGCGCGAGCCGATCAGATCGTCGTCATCACGGAGTGAGCGCTCACCCGAAGGTGTTCCCGCTGGTCGAGTAGCCCGCCATTTCCGCTGGTCGAGCAGCCCGCCATTTTCCGCTGGTCGAGCAGCCCGCCATTTTCCGCTGGTCGAGCAGCCCGCCATTTTCCGCTGGTCGAGCAGCCCACCATTTTCCGCTGGTCGAGCAGCCCGCCATTTTCCGCTGGTCGAGTAGCTGTCGAGCCGCTAGGCGAGACGGCGTATCGAGACCGCCATGACCCTCTCGCGGTCTCGATACGCTCCTCGCCCAGGGGCTCGTCGCTACTCGACCATCGGCAGGAGGCCCTCGCCCAGGGGCTCGTCGCTACTCGACCATCGGGGGGAAACCACCGGACAACGGTGCACCGAGGGACATCACAGCAGTCCGTCGATCAAGTCCGCTGCCCGCACCGCACCATCGGTCTCCACCGGCCGGTAGTCGACATCGGCGTGCAGCGTCTCGATGATCGCGGCGGCCAGGCGGTCCGGGTCGGCGGCGTCCTCGTAGGGCATGTACCGCCCGGCCCGATACTGCTCCAGACGATGCCGGACGTGGAAGTTCTGTTCGAAATGGTTACGCAACGGCACATAGATGAAGGGGCGTCGACTCGCGGTCAGCTCCATACAGGTGGTCAAGCCGCCCTGGACGACGGCGAGATCACAGGCGGCGAGATGGCGATGCAGGTCGGGCAGGAATCCAGGGATACGGACGCGACGCGACACCTCGTCGGTGTGACCGACCAACGCTTCCGGATCGATCCGCGGCCCACACACGATGAGGAACTGCAGCGCCGGTTCGAGGCGGCACGCGAGCGGGACGGCGTCGAGCACACGTCGCAGGAGGGCAGTGCCGACACCGGAGCCGCCGACCGTGACCAGACAGAGCAGGTCGTCCCGGCGCAGACCGAGACCCGCCCGGAGTCTGGCCGTCTCCTCCTCCGATGGGGGTGTGAATCCCGAGATGTACCCGGAGAAGTCGAAGTTGTTGTTCGTCCACTCACGGATGCGCGGCAGGTCGGGACCGAACGTCTCGTCGACCACATCATCCCGATTGCCCACGAAGACCGAGTGGTCGCGCAACCGCCGGTATCGCGCCCGTTGTTCGATCATCTCGGCGTTGTAGTCGGCGGTCAGTGCGGCCTCGTCGTCGCCACCGGACGGCATCGGCAGCCACCCGACGAAGTCGGTCAACCACACGAACGGAAAGCGCTTGGACTCGGGATTCTCGTGCATGAAGTAATCGACATCCCACGCCTCGTCCCCGATCACCACGTCGTAGGGCGTCTCGGCGGCGACCTCGTCGAAGATCATGAAGTTCTGCAACAGTGTCTCGTCCATGCGACGGATGGCCTGGAACGCGTTGAGGTCGTGGTCGGCGCATTCGTCTTCGATGTGACGCGATTCGCTCGCCAGATAGCGGGACGCCGGATGGATGCGCTCGCCGGCAGCCGCCAGCACCCGGGTCACCGGATCCTGTGCCAGCCAGTCGATCTGCAGGTCGGGATGTCGCTGCTGTAGCTCGGCGGCGATCGCCAGATCCCGCCGGGCGTGGCCCAGACCGATCGGCGACGACAGGTACAGCGCCCGGCGCGGACGCTGCCGCGACCTGGTCCAGGTGGTGAACGACGGCGGTTGCGGGGCGGGGAAGATCTGGTCGGCGAACTCTCGGATCAAACTGTTCATACGGACCGGTTCCCGACCCGGAACACCGTGCCCGACACCGTCGAGCAGCACCAATGACCCGCCCGTCAACTCCGCCAACCGCTCGCCTATTCCCGCCGGGCGCACCCGGTCCTCTGTCCCGTGCACCACCAGAACCGGACAGGCCACCTTCGCGCACAACGGTTCGAGCGGTTGCGCGTCGGCCCCGTGCAGGCCGAGCCTGCCGGCGGTGGTGTCGGCGAGGGTGTCGGCGGAGATGTCGCTCGCCCAGCCGACGAAGTCCTCACGCTGCTTGGTCGAGTGCGGCTCGTGATACATCCGGTCGGCGAAGAAGCTGATGAAATCCTCGAGTCCACCGTCGCGCCAGTAGTGTTCGTTGTACTTCGCCCATCCGTGCACGGTGTCCAGGCGCTTGTCGTACGCGAAGACGTCGCGCTCCGGGCTCGGCACCGACAGTCCGCACGACGGTGCGATCGCCACGATCCCGGCAACCCGTTCGGGATGCCCGGCCGCCACATGCACCGACCAGGCCACCCCGCACGAAAAGCCCACCAGCAGAGCTCGATCGGTCTCGGTGGCATCCATCACCGCGACCGCGTCCGCAGCGAACTCGGCATCCGTGTAGCACGCGGCGCCCTGCGGCCGTCCGGAGCGGCCGGAACCGCGGCCGTCGAACGTCACCACGCGATAGTGCCGGGCCAGGTACGGCACCTGGAGCTTCCACACCCGCGAGTCGATGATCGACCAGGTGGGCAGGAGGATCACCGTCGGACGATCGGCATCGTAGACGTCGTATGCGATCCGAACATCGTTGCGTTGCACGGAGTCCGATCGGTCCGGAACGCGTGGACGATGCCGGGCCACCCCTACCGGAACATCGGGCCGGGACGGGCACGCTACTTGAGTCGTCATCCTGCGCCTCCTCGACGACGTCGCGTTCTCAGTGTGCTCCTCCGCCACCCCGCAGTCACGCCCCCCACTGATCACGGCCTGACGTCGAACACCTGATGGAAGGGCGTCTGGGCCGCACGGTCGAAGCGGGTGAATCCGGCGGCGGTGGTCACCGCCCGGATCTTCGCCGGGCCGGCCTGGGTGCCGAGCGCGAGCCCGACATCCTGCGACAGGGACGCCGGTGTGCACAGCAGTGTCGAGAACCCGTAGTAGGCGCGGCCGACCGGGTTGAGGTTGTCCTCGACATGATCGCCGGCCTGCGGTTCGACGATCATCCACGTGCCGTCGGCCGCGAGCGCCGATCGCACATGCTCCGCCGCGCCGACGGGGTCGCCCATGTCGTGCAGACAGTCGAACATCGTCACCAATCCGTAGTCACGACCGGAGAAGCCGTCGGCCGGGGCGACCTCGAATTGCACCCGGTCGCCGACCCCGGCGGCTTCGGCCCGCGCGCGGGCGATCTCGATCGACTCCGCGTGGTAGTCGGAAGCCAGGAACGTCGACGCCGGAAAAGCTTGCGCCATGAGGATTGTCGAGGCCCCGTGGCCACATCCCACGTCTGCCACCGTGGTCCCCGCGGTGAGCCGCTCCACGACCCCGTCGAGGGCGGGCAGCCACTCGGAGATGAGGTAGGCGTGATAGCTGGGCCGGAAGAATCGTTCGCAGCCGATGTGGACGTCGGTGTCGTGCTCGTGCCAGCCGTATCCGGCCCCGGCGCGGGCGGCCTCGATCACGCTGGTCGTGTCGTGGACGGTACCGAGCGCTATCTGGAAGAAGCCCGGAAGGAACGCCGGACTGTTCTCGTCCGTCAGGGCCACCGCGTGCTCGGCAGGCAGCGTGTACGTCCCCCGGCCGGGGTCGTAGGTCACGTATCCACCCGCAGCCTGGGCGTTGAGCCACTCCCTGGCGTAGGGTTCGCCGGTCCCGGTGGCCTCGGCGAGGCCGGCCGGCGTGCTGGGACCGTGGGCGGCGAGGGCCCGGTAGTAGCCGAGCTTGTCGCCGAGTACCACCAGCGCGGTGTTCAGGGTGGCACCCACCTCGTCCACCGCACGGAACACGAACTGCATCACTTTGTCGGGGTCGATGTCGACGGCTGCGCCTGTCGCATCATCGGTTGTGGTCATCGTCGTTCTCCTTGGTCGTCTCGCGGCTGGTCGATCACGTCCGAAACGTACGACGACCGGAACGGCGATCGCGTCCGGTGACCCCCCTGGTCCCCTCCACCGGGGCCTAGACTCTGGGTGGTGATCGGTCGCGAACGCGAGCAGCGGGTGATCGACCGGCTGGTGTCGAACGCCCGGATCGGTACCAGCGGTGTGCTGGCCGTGACCGGCGAGCCGGGGGTCGGCAAGACCGCGTTGCTCCGGTGGACGCAGAGCCGTCTCGACGGGTTCCGGGTCGTTCGCGCGACCGGAACGGAGCCGGAGCGCGAGGTTCCGTTCGCCGCGCTCCTCGCGGTTCTGCGACCGGCGCTCGATCTCCTCGACACCATCGCGGAACCACAGGCACGGGCCCTCTCGTCCGCGCTTGCGCTCGAGGAATCGGCCGCCGGTGACCGGTTCGCGGTCGGTGCGGCCACGCTGAGTCTGTTGTGCCGGTACGCCGAGGACGGTCCGATCGCGGTGCTGCTCGATGACCTGCAATGGATCGACACGCCATCGGCCGATGCGCTGCTGTTCGCCGCTCGGCGGCTCAGTGCGGATCCGATCGCGGTCGTGGCGGCCGGTCGCGAAGGCGAGGTGGACCATCTCGTCGTCGGCGTCGACGAACTCCGCCTGACAGGTCTCGACCTCGAGGGGATCCGGCGCCTCGTCGCCGATCTGACCGCACGGCCGGTGACCGACGAGTGGGTGGCACGTCTGCACGAACTCACCGGCGGAAACCCTCTCGCGGTCTCCGAACTCGCCGAGAACCCGGACGCGCTGCCGCCTCGTCCGTCAGGAGTACCTGCTCCCCTGTCGGCGGCGCTGGTGGACGCATTCGTCCGCCGCCTGCGGCCGCTGGACGACACCACCCGCGCCGTGCTGCTGGCTGCCGTGGTCTGCAACGGTGACCTGCGCCTGACCGGGCAGACGTGTGCCGCCATCGGCGTGGACCCGGCGTCTCTCGCATCGGTCACCGACGCGGGACTCGCTCAGGTGACGGGCGGCGAGATCATCTTCCGGCACCCGCTGCTGCGCTCGGCGGTCTATCGCGACGCCGCGCCACAGCAACGCAGGTCCGTTCACGCTGCGGCGGCCGCCGCATTGCCGGATGCCGACGTCGACCGGCGGGCCTGGCATGTCGCCGAAGCATTGTGGGCCCCAGATGCCACGGCTGCCGATCTGCTGCACACGGCCGGGGACAGAGCCGCAGAGCGCGCCGCGTGGGCGGTGGCGTCCGCCGCGTACGAACGAGCCGCGCGACTGAGCCCTGATGCCGCCGAAATCCGCGCTCGGCTGCTGGCCGCTGCTACGGCGGCGTGGACGGCCGGACTCGGAGAGCGGGCACGCACACTTCTGGACGAAATCGACCATGCCGCGGGTTCGCGGACTGTCCTGCAGGCGCTGGAGCTGAGGGCGGTGATCGCCGTGCGCAGCGGATCACTCCTGGAGGGGATCACGCTGTTGGAGCAGGCCGCGATGCGCAGCGACTCACCCGACGTCCGTGCCGGATTACTAGCCGAGGCCGTGCACGCGGGATTCTTCCTGGCCGACGGCACGGTTGTGCGCCGTCTGATCAAGCCGCTCGACGACGCCGTCGCGGCGGCGACCACCACCCGCGCCCGGGCGATGGGCGCGCTCGCGGCAGGGGTGGCGAAAGTCTTGGCGGGATCCGGGGGCGTCGCGGACTTGCGGGCCGCAGTGCCGCTGTTGGCGCAGAGCATCGATACGCAGGCGGACGAGCACAGTCTGTCGTGGGTGCTCTACGCGCCGCTGTTCCTTCGCGACGGCGACACCGGACGGGACCTACGGGACCGGATAGACCGGGCCCGTCGCCGGGCCGGGGTAGGCGTCCTGCCCGGCCTGTTGTTCCAGGTCGCCCGCGACGGCGCGACCTCGGATTCGTGGCCACGCGCCGCCGCCGACTACACCGAGGCGATCCGCCTGGCACGTGACACCGGCCAGACCACGGAGCTGGCCATGAGTCTGGCGGGCCTGGCATGGCTGCAGGCGCGGACGGGGCAGGCCGACGAGTGTCGCGCCCACGCCGAGGAGGCGGTGTCCCTGGGTCTCGCCCGTGACATCCACGCGGCTCGGATCTGGGCCCTGCACGCACTCGCCGACCTGGCCATGGCCGGCGACGACCCGGAGGAGACCCTGCATCGACTGCTGGCGGTGGACGAGCTCCTAACCGAACGTGCCGTCGGCGACCCCGACCTCTCGCCTCGCCCGAATCTGGTCGAGACCATGGTCCGGCTCGGCCGGACGGCGGACGCTGCCGACGTCGCCCGGCAGTTCTCGGGGGTCGCGGACGCGAAGGGCCAGCCCTGGTCGGCTGCGCGCGCACGCCGCGCTGCTGCGATGGTGGCCGACGACTTCGACCAGGCGTTCGCCGACGCACTGGTCCTGCACCGCGACACACCGGATCGGTTCGAGACCGCTCGTACCGAACTCGTCTACGGCGAACGCCTGCGTCGGGCCGGCCGTCGGGTGGAGGCCCGCGTGCAACTGCGCTCGTGTCTGTCGGCGTTCACCGAACTCGGGGCCCGACCCTGGGCCGACCGGGCGGCCACCGAACTGGACCTCACCGGCGAGCGTGTTGCGCATCGCCCCCAGGGCGGGGTCGCGGCGCTCACGCCGCAGGAGCTGCAGGTGGCGCTGCTCCTCTCCGACGGTCGCACCACGCGCGAAGCCGCCGCGGCGCTGTTCCTGAGTCCCAAGACCGTGGAGTACCACCTGCGCAAGGTCTACCGGAAGCTCGGGATCCGCTCGCGCGCCGAACTCTCCGACATCGTGTCCCCCTCGACGAACTGAGCACGGCCGGGTCGAGATCGAGCGTCGTCAGTGCGGGGTGTGGTCGTCGACGTCGAGGCTCGCGTTGGCGGCTTCCTGGGCTGCCTGCCCTTCGGCGACCTCTTCGGGGGTGAAACGCATGAACAGGACGACGACGGCGGAGAGCACGGCGATGCCCGCGCAGCAGGCGAAGGCCAGTCCGTAGCCGCTGGCCTGGGCGGCCAGTTCGGTCGGGTTCATCGTCTCGACCGGTGCGGTGGTGCCGCCCTCCGACAACGCTCGGGAGGTGACGGCGGCACCGACGGCGACGAGGCCGATGGCCCCGCCGAGATTCTGCGCGACCTGAGCCAGCGCGGTCAGCGGGCCGATCTCGGTGGGTCCGACGCCGGCGACCACGGACAGCGTGAGCGGGATGACGGCGAAGCCGACGCCGAAACCGATCACGACGACCGGCAGTCCGATGCTCGGGAAGTAGCCCGGCGAGCCGGTGGCGATCGACGACGCATAGAGGCATCCGGCGAGAATGATCGTGCCGCCGATGAGTACCAGCCACCGCGGCTGGATCATCAAGGCGAGTTTGGATGCGATGGCCGCGGCGATACCCAGACCGAACGCGAACGGCACGACGGCCAGCCCGCTCTGGATCGGGGTGTACTTGAGGATGCCCTGCAGGTACAGCGAGATGAACACCGCCATGCACATCATGATCATGCTGGCGAGGAAGATCGCGGCCAGCGCGGCGACGCGGCTGCGGTTGTCGAAGAGGCTGAACGGCAGGATCGGGTTCGCCGCGTTGCGTTCGACCATCACGAAGGCGATCAGTGCGAGGCCACCGAGGATGAAGGAGCCCACCACGAGTGGACGCGCCCACCCGTCCGGCCCCTCGTTGACGGCCAGCACCAACAACGTGCAGCCGAGGGT
The DNA here is from genome assembly GCF_036350515.1 of Gordonia prachuapensis. Taxonomy (NCBI): domain Bacteria; kingdom Bacillati; phylum Actinomycetota; class Actinomycetes; order Mycobacteriales; family Gordoniaceae; genus Gordonia; species Gordonia prachuapensis. The sequence continues at coordinate 237,391 of NZ_JAZDUE010000004.1, read as the reverse complement.
GCCGAGGATCGCGCCCTGGATGTCGAGTGCGAGGCGTTCGCCCTGCGACTCCCGCAGCACCGCGATCGCACCGATGGTGACCAGCACGCCGATCGGCACGTTGATCAGGAATACCAGCCGCCACGAGACCTGGGTGAGGACGCCGCCGAGGATCAGGCCGGCGACCGAGCCGACGCCGGTCATCGCGGCGTAGATCGCGAAGGCCTGGCTCCGTGGCTTGCCGGGCGCGAACGTTGTCGCGACCAAGGCCATCGCGGTCGGCGCGGCGATCGCGGCGGATGCGCCTTGCAGTGCACGTCCGATGATGAGGCTGGGCTCGTTCCACGCCACGCCACACAACAGCGAGGTGATGGTGAACGCGACCACGCCGACGATGAACATGCGTTTGCGGCCGAAGGTGTCGCCGAGTCGTCCGCCCAGCAACATCAGACCGCCGAACGCGAGCACGTAGCTGCTGATGATCCAGTTGGCACCGGACTCGGACAACTGCAGTGCGTCACGGATCCGCGGTAGGGCCAGCGCGGCGACGGTGCCGTCGAGCACCATCAACAGCTGCATGCCGCTGAGCACCAGGATCGCCGGGCCGAACACGCGGCGGTACACGGCCGCGTGCGCGGGGCTCGACGTTTCCGGGGCTGACATAGGCTTCGACGCTACCGCTCGGTGCACCGAATATGCCAATCGCCGTTGGCCCGTTGCGGTGTCAGGTGGCGAGCTCGGTGAACCCGGCGACGTCGCCGATCACGACGATCGCCGGTGGTCGCAGATCCTGCTCGTCGGCCGTGGCCGCCGCATGCGCGAGATCGGTGCGCAGGACACGCTGTGTCGGTAACGAGCCGTTCTCGATCATCGCCACCGGCGTCTCCGGCGCCCTGCCGCCGGACAGCAGGGCGTCGGCGAAGGCATCGACCCGCTCGACCGCCATCATCAGCACCAGCGTGCCCTTCAGTCGGGCGAGGGCCGGCCAGTCGATCAGTGAATCCGGATGGTCGGGCGCGACGTGGCCGGAGGCGATGACCACCTCGTGGGTCACACCGCGGTGGGTCACCGGGATACCGGCAGAAGCCGGGGCGGCGATGGGGCTGCTGATGCCCGGGACCACCGTCACCGGCACACCGGCCTCCACACAGGCCTGGACTTCTTCGAAGCCACGTCCGTACACGTACGGGTCGCCGCCCTTGAAGCGGACGACGAACTTGCCCGCCTTGGCCCGCTCGACCAGGACGTCGTTGATGGCCTCCTGCTTCATCGCGCGCCCATAGGGCACCTTCGCCGCGTCGATGATCTCGACCTGCGGTCCCAGCTCGGCGAGCAGCTGCGGTGGTGCGAGCCGGTCGGCGACGACGACGTCGGCCTGCTGCAGCAGTTTCTGACCGCGCACTGTGATCAGGTCCGGGTCGCCGGGTCCACCGCCCACGAGCGCGACACCGGGGGCGTGCGGCGCGTCGTCGGCGACGCTGAGCGATCCGTCGGCCAGCGCCCGTCCGATGGCCGCGCGCAACGCCGCGGACATGCGGTGGTCGCCGCCGGCGAGGACGCCGAACTGCACGTCGCGGTGCCGGCCCGACGCGGGTGTGACGGCGGTGCCGTATCGCGCGTCGTCGGCGCGGACGCAGAAGGTGTGTCGTGCCTCGGCATCGGCGACGACCTGCGCGTTCACCTCCGGATCGTCCGTGCAGGCCATCACATACCAGGCCCCGTCGAGATCTCCGTCGCGATAGGCCCGGTGCGACACCGAGATACCGACGGTGGACTCGACGGCGGGCGTCGGATCGATCGCGATCACGTGCACGTCCGCCCCGGCGGCGATCAGGTTGGGCAGCCGACGTTGCGCGACCGACCCGCCGCCGACCACGACGACCCTGCGGCCGGACAGGTCGAGACCGACCAGATAGTGGCCGCGTGCGTGGTCGCCGGTCGCGGACGCTTCGGTGGCAGGACGGTCGGGGCGGCCAGGGCCGGGCCGGTCGGAGTCGGACACGCCAGAGGACATGACCCACGAGCCTACCGATCCCGCGGCGAACCGGTGAACAGGCTCAGATCGGTAGCCGGCCGACGGTGTGGAATCCGGGGATGGGGGCCACGGCGGGTTCGTCGTCGGGCGCCGTCACCGCGTGGCCGCCGGCGTCTGGTCGAGCCCACGGGCGCGTTGACGGTGCAGCGCCCGTTCGCGCGACTCCTCGAATCTGCGGACCTTGACGTCCATGTCGTCGAGGAACTGCGCGAGCAGTTCGCGGTAGTGCTCGCCCATCGGACCGAAGTCGTCGCGTTCGAAGATCCGCCACTTGCGCAGCACCGGCATCACCACCTCCGAGAGGTGTTGCGGCAGATCGTAGATGCCACCCTTGGCGATCAGCACCGCGTTGCGCCGGAAGTTCGGCATGGAGGCGCCGGGCATCTGGAAGTTGGACACGATGGCGTAGATGGCCGCCATCGTCTGGTCGGGAACCAGGTCGAGCGCCCCGGCGACGACGTTTCGGTAGAAGAGCATGTGCAGGTTCTCGTCGGCAGCAACGCGTTGCAGCATCCGGTCGGCGATTGGGTCACCGCAAGCCTTTCCGGTGTTGCGGTGCGAGACCCGGGTGGCCAGTTCCTGAAAGCTGACATAGCTCACCGCGTAGAGCATGTCGTAGCTGTGGTCGCGTTGCCCGTCGTCGTCGGGCAACGGGTTGAACCCGTGCGTCATGTGCTCCATCCGGATGTTCTCCAGCTCCACCGGATCCACACCGCGTGTCACCACCAGGTAGTCGCGCATGACGACCGAATGCCGCATCTCCTCGGCTGTCCAGCGACCCACCCAGAAACCCCAGGCATCGTCGAGACCGAAGTTGTCGGCGATCACCCGGTGATACGACGGCAGGTTGTCCTCGGTGAGCAGGTTGGTGATCATCGCGGCCTTGGCCGTCTCCGACAGCTGTGACTGCGCCGGATCCCAGTCGATCCCACCGAGCGCGGCGAAGTTGCGCCCGTCATCCCACGGCACATAGTCGTGCGGGTGCCAGTCCTTGGTCATCTTCATGTGCCGCTCGACTTCGGCCTCGCAGACGGGCAACAGTTCCCGGAGCAGATCAGAGCCGGTCATCCGGTTCTCGGTGATCAGTTCGTCGGTTGCCGCCGGTCGATCGATCAGACTGCTCATCAGCTCTCCTCGGGTCGCGCTGCTGCGGTACGGATCAACTCTGCTCCGGCATGTCACGCGCCTACGTGGGCCGAAAGTCCCCGATGTGGTGGGTCCCAGGTCTCCGGCCGACAGCCGACCGCGCACCTGATGCTGCGGTACCGTCAGACCATGCCTGCGCAGGCCCCGACAGAACCGGCTGCCGAACCGAAGCCGATCCGTGTCTATCTGGTCGACGACCACGAACTCGTGCGCCGCGGGCTGCGCGATCTGCTCGGGACCGCCGCCGATCTCGAGGTCGTCGGCGAGGCGGCCTCCGTCGGAGAGGCGAAGGTGGGCATTCTCGCCGCCGTGCCCGACGTCGCCGTTCTCGACGTCCGGTTGCCCGACGGGAACGGGGTGGAGTTGTGCCGCGACGTGCGGGCCGCCGAACCGTCGGTGCGCTGTCTGATGCTGACCAGCTACGCCGACGACGACGCGCTCCTCGCAGCAGTCCTCGCCGGCGCGTCGGGATTCGTCCTGAAGCAGATCCTCGGACACAACCTCATCGAGGCGGTCCGGACCGTCGGCCGCGGCGGTTCGCTGCTCGACGATCGCAGCACGGCCGCGCTGCTGGCGAAACTGCGCGACGGCAAGGACACCGCCGAGGACCCGCTCGCCGAGCTCACCCACCAGGAACGTGAGGTGTTCAACCTGATCGGCGAGGGCCTGACGAACCGACAGATCGCCGAACGGATGTTTCTGGCGGAGAAGACGATCAAGAACTACGTGTCGCGCATCCTGTCGAAGCTGGACATGCAGCGCCGCACGCAGGTCGCGGTCATGGCGACGCGTTTGCGCGACGGCAAGAACCGTTAGCGGCCTGCGGGATCAGCCCCGCAGCGGCACCGTCCAGGTGAGGGTGGTCCCGCCGGCCCTCCCGGGTGCGGTCGCCACTTCGAACACGCCGTCGCAGTCCTCGGCGCGACGGGTGAGGTTGTCGAGTCCGCGGTAGACCACATCGGCGCCGATCCCGACACCGTCGTCGCTGATCGCCACCGTCAACACGTCGTCGTCGGCGGTCACCGACACATCGATGTGTTCCGCGTGGGCGTGTCGCAACGCGTTCGAGAGTCCTTCGCGCAGAACGGCATCGATGTGCGGCGCGAGACGCTCCGGGACGACTGTGTCGACCGGGCCCGCGAACGCGACGCCGGGGGCGATGGGTGCCTGGGTGGCCAACTCAGACACGATGTCGAGCACCCGACGACGCAGCGTCGCGGTGTCGTGGTGTCCGGGGACGGACTGGAGATCGAAGATCGACGTACGGATCTGGGCGATGGTGCGGTCGAGGTCGCCCACCACCTGTTCGAGTCGGGTCCGGGCCGCGTCGTCGGCTTCGTGGCCCGCCAGCATCGCCTGCACCGACATGCCGATGGCGAACAGGCGTTGGATGACGTGGTCGTGCAGGTCACGCGCGATCCGGTGCCGGTCTTCGAGGACTTCGAGATCGCGCGCCGTCTGCTGCTGCTCGGCGTAGGCAACCGCCAACGACGCGACCTCCGCGACACCCGCCAGACCGGCCCCGTCCTCGTCGTCCCACCACGGGCGGGCGACGTGGGTGATCACGAGATACCCGAAGGTGCCGGCGGCGCGTTGCATCGGCTGGATGGTCACCCAGCGCGCATCCCGACGGATCAGTTCTGACGGGATGTCGGTGTGCGGCACCACCGTCCGGGCGGCCCGCGGGCCGATTCCCAGGGCCGGGACGGCGATGTCGGGGCCGGTGTGACCGCGCACGGTGACCGCGCCGGGCTCGCCGGTCAGCAGGAACACGTCGACGCCGTCGCAGAGCGCGGCGACGTCGTCACACAGTCGGGACAGCGTGTCGTCCAAGGCGATTCCGGCCAGCGGTTCCGACCCGCGTCGGGCGATCACCTGCATCCAGCGGTGACGGGTTCGGGCCTGCTCGAACAGGCGCGCGTTGTCGACGGCGATCCCGGCGGCCACCGCGAGCACGGCGACGAGGGTCTCGTCGATCTCGCTGAAGGCATCCGCGCCCTGCTTCTCGGTCAGGTAGATACTGCCGAACACCGAGCCGCGGATGACGATCGGCGCACCGAGGAACGTTGACATCGGGGGGTGACCGTCCGGGAAACCCGCCGACGACGGGTGCTCGGCGAGCGCGGGTATGCGCAGCACGTCGGTCTGTTCGATGAGCACGCCGAGCACGCCCCGGCCGACGGGGAGGTGGTCCATCCGGGCCCGCTGCGCCGCGGAGATGCCGGTGTAGACGAACGCGCTGAGCCCACCGTCCGGGCCGCGGACACCGAGCGCGGCGTAGCGGGCGTCGAGAACGTGGGACGCCACCTCCACGATCCGCTGCAGCGCGTTGTCGAGGTCCAATCCCCGGCCCACGACCAGGACCGCCTCGAGGAGATCACGCAGTACCGCAGGGTCGTCGACGCCCTGGCGTTCGAGGGCGCCGAGCGCTTCACCCAGGCGCCGGCCGCTCGTCATCCGGTGTGCTCGCGAACCCGGGAGCGGTTGCGCGCGTGCTCGACGAACCGCGCCACGGAGTGCGGACAACCCGCCGGATGCACATGGAGATACGAGGCGTGCACGGCACCGTTCGCGTAGCCGTGGGTCCCGGCGACCCCGAGGTGATCGCGCCACGCCCAGGCGGGCCGAAGATGATCGCCGCCGATCACGGTGGACCGATGGAACTCGTGTCCGGTGACCCGCTGCCCCTCCGCGAACGCGGCCGAGTCGGTCACCGCCACGGCGTCGCGGTAGCCGAGGGTGAGGGTGTCGGTGAACCGACCGACGACATCGATCACCCCGGCCATGGGGTACCCGTCCAGTTCGCGGGCCAGATAGAGCAGCCCGGCGCATTCGGCGACGATCGGCCGGCCGGCGGCCGCGTGGTCGGCGAGCCCGGTCCGCAGGGGTTCGTTGGCCGACAGGGCTTCGGCGTGTTCCTCCGGGAAGCCGCCGCCGATCACGACCGCATCGGTGTCCGGTGGCAGCGGGTCGTGCAGCGGGTCGAAGCCGACCACGTCGACGCCTGCTGCGACCAACAGCTCACGATGCTCGGCATAGCCGAAGGTGAACGCGGCACCGCCGGCCACGGCCACCACCGGTCTGCGTGCGCTGGTCGCGGGTGCGCCGTCGGCGACGGCCTCGTGCGGTGACCACGCGGTCGTCGACTGCGCCGCGCGCGTGCGGGCCGCCGCGACGATGGCCGGGAGATCAAGTGCCGCACCGATGGTCGCGGTCATCGCATCCACTGCACGAACCGCGTCGTCGCGCCGTTCGGCCGCCGGGATCAGCCCGAGGTGCCGGGACGGCACCTGCAACGCCGGGTTGCGCCGCAGCACACCCATCACCGGTAGTCCGACACGCGCGCACGCCTTACGCAGCACCGACTCGTGGCGATCGGATCCCACCCGGTTCAGGATCACCCCGACGATGCGGACCGACGGATCGAAACCGATGAAGCCGTGCAGCGTGGCGGCCAGCGACTGGCTGTGCCCGGAGGCGTCGACGACGAGGACGACGGGCGCCCCGATGAGCCGGGCGACGTGGGCGGTCGACCCGAAACCCGCCGGGTCGTCGGAGGACGCCGAGTCCGCGAGGATGCGTCCGTCGAACAGGCCCATCACGCCTTCGACGACGGCGATGTCCGCGCCGGCCGAGCCGGCCGCGAACAGCGGGCCGACCAGGTCGGCGCCGACCAGATTCGGGTCGAGGTTGCGGCCCACCGTCCCGGCGGCGACCGCGTGGTAGCCGGGGTCGATGTAGTCGGGACCGACCTTGAACGGGGCAACGCGGTGACCCGCGGCCCGCAGCGCACCGATCAGTCCGGTGGACACCGTCGTCTTGCCGCTGCCCGATGCAGGCGCGGCCACGACGACGGCGGGCACCGCACTCATCTGCGCCCCGATCCGCTCACCACTCGATGCCCTTCTGGCCCTTGCGTCCGGCGTCCATCGGATGGGCGACCTTGCGCATCTCGGTCACCAGATCGGCGGCGTCCGTCAGCGCCGCCGGCGCACGGCGCCCCGTGATGATCACGTGCTGTCGGCCGGGTCGGTTCCGGAGTGTCTCCACCACCTCGTCAGTGTCCACCCACCCCCAGTCGAGCGGGTAGGTGAACTCGTCGAGGACGTAGAAATCGTGCTGTTCGGCGGCCAGGCGCCGAGATATCTCGACCCATCCGGCCCGCGCATCCTCCGCGTGGTCGGCGTCGTGATCCGCGTTGGCGCGCAGCCACGACCAGCCCTGACCCATCTTGTGCCATTCGACCGGGGCTCCCTTGCCGGTCTCGACGTGCACATCGCCGAGCGTCAGCAGGGCGCTCTCCTCCCCGACCTTCCATTTGGCGCTCTTGACGAACTGGAAGACCGCCACGCTCAGTCCCGCGTTCCAGGCTCGCATCGCCATCCCGAACGCCGCGGTGGACTTGCCCTTCCCGTCACCGGTGTGCACCGCCAGCACCGGCTGATTGCGCCGCTGCCGGGTGGTCAAACCGTCGTCGGGGACGGTGTCCGGCACTCCTCGTGGCACGTGGCCTCCTCGCAGTCGCGGTGTGGTGCGAACAGTGTCTCAGGCGGACTCGGGTCTCAGTCGGACCCGGGACTCAGGCGGCCCGGCCGCCGGTGAGCAGGTCGGCGGACAACTCGTCCATCGGCAGACACCGCGCACCGAGGGCCGCGGCGAGTTCGGCGGCCAGCCCGAGCCGGATCATGCCCTGTTCACAGTCGACCACCACGGCGTCGATGCCTCGCCGACCGATCGCAGTGGCCACCTTCCGGGCCCGGGGTGCGGCGTCCGGCCCGGCCGTCGCACGGCCGTCGGTCAGCACCACGAGCAGCGCGCGACGCTGTGGTTCGCGACGCGCGGCGCGGTCGATGACATCGGCTGCCTCGATGAGTCCCTCGGCCAGCGGTGTGCGACCACCGGTCCGCAGGTCGGCGAGGCGCCGGACCGCGATGTCGACGGACTTTGTCGGCGGTACCGCCACCTCGGCGGACGACCCACGCGCGACGACGACCGCGACCCGGTCGCGGCGCGTGTAGGAGTCGCGCAGCAGGTCGACACAGATCCCGGTCACCGCCGAGAGCCGGCGGCGCGCGGTCATCGAGCCGGACAGGTCGACGACGAACACGACGAGGTTGCCCTCCTGGCCGATGCGTTCCGCGCTGCGCAGGTCACCGGACCGCAGACGGACGTCACCCGTTGTCGCACGGCCGTCGGCGGCCACCCGGTCGGCGGCCGACAGGATCGTGCCGAACAGGTGGACCGGTTCGCCATGTGTGAAATCGATTGCGCGCGTGGTCTGTCCACGCCGAGAACGAGCGCGTGAGCGGCGACCGGGGTCGCCTTCGCCGATGCCGTCGACGCTGAGGCGCCGAATCCGGGGTGTGTGCGCGGCGGCGGGGGTGTCTCCGAAACGTGGACCCGGCACGGGTTCGGTGGGCGCCTCGTCGTCGGCGTCCGCGTTCTCGGAGGTCTGGCGGTCGTTCGCGGACATCGACGACGGCTCGGGCGATGAGTCGGTGCGGTCGTCCGGCGGGGGTGCGCCGCCCCCATCGGGATCGGTCGGATCGGGATCGGTCGAGTCGGGATCGGTCGGGTCGGGATCGGTTGGGTCGGGATCGGTCGGGTCGGGGTCCCGGGGGCCCGATTCGGCGGCGTCGTGGCCCGCATCCATCGCGTCGTCGAGCTGCTGATCGGTCAGACCGGATTCGTCGAACGGGTTGCGCCGGCGCCGATGTGGCAAGGCGAGTTCCACCGCCACCCGGACGTCGTCGGCGGTCACCTCGTCAGCGAGTCGCCACGCGGCGTGTGCGGCCGCGGTCCGCGCCACGACGATGTCGCCGCGCAGTCCGTCGACCTCCAGATGCGCACAGATGCCGGCGATCCGCCGCAGCTCCGCGGCCGGGATCCGGACGGCGGACACCAGGGCACGCGCATCGGCGATCCGGGTCGTCAGTTCGGCCTCGGCGGCCGCATGATCGGCGACGAATGTCTCCGGGTCGGCGTCGAAGGCCATCCGCCGCGACACGATCTCCACCCGCTCGTCGATGTCTCGGCCGGCCGCGACATCGACGGCCAGACCGAACCGGTCGAGCAGCTGCGGACGCAGCTCCCCCTCTTCCGGGTTCATCGTGCCGACCAGGACGAAGTCTGCGGGCTGCGTATGCGATACACCGTCGCGTTCAATGGTCACCCGTCCGCTGGCGGCGGCGTCGAGCAGCACGTCGACGAGATGGTCGGCAAGCAGGTTGACCTCGTCGATGTAGAGGACGCCCCCGTCGGCGCGGGCGAGCAGACCGGGGGTGAACTGTGCGCGGCCCTCGCTCAGTACGGCGGTCAGGTCGAGCGAGCCGACGACCCGGTCCTCGGTCGCCCCGATCGGCAACTCCACCACGCGACCACGCGGGTGCCCCGTCTCCGGGTTCTCCCCCGCCACGTTCCTTCCCGCCGCGTGGTCGGCCTCGAGCAATGGCCCGAGTCCGCGCACGATCGTCGACTTCGCGGTGCCCTTCTCGCCGCGGATGAGCACACCCCCGATGCCCGGGGAGATCGCCGACAGGATCAGCGCCAGCTTGAGCCGTTCCTGCCCGACGACGGCGCTGAACGGATAGCGGACAGGCCCCTCGACCGAGGTCGCCCGGTGGTGACGGCCGGTCACTGCGGCCCACCGGCGACGACGTCGCGGGCCTGCGAGGTCACCGGCTCACGGCGCATCGTGACGTGCGGGATGCCGTCCTCGAGGTATTCCGCCCCCTCGACGGCGAACCCGAACTTGGCGTACATGTCGACGAGGTAGGCCTGGGCCTCGATCACGCATCCGTGATCGCCGATCTGCGCGAGCGCGGCCGTGATGAGTCGCGCGGTCAAACCCTGCCCGCGATGGCCGCGCTCGGTGCACACCCGCCCGATGCGGAACGTCGGTGCGCCGTCGGCAGACGGCGGCTCGGTGAGCAACCGCAACGTGGAGACCACCACGTCGTCGTCGGCGATCCAGAACTGCCGGGTTCCGGGGTCCAGGTCGCGGCCGTCGAGCTCCGGGTACGGGCACGCCTGCTCGACGACGAAGACGTCGACCCGCAGCCGCAGGATCTTGTACAGGGTGGCCGCATCCATCTCGTCGGCCGGACTGTGGTGGAGGTGCCCTACCGATGTCATGGTGTCGTGCCTATCACAGACGCGCGCACTCGTCGGGCGGCGGTGTCAGACCGCGGTCGCCTGTGCCGGTTCGGTGTCGACCTGTGGGGCCACGGCATCGCGCCGCAGCTGCAAACTCGCGTTGGTCCAGTCCCACACCTGCCGGAACAGGTCACGGTTGTCGGAGAGCTTCTGCCCGAAGGACGGGATCATCTCGGTGAGCGTCGGCTTCCACCCCGCGTACTCCTTGGGGAAGCACTTCTCCAGGACGTTGAGCATCGCCGGAACGGCCGTGGAGGCACCCGGCGATGCACCGAGCAGACCCGCGATGGTGCCGTCGTCGGCGGTGACCACCGCGGTGCCGAACTCCAACGATCCACCGACGCCGGTCTTGCGGATCACCTGCACACGCTGACCTGCGGTGATGATCTCCCAGTCGGCGCCGTCGGCACGGGGGACGAACTCGCCGAGGGTGTTCACGCGGTCGGCGCGGCTGGCCGCCAACTCACTGATCAGGTACTTGAGCAGACCGAACTCCTGCGGCGCGATCGACAGCATCGGCAGCAGGTTGTTCGGCTTGACCGAGAACGGCAGGTCGGTGATCTTGCCGCTCTTGAGGAACTTCGGCGACCATCCGGCGTACGGGCCGAACAGCAGCCCGGGCTTGTGGTTGATCACGCGGGTGTCGAGGTGCGGCACCGACATCGGCGGCGCACCGACGGCCGCCTGCCCGTACACCTTGGCCTGGTGCTCGGAGACGAGGTCGGGATTGGTGCACCGGAAGAACTCACCGGACACCGGGAATCCGCCGAAGCCCTTGGCCTCGGAGATACCCGACTTCTGCAGTAGGTGCAGGGCGCCGCCACCGGCGCCGACGAAGACGAACTTGGCGTGGACGGTGAACTTCTCCTTGGTCCGCATGTTGCGGACCTTGACCATCCAGCTGCCGTCGGACTGCTTCGACAGGTTGGTGACGCCGTGGCCGAAGTAGATGTCGGCGCCCGACTCGCCGATGTTGTTGATCAGCTGCTGGGTGAGCGCACCGAAGTCGACATCCGTGCCCTCGGTGAACCAGTTCAGGGCGACCGGGTCGGAGAAGTCCCGGCCGGCCGACATGAGCGGCAACCGCTCGCTGAACGTCGCCTCGTCGTCGATGAACTCCATGCCCTCGAACAGCACCTGGCCGGCGAGACGGTCGTAGCGCTTGCGCAGGTAGTCGACGCCCGCCTGGCCGTGGGTGAAGCTGACGTGCGGGATCGGGTTGATGAACTCGCTGGGGTCGCCGAGGATGCCGTTGTCGACGGCGTAGGCCCAGAATTGCCGCGACACCTGGAATTGCTCGTTGATGTTGAGCGCTTTGTCGATGTTGACGTCGCCGTCTGCGGTTTTCGGGGTGTAGTTCAGCTCGCAGAGCGCGGAGTGCCCGGTGCCGGCGTTGTTCCACGGGTCGCTGCTCTCCGCGGCGGCCGCGTCGAGTCGTTCGAAGAGGCTGATCGACCAGTCCGGCTGTACCCGATGGATCAGCGCGCCGAGGGTGGCGCTCATGATCCCGGCACCGACCAGTGCGACATCCGTCTTGATCACCGAGTGAGACACGAAGAGCTCTCTTTCGCACGAGGTGGACGTTCCGACACCGGTGACGCTGTCACCGGGGCATCCATGTCGTTCATCCCTGTCATCGGCCATTGTTCCCCATTTGCCGCGAAACAATGGAATCGCCTCTGCGGAATTGTGGGCTGGGCGACACCTCGGCCCACTGGCCGACCTGGGGCGCTCTTCTAGAGTGGAGGTCGTGACCGCATCCTCGACAGCTGCCCACGACGGCAGCCGACCAGCTGCGACCTGGCAACCCGACCAGTTCCTGGACCGATACGAGGTCCTGACTCTCCCGCTGGGACCAGACCCCGACGGGGAGGACCCGATCACCGCGACCCTGGTCCGCAAGGCCGGCCCGGAACCGTCGACGAACGGTGCCGTGCTCTACGTCCACGGTTTCACCGACTACTTCTTCCACGAACCGCTGGCCGACTACTTCCACGCCCGCGGCTACGCCTTCTATGCCTTGGACCTGCGCAAGTGCGGGCGGTCGCTGCAGCCGCAGCACACCGCGCACCTGACCACCGACCTGCGGCAGTACGACGAGGAGCTGGGCCGCGCGCTCGACGTCGTCGTCGACGAGACGGCCGGCGACGACGGGCGGGCGCGGGTGATCGTCGCCGCCCACTCCACCGGCGGCATCATCACCCCGCTGTGGCTCGACCGGCTGCGGTCGTCGTCGCGGGAGCGTCACGCACACGTCGCTGGGCTGTTGCTCAACAGTCCGTGGTTCGACCTGCAGGGCAGCCCGGTCCTGCGTACGCCGCCGGTGTCGGCACTGCTGCGAGTGCTCGCCGCGGTGCGCCCGAAGGCGGTGTTGCCGCAGGAGCTTTCGGAGGGATACGGCCGCAGCATCCACGAGACGACCGGCGGCGAATGGGCCTACGACCTCGCCCTGAAACCGATGGGCGGCTTCCCCGTCACCTTCGGGTTCCTCAACGCGGTCCGTCGCGGGCACGCCCGACTGCACCGCGGCATCGACGTCGGCGTGCCCTCGCTGGTGCTCCGATCCGACAAGACCCTGTTCGACGGTGCCCGCCCGAGTTCTGTCGACGACGCCGACGTGGTGCTCGACGCCAGGCACATGTCCCGGTGGAGCGGATGCCTCGGCGACCGGGTGTCGGTGGTCCCGATCGCCGATGCCCGTCACGACGTGTTCCTCTCCGTGCGGCACGCTCGGGAGCACGCCTACCGCGAGATCGACCTCTGGCTCCAGGACACGCTCGGCGCCCCCGCGACGCCGGTGGACACACCCTCCGACGCGACATCGGACACACCCTCGGGGCGCGCATGACCGCGCCGCAGGTCGTCGATCTGGCGATCATCGGTTCCGGCAGTGGCAATTCGATCCCGGATCATCGGTTCGACGACAAGACGATCGCGATCTTCGAGGAAGGTGTCTACGGCGGCACGTGCCTCAATGTCGGGTGTATCCCCACCAAGATGTTCGTGTACGGCGCGGAGGTGGCCGAGATCGCCCGACATGGCGGCCGGCTCGGTGTCGACAGCCGGGTGGATTCCGTCGACTGGCCCGGCATCGTCAAACGCGTGTTCGGTCGGATCGATCCGATCTCGGTGGGCGGCAAGGAATATCGCGTCGACCGCTGCCCCAACATCACCGTGCACTCCGCCCATGTCGAGTTCGACGGTCGCGACGAGGACGGCCGCTATCGGCTGGTAACCGCGGAGTCGCTGGTGCTCGCCGACGAGGTCGTCATCGCGGCCGGGTCGCGAGCGACGATCCCACCGGCGATCGCCGAATCCGCCGTCCGGTACTACACCAACAACGACGTGATGCGCCTCGAGGAGTTGCCGGAACGGCTGATCATCGTCGGAAGCGGTTACATCGCAGCCGAGTTCGCGCACGTGTTCGGCGCCCTCGGCAGTTCGGTGTCGATCATCGCCCGCAGCGGCGCGCTGCTCCGCAAGCTCGACGCCGACGTCACGACGCGATTCACCGAGGTCGCACGTGAGAAGTGGGATGTGCACCTGGACACGAATGTGGTCGGGGCCAAGGATCTGCCCGACGGCGGGGTGCGGGTGGACTTCGAGGACGGCGGACATCTCGACGGTGACGTGCTGTTGGTCGCAACCGGCCGTAAACCCAACGGGGACCGACTCAACCTCGGGTCGATCGGCCTCGCGCTGGACGCCGACGGGCGGGTCATCTGCGATCCGCACGGTCGTACCGACGCGCCTCGGGTGTGGGCCCTGGGCGACGTCAGTTCGCCCTATCAGCTCAAGCATGTCGCCAACCACGAGGAACGGGTCGTGCAGGCCAACCTGCTCAAGGGTTGGGACTCCGAGGACCTCGACACCTTCGATCATCGGTTCGTGCCCGCCGCGGTGTTCACGCATCCGCAGATCGCTGCGGTCGGACTGACCGAAGACGAGGCGCGTGACCAGGGACTCGACATCACTGTCAAGGTGCAGGCCTACGGCGACGTCGCCTACGGCTGGGCGATGGAGGACACCACCGGGTTCTGCAAGGTCATCGCCGAACGCGGCACCGGCCGACTGCTCGGCGCTCACGTGCTGGGTCCGCAGGCCCCGACCGTGATCCAGCCGGCGATCCAGGCGATGTCGTTCGGCCAGACCGCGCTGGAGGTGGCACGCGGCCAGTACTGGATTCACCCGGCGATGCCGGAGGTCCTCGAGAACGCACTGCTGGGCCTCGAGATCTGACCCCGGTACGCAGGGACGTCCGCCGGTAGCATCGCTGCAATGGCGATCGTGAACCGTGGGTTCGTCGGCAGACGCGACCGTGACGCCGGGCGGCTGCCGCCCGGCCAGTACCGTACGTTCGATTTCCCGGTGCTCTCGGCCGAACCGACACCCTCCGTCGGCCTGGAGAAGTGGTCGTTGGCCGTCCAATCGGCGCAACACCGGATCCACAAGTGGAGTTGGTCGCAGTTCCAGGAACTGCCGCACGAGGAGATCGTCACCGACATCCACTGTGTGACCCGCTGGTCGAAGTTCGAGACCCGCTGGCGTGGCGTGTCATTCGACACCATCATCGCCGAGCTACCGTGGCCGGCGGAACCGTATGTGATGGCGCACTGCCACGGTGGGTACACCACGAACCTCGCGCTCACCGACCTGGTCGGTGGCCGCGGCTGGGTCGCCGACTCCTATGACGGTGAACCGCTGCCTGCCGAACACGGGGGTCCGGCACGGCTTCTGGTGCCGCACCTGTACTTCTGGAAGAGCGCGAAGTGGGTGTGCCGACTGCGCTTCATGTCGTCGGACACCCCCGGCTTCTGGGAGAGCAACGGGTACCACATGCACGGCGACCCGTGGACGGAGCAGCGCTACTCATGAACGAGTGGCAGATCACCACCGTGATCTCGCAGTTCCGGCACAGCACCAGCGCGCGGTCCTTGTCCCTGGCCCTGTCTGAGCCGTTTCAGGGTCTCCCGGGCCAGCATCTCGACATCCGACTGACCGCCGAGGACGGCTACTCGACCGCGCGGACGTACTCCCTGTCGGATGTCCGCGAACCACGTGTCGTCGAGGTCACCGTGGAACGCGCCGATGACGGCGAGGTGTCTCCGTACCTGGTCGACGTCGTGGAGGTCGGCGAACCACTCGAGATCACCCGCCCGCACGGGGGTTGGTTCACCTGGGAGCCCACCGACACCGCACCGGTGCAGCTGATCGCGGGCGGGTCCGGCCTGGCGCCGTTGATGGCGATGCTCCGGAGCCGCGAGATCGCTGCCCCCGCAGTGCCGTTCAATCTGGTGTACTCGTTTCGGTCACCGGACCGGATGTTGTTCGCCGATGATCTGCGACAACTGGCCGAGCGTCGTCGATTGCCCATCCATCTCGCCTTCACCCGATCAGCGCCGGACGACGACGCGCGCGGTGCGCGCCGACTCGACGCGGCCGAGCTCGCCGCAGTCACGATGCCGCCCGATCGCGATCCCGCCGTGTACATCTGCGGACCCAACCGCTTCGTCGAGTTCTGCGCGGCGGCGATGCTCACCGCGGGCCACGACCCACGACGGGTGCGGACCGAACGCTTCGGCTGAACCCCGAGGTCAGCCCGTCACGACCTGCACCTGATGCGGCAGATGTACCGGTTTCACCTGTGCCACAACGGCTTCGAGCCGCGATAGGTCGACGGATTCCGGGTCGGCGACGGTGAGGGTGACGGCCAGCATCTGGTCGCGGTCATCGGTTGCATCGGGACCATGGTCGGGTGCCTCGGCCGAGACCGTCACGCCGCCGGGTTCGCTGATCTGCGGAGCGACACCGAAAGCCGCGACCACGGCGTCGTGCACACCGCGCCGCGTGCCGCGCCACCGCAGCAATTCGGCTCCGACGCCGATCAGTTCGCGCTTCTTCGCCGGCGATTCGTGGCCTTCGAGGACGAGTCCGATCCAGCCGGCCAGCCAGTTCAGCGAGTCGGCGGGCGCGGTCGCCGGATCGAGGTAAGCCGGAAAGCAGTCGAGCACGAGGATGGCCGGGCCCAACATCCGGTCGAACGACTCACACAGCCCCTGCGCGTAAGTGTCGTCGGCGTAGATCGACGGTAGGGTCGCGCCGACCGGATGCGGGCTCACCACCGTCGGCAGGTCACCGCGCACTGTACTCACTCCTCACCGGACTCCCCTTCCGTCAGATCACGCGCACCTGATGGCGGTGCGACAGGAACAAACCGTTGGGCGGAAGGGTCAATCGGTCGGTCGGCTCGCCGCGGCGCTCGGTCGCCGGATTGACCGGCATGAGTTGCACGTCGACTTCGCCGCTCATGTCCACACCGGGGACATCGGCGATCGCCGCCGCCAGGTCGGGGACACCGAGCGATCGTGCGACCGGCCACCCGCGGCCCGAACGACCACCACGCACCGGATGCAGCAGCCGGTACACCCGCGACCGGACGTCGGCCTTCACTGTCTCGCGGTCGAACCCGACGACTGCGCTCAGACTGATCAGCACGGTGACCCCGATGTACTGGGGTGGCTCGATCAACAGCCGGGTGCCGACGAGACGGCGCTCGTCCAGGTACCCGGCGATGGTGTCCAGGGTTCGGCGCTGCGGGGTCAGGTCGTGGACGCGTATCTCGCCGTCGGCGGAGTCGGCGACATGCGGGATCACCAGCAGCCGGATGACTCCGGGAGCGGCATCGTCGGCGAGGCAGTGCACCCGCGCGATCTCCGGTGCGGCCTGACGCGTCAGTTCCTCGAAGTCCTCGGCGGTGACCGCCCGCCCGCGGGAGCGCAAGACCACGGGACCGCGCAGCTTGAGTTCGTCGATCGTCTCGGCCTCGGCGCCGCCGACGGCGGCCACCCGGTTCTCCACCCGGGCGATGAACGGCACGCTGCTCTTGAGGACCCGCAACTGACCGACACCGACGTTGCCGTCGGCGCCGCCACCGATGCGGTAGTCCCCGATCGCGACGACCGCACCCTTGCGCGGAATCGCGCCGTATCCGCGCACCGTTCCGTCCGCGTCACGAATGGCCGGACCGAAGACCACTTCCCCCGAGACCGGGTCGAGGTGGAACACCGGATCGTCCGCGGAACAGTCGGCGAAGTCGTCCACCGGACGCCACGTCGACGATTCGGTGCCGTCGCTGACGGTCACGCTCAGCGCATCGGAACGGACCACGGGGTGCTGATGAAGCCGGAACCGTTGCGCCACCGATCCATCGGAGATACCGAGAACCTCACCGGGAACCGTCTGCATGTGTGCGGCCGAGGTGGTACCGCCGACCGTCTGCGCCGACAGCGCGGTGATGTGCGGTGACAGCGTGTAGGTCTGCTGCCCCGGGATCGCGTCGATCAGCCGGCATCGCAGCCAGGCGCCACGCTGCCCGGCCACCACGGCGCGGGCATGATCGTCGGGCAAGTGCACGACGACGTCGCCGGGTTCGTTGAACCCGCCCGTCTCGTCCTTCCCGAGATCGCAGGCCACCCAACCGCGTTCGGTCAACGCTTCCCATCGCAGCGGGGGCCGGCGGGGATCCACACCGACACCGGCGACCCGGCAGGTGATCCGCAACAGCACCGCGCAGGACGGGACCGGATCGGTCAACTCGACGAGCAGCGCGTCGTCGGTGCGCGGTGTCGCGGAGAAGCAGTCGAATCCGTCACCGCGCAACGACAGGCTGCGATCGGTGGGGTCGGCGTCCGCGGGAGCGGCGAAGACCCGCTTCGCCGAACACGGAACGATGTCGAGGGCACGGTCGGTCGAGAACACCACCGGCTCGGTCACGTCGGTCCGCACCGTGCTCACCTCGGTTCCCGATCGGACGTTGACGATCTGTGGTTGCGGGGCGGACAGCCAGAACGTCACCCGCGTGCGGCCGGTTGACGCCGGACGCAACTCCAGTCCCAGCAGGTCCAGGAACTTGAGATAGTTGCGGTCAGGCACCCGGTTGAGCCGATAGATGAGCTGGTCGACCATGGTCGCGACCGCCTCGATCAAGGTGATTCCGGGATCGGAGATGTTGTGATCACTCCACTCCGGGAATCGTTCGCGGACAAGGCGGCGCGCGTCGTCGACGAGATTCTGGAACCTGCGGTCGTCGAGGTCGGGGGCAGGCAACATCACGGTTCTCCCAGAGTGTTGGGTGCGGCCGGGACACCGGGGGCCCCGGTCTCGTCCGGCTCGTCGGGGATGACGTAGAAGGGGAACACCAGGTTCCGGCGGTCGTTCCGGCCGTGGATGCGGTAGCACACGTCGATGTAGAAGGTCCCCATGTCGGCCGCGTCGAAATCGACGCGGATGTCGTCGACGTCGATCCGCGGCTCCCAGTCCTCGAGCGCGGTGCGCACGTCGCGCGCGATCGCGGCGGCGGTCCCCGACGTCGCCGGGGCGAACACGTGATCGTTGATCCGGCACCCGAATTCGGGCCGCATGGGCCGCTCCCCCGGCGTCGTCCGGAGAATGATCTCGATCGCCTGCTCGACGTCGCTGCCGCCGCCGGCGAGGGCGAAGGTACCGGTGGGGCCGGTCCGGACCGGGAACGCCCAGCCGCGACCGACGAAGTCTGTGGTGAGTCGATCATCCATGTCGGGCACCTGCTTTCGTCAGCCGATGAGAACGGTGGGCGCGCCGGAGACGATGGGGGCACCGCACCCCGACAGGTCGCCGACGCGGGCCGCCGGTCGTCCTCCGATGAGCACCGTGGGGCAACCCGGCGGCACGATCGCCGTGGGCGGGTGCACCGCCGGGGGCGGGAACGAGCAGATATGTGGGGTACCGACCGTGGCGGCGGGTGCGCCGCCGATGAGGACCGTCGGACAACCCGGCGGCCCCACGACACCCGGATGGGCGGTCGGGTCGCCGACGCGCGCGGCTGGTGGCATGGTCTCTCCTCAGTTGAGTTTGATGGGGGTGCCCTGGACGGTCACCGGGCCGGATGCGGTCACCTCGGCCGTGGTTGTCGCGTTGACCGACACTTTCCCGCCGCGCAGATCCAGTGGGCCCGAGCCGGCGTCGATGGTGATGCCCTGATCGGCACGGAGCGCGAGAGTCCCGGTGCTGCGGACGCTGATGGCGCGGGCGACGGCGTCGAGTTCGATGCGCAGTGCGTCGTCTGCGGTGGCCATCACGACTCCTTCGTCGCGACCGTCCCGGTCCTGGAGGTCGATACGGTGCCCGCGCCGGGACACCCACGAGCGCCGGTTGACCGATCCGGATCCGGAATCCACCAACTCGACACCTTTCGCGTCCGGTGTGTCGACGCCGTTGAACAGACCGCCGAGAACGTACGGATGCATCTCGTCGCCACGTTCGAACGCGACGAGGACCTCGTCACCCACTTCCGGGAGCACGAGGACGCCACGATCCTTGCCCGCCCCCGCCATGACCGTCCGGGCCCAGCCGCTCACGTAGTCCGATGACAACTGCGGAAACGACAGGCGCACGCGCCCCTGCTGTTGGGGGTCGTTGATGTCGGTGACCTGGGCGATCGTCACGCCTGTCGACGATGCGGCGGGGGTCGCCACCGACGTGAGGCCGAGCATGCTGCGATTGTGGGCGGCCGACACGGCGATCGCCGTGGTGTAGCCGACCTGGGGGTCATAGCGGTGGCGCGCGGACGACAGGACGAACTTGCCGTCGAAGGGAGCACCGAGATCGATGAGCGCGACGGCGGTTCCCGCCCGTAGCGTCGGGTTGCCGGTGCAGACCGCCTCGATCTCGGCGTGACTGCCGGCGATCGAGGTGGCTCTCGCCTGCGCGCACGCGTCGGCCTCGGCCTGTGACCGCACACCCCGATCGGACTCCACATGAGTCCGATCGCCGAAGGTCGCGGCGAGACCGGCGGCGTCGAGGTCGGTCAGCCGTGCACCCGGGGAATCGGGTTGCGCCGCAGCGATGATCGGCTGCTTGGTCGCGACATCCCAGCCGCGGACCTCGACCCGACCGACCTGTTCGGACGCCGAGATCGCGGACCGCAGACGCACGATGTCGGTGCCGAATCGCAGCACCAGCGGGTTCTCCGGGTCACGTCCCGGCGCCTCGTCGGCCGGTGCGGGTGGTGCGAAATCCAGTGCCCCGGAGGTGACCCCGACGCGGTACCCGATGCCCTGCGCGAGTGCAGAGAGGAATTCCCAGTCGGTCTGCGCCTGCTGCGACAGGTGCTCGTACACCGTGGTCGACGGTTCGATGCGTCCGGGCCGCAGACCTGCCCGTCGCGCGCATTGAGTGGCCGCATCCGACGCGGTCACCTGGGTGTATGCCGCGGTGTGACGGCCCCGGAAGAGCCGGTGGGACTGGTCGTAGCCGCGGACGGTGGTGAATGTGCCCGCCTTCTCGAACTCGGCCTCGATCGCCGTGATCTCGCCGACGAGGAGTTCTGTCGTCGACGACGCCGCATCGGTGGTGATCGCGATGCGGATGGGCGCACCGATCCGCAGTCCACCGTCGGCCAGGACCTGCCGTGCGTTGTCGCGGAAGCGCAGCGAGAACGCGTCCGGGAGGCCGGTGTTGGTGTCCACATACGACGACATCAGCTGTAGCATCACCGCGTCCGGGAGGGGGCTGCCGCCGACGGTGATGGTGAGTCCGGAGGTGGTCGTCATCGGTTCAACTCCCTCGGCCGGTCGCCCGCCCGTGCATCATCGACCGCGGGCAGACAGATCCGCGTTCCCGACGGCACACGGAGTGGATCGTCGATACCGTTGAACGATGCGATGTCCCGCCACCGCTGCGGGTCCCCGTACTCCCGATGGGCCAGCGTCGCGAGCGACTCACCTGCGATCAGCACATGACTGCGGCGCGCGGACGCGGCACGAGAAGTGGGGTTCTGCCCGCCCTTGCCGCCGGGCATCTCCTCGATCTCGACGGTGCACACGGCACGTAACGGTGCGCCGTCGGCCGCGAACAGGGTGAACTTCGCGGTGACCTTGGTGATGAACCCCGGGAAGCTGGTCAGTCCTCCCCATTTGAACACGACCAGCGGCGGGATCGCCTTGGGCGTACCGGTTGTCGCGCTGGTCGGGACACAGCACGACATCAAGCGGTCGACACCTTTGGCCACGCTGTCGTCGTGCTTGGCCGTCGCGTCGAGGAACATCTCCAGCGACAACGTGCACGGCTGGGCGCCCATGAACTCGGCCGCGCCCGCTTTGGCGGCCCCCTTGGTCGGTTTGCTCTCCCACCGCGCCGCCTTGGTGATGGTGACCTCGCGTGGGTTGAACTGGAACGGAATCGATCCGAGCTTGCCGCCGGGCTTCGCGCCCCCGGGCGCCTTGGTCGGCTCGAACAGCTCCAGTTCGGCGTGCACGATCTGATCGGCGCCTCCCGACCCGGTAGAGGTGCCGGCGGTGTGTGCGGAAACGGCGACGGCGCTGCTCATGATCCCGACCCCTTGGAGCCGCGGATGCCGCGGTGCACGAGTTCGATGGTCTCCACGGCGACCTTCGGTGTCTCCAGGCTCAGCGACGGCCCGGTCCAGCGAACCGGGAGTACGCCGTCGAGCGACCATTCGGCGACGGTGTCGCCCTGTGCGTTCTTCGCCGCGATCTTCGCGGTGCCCGGCGTGTAGCCGCCGACGACCGCACTCACCCACTCGGCCAGCTTGTAGCTGTCGTCGCATACCGGCCGGGTGAGTTTGATGTTGCTGAACTTCACCCGACTCGGCAACTGCCACACCATCCCGTTGTTGCCGCCCTCCTCGCGCTGCTCGAGCACGATCTCGAGTCCCAGCCCTTCGCAGCTCACGAAGTCGCCGAGCGGCGCCGAGTCCACGGTGACCGAGAAGCACACGCTCACTGCGGGATCGGTGGTGGTCATGTCAACTCCTCGGATTCTCGGTCGTGCGGATCATCGGTCGGTGAGCATTCCCGAGCGCTCACGGTCGAGCCACAGCTCGGTGCGTAGGCGTGCCGAGAGCGGTTCGTAGAGACGGCGGGCCAGGTCCTCCAGGTCACCCGCGTCCATGGGCCCCTGGTTCGGTGCGGCTGGGTCGCGAGTCGGGTTCACGCCGTCGACGACTGCTGCGAGATGCTCTCTGCCCGAATCGATCGCCTGTGACGCGGCACCCGTCACCGAGTCACGCAGACCGGGCACGGAATCCGCCACGGCTGCCACCTTGTCGACCGCTTCGCGAGGCAGGGCGTCGGCGACCCGGTCACGTAGGTGTCCGGCCTGCGTCCCCAGCAGATCCGGCACCGACGACGATCCGAGCGCGTCACGAACCGGCGACGGAATCTGAACGGGAAGCGGGAATCGCTGCACCGGAGCGGCCGACGGCACGCTATGCCGCTGTGGGCGGACCGTCGCTGAACCGATTCCGGCCGAACCGGGTTCCGAGACGGCTGATGCCCGCTGGACGGGTGCGGCGCCGGCTCCTGTCGCAGGCCTTGCGGGAGGGACGTCGATGCGATTTGCCCCGAACATCGTCGCGAACGACACCGGTGCATCCGAGGTCATCGATTCCGCGGTGGTCCGTGAGCGCGCCGTGGAAAGCGGTCGCCCGACCGCAACCCGTTGCACCGGCGCCACTTCCACTACGTCGACTGGGCGCTGAATTTCGTCGACTGGGCGCTCGATCCGGTCGACTGGGCGCTGAATTTCGTCGACTGGGCGCTCGTTCCCGTCGACTGGGCGCTGAATTACGTCGACTGGGCGCTCGATCCGGTCGACCGGGCGCCGAATTTCGTTCACTGGGCGTCGAGCCGTAGGAACATCGAACTCGGCTTTCGAGGTCATCGCGCGACGCTGCACAGGCGCCACCCCCGGCCCGCGCGGTTCCCGAACCCCGCTCGGTCCCTGGGGAGCGAGCCTGCGAGCGTCACGAAGGGCCGTTGCAGGCGAGCTCGCGATCGCCGGTTGATCTGGTGGCGTCGTCTGCACCGACGACGTCACCTCCGGCGCGCCAACGGGAGTCGCCGTATCCGTACGCTGAACCGCCGCCGTTGTGGTCGTGGGCGCCGTCAGCGGTGCCTCCGATGGCCCGACGACGGCGACGGTGTCTGTCGAGCCCACAGCCTCCGCCCACCCGGAGGTTTCCGATGACGTCGACGGGCCGTCGGTGGGCGGAAGTGGAGGTGCCGGCTCGCGGGGAGACATTGTGGAATGACGCGAGACCGACACCGTCTGGAGTCGCTGCACGGCGCCCTGAGCTGGCCCGTCGGCAGCGCGGCGCGACTCGGCGGCGATGGCCGGCGCTCGACGCGCCATCGGGGTGAGCGGTGCTGCGATCGTATTGTCGGAGGTCGGGCTGTCGGGGACTGCATCGTCGAGACTGCTCCCCCGCACGACCGCACTCCGAACCGGTTGTGCTTCGTGTGTTGCCAACTGAACTGATGCGGGCAACGGGGTGATCGACCTGCCCATGATGCCGACACCGACATCGTCTGTGGTGGGCAGAGTTCGGCTGACCTGCGCGGGCTCGGGCACCGAGGTCGAATCAAGTACTTCCGGCAATGCCGTCCTCACTGGTTCGGCGACCTCACCAGAGCACGGCATTTCCGCCGGGGAGCCATCGGGGGACGAGACGATGACGGGATGCGTTGCAGCCGCAGAGAACACACCGAGGTTGCGTGGGACCGGCGACCTCTCGGTCGACCTCGCCACCGTCACGATCGGCGGGGTCGGTCGCGCGACCGGGACGACGTCACCTGCGCCGACTCCACCGGCGTTCGGCAAGAGGCGTTGGTCGTGCTGGAGATCCAGAGTCGTCGCCAGTGACCGCATCACTGTCGGTGTGTCACTTGTGCAGAGTGATGCCCCGAAGCGACCGGTGGTCGCGATGTCGTCGGACATCGCGATGTGCATCGGCTCCATGATGACCGGTTCGCGAGGCGCCGAGGTCGGCACGCTGCTGCATCCGGTCGTGCGTTGCACCTCGGGCGCCGACAGGTCTCGGCGGAACCACGATCGCCAATTCATCGGTGTCGTCTCCGTTTCTGTGCCGTCAACCGTCGGTGCTCAATTCGTTGATGAGGGCGACGTAGCGTTGTCGTTCGGCGTGCTCGAGGTCGAGAAGCTCTTCTCGACCCCAGTGGAAATTGAGGGCTACGTACGAGATCTCCCGAAACAGGTTCTCGATCCCGTACGTCGCTATTCCCCCAGGCGCCCACCGGAGAGGTCGACGGCGAACTCGCCGGTGCAGTGTGGGCAGACGACCCCGGCGCGGGTGTGGCCCTCCTGGTTCACCCGTCGATACAGATCCTGGAGAAAGGCGAGGTCGGAGGCGAACATCGACTCCACCACGCCTGCATGTACGTCGTCGACGGTGCCCAGTCGTGTGACCACCCGGCTGATGAGCACCACCGACAGGTATCCCGGGTTCTCCCGGACCCGGTCGTCTCGCTGCGACACGAGTTCGTCACGCGCGGTGGCCAACCGCATGGTTCCGCTCTGGTGTAACCCGCCCGCGGCGTCGACGTATCCGCGTGGAAGGACGAAGTCGAACTCCGTGGCCAGGGTCGGACTTCCGCCTCCGCCGCCGGCCCGGTCGCCGTCCGCGACGGCCGCGTCGTCGAGAACGGCTGCGCCACCGTGGGTCCTACGCACTGTCGACCTCGAGGCGCTCGTAGGTCAGCACCAGCTTCTCGGTGAGCACGCTGGTGTCTCCGGCCTTCATCGTGTTGACCTCCAGGCTCTTCGGCCATGCGTTGGTCACCTTGTACCTCTTGACGGCGCTGCCCTCGTAGTCGTAGACGACGATCGCCCCGCCCTTGCGGACGTCGCCCATCTTCCCGAGTTGAGAGTCCTTGATCCATTTGTCGAAGCTGTTGTCGTCGGTGAGGGGCCGGGTCAGCGTCACCTCGCCGGCCTTCCATCGGCCGGGCAGCTTCTTGATCGAGTATTTTCCGTCGGCCGCCGTGTTCGACTTGTACTCGATGACGTCCTGCTCCATCTTGAGGCCGTTGACCTCGGTGATCGACTTGATCTGGATGCCGTCGAACTCGAGGCCGAACGAATGGCCGACGCTGCTGTCGAATTCGGGTAGTCCCATGGTGTCACTTCACTTTCTCGGGTGGTCATTCGGCGACGAGGCTGGTGCCGCCGGAGTACTGGGAGAGCCGGAAGATCACGAACTCGGCGGGTTTCACCGGCGCGACACCGATCTGGCACACCACTTCGCCTGCGTCGATGCCTTCGGCGGGGTTGGTCTCCGCGTCGCACTTGACGAAGAACGCCTCGTCGGGTGTGAGGCCGAACAGGGCGCCCCGGCGCCATTCATTGGTGAGGAAGGCGCTGATGGTGCGCCGCAATCGAGCCCAGAGTGCGGGGTCGTTCGGTTCGAACACGACCCAGTTCGTCCCGTCCAGGATCGACTCCTCCAGGTAGTTGAACAACCGACGGATGTTCAGATATCGCCAGGACGGATCGGAGGACAGGGTGCGCGCTCCCCAGACGCGGATGCCGCGGCCGGGAAACGCACGGATGCAGTTGATCCCGGACGGGTTGAGCATGTCGTGTTCGTTGCGGGTGATCTGTGTCTCGATCTCGACGGCGCCGCGGACCACTTCGTTGGCGGGCGCCTTGTGTACCCCGCGGGTGTCGTCGTTGCGTCCCCAGATGCCGGCCATGAACCCGGACGGCGGGAGGTACTCGCCCTTGCCGACGCCGACCCAGGGCCAGTACATCGCGGCGTACTTCGAGTCGTACCCGGCGGTCTCGGTTCGCCATTGCTTCACCTGCTGAGCGTTGAGTCCCGGGGGTGTGTCCAGGATCGCCATGCGATCGCCCATGAGCTCGCAGTGCGCGATCATGGCCAGTTGGACCTGCTTGACGGTGTCGAGGTCGACGGCCTTCTGGGCGTAGGCGGTCATGAGGTCCGGGATGGCGACCATGGTGATGTCGTCGATGGCCTCCAGACCGGAGAAGCCCGTCCGGTTTTCGACCTTGCCGACGTAGTCCTCCGACGACAGGGTGGACGGCACCTCCGCGGTGGGTGCGGGAGCGACCAGGGCCGCCGATTGGCCCGCCACCAGTTCACCACCGCTATGCCCGGAGACGACCTCGATCTTGATCAGTGTGGAGTCGTTGGCGACGACCGTTTTCAGGTTGTGCTGTCCGCGACCACCGACCGTGCCGGTGTGCGTCTCGACCACTTCGTCACCCCGCTTCACGACCAGCTTCACGCTGCCCTCGGGAGCGCCCTCGTCGGGTTCGGCGACCTCCACCGACAAGTGCCCGTCGGCTGATCCCGACTCGAGCGCAACGGCTTTCAGGTTGCCGATCTCGGCTTGCGCTGCTGCCGGCTCGATCGACCGGCGTGGTGAGCCGTTCGACGACCCGCTGCCGTCCTGGCCGATGCGCACGATGTAGCAGTTCCCACCGCCGTTCTGGAAGTACGCGAACACCGCCTGCGCCAGCGACGTGTTCGCCATGAACCCACCGAAGGTCGAGGTGAACTGTGTCCAGTTGGCGACCAGGGTGGGACTGTCGAACGGCCCCTTCTCGGCGAGACCGACGAATGCCGCGACCGCGGTGCCGACGCCCTCGATGGGCCGGGAACCCGAATCGACTTCTTCGACGTAGACGCCCGGTGACAGATATGAAGGCATGGGATGCTCCTGACTCGCCTCGTGAACCGGTGATTGCCTCGATCTTCTTCGCTCGAACTCTTTGTGAGAACGTGCCTTCGGCCGGAGGCGAGGGCAGTTCCGGGTTCCCTTTCGGGCATCGGGAGCAGAGGTGGCCGCCGAGGTGCGG
Organism: Gordonia prachuapensis; assembly: GCF_036350515.1. NCBI lineage: Bacteria > Bacillati > Actinomycetota > Actinomycetes > Mycobacteriales > Gordoniaceae > Gordonia > Gordonia prachuapensis. The sequence goes on along the minus strand of NZ_JAZDUE010000004.1, from coordinate 210,396 downwards.
TCTGCCCGTTCGGGCAGTACATCTGGGCCCCAAAGCGATTGGTCCCCGATGGATGAGCTGTCACAGTTGATCCGACACCTCTGTAGGCGAAACGAGGCTGTGGTGAGCGACATCATCTGCGAATCATGCGGAACCGCGAATCCGCCCGGGACACAGTTCTGCACCGAGTGTGACGGGTACTTCGGGTGGTCCAGTGCCCCGAAGAGCACGCGGGGCTCGGCGGCCGCGCCGTCGGGACGTGCGTCGGCGCGGCCCGCAACCGTACCGTCGCCGGGCGCCACCGACGTGAGTCGGGTGATCGCACCCACCGTGGAACCGGACCAGACGTCGGTGGTGCTCGATCCGGCTGCAGCGGCGCCGATGTCGCTGCACATGTACAACCCGTCGCCGATCGTGGACGGCTACGCGGTGCATGTCCCGGCTGCACCCGACTGGTTGACGGTGACCCACGAGGAGATCCGTCTGCTTCCCCACACCGACGCGATGGTGCCGATCGCCTTCGGCATCACCGAGGGGACGTCCCCGGATGCCCAGACCGTCGCGGTCGCACTCGAGATCCGTTCCCTCACCGACGACCGCAAGACGACGACCGCCACCATCGAGGTCACCGTGCCGCGATTCGGCCGTCCGGTGACGCTCGAGGCCCATCCGTCGATCGTTCGGTTGACGGACGAGGTCCGTGGGACCGCGCGTCTCACGGTGGACAACTCGGCCGCGAACCACCCTCAGTCGGTGGTGCTGACGGCGTCGGACCCGGAAGGAGTCGTCGACTTCGTCATCGAGCCCCGACAGCTCGATATACCGCCGGCTCAGACGGTGTCCGCAACCCTCACCTTCGAGCTCCCGACCATCGACTTCGGCAGCCGGATGGAGCGCGTCCTGACCGTCACGGCCACCGCCGGCGACGACGAATCCGAGACCTCGGTGGCCGTCACCCAACAACGTTCGGCGGCACCGGAGTACGTTCCGGTCGAGCTCCGCCTCGAACCCAGCGTGCTGCGGGTCCGCGATTTCACGATGGCCGACCTGACCCTCGTGGTCGACAACCGACGCGGTGCCGCCGACCGGACATTGACCGTGGGTGGCCGCGACGCAGAATCGAAAGTGGCGTTCCGGTTTCCCACCTCGCAGATCCGGGTCGCCGCAGGGAAGATCGCGACGCTGTCGCTCACCGTCGAGGCCGACGCGCCCGCGGCCGGCGAGGACGTCTCCTATCCGTTCACGGTTCTTGCATCCGATGAGATCGACGAGGTGGAGACCACCGGAACACTGGCCCTGTCCACCTCGCCGCCGGCGATCACCACGACGACCTTGCGGCTGCACCCCAGCAAGATCAGTGTGCGCAACTCGGCCACGGGCCGCAGCAAACTCATCGTCGACAATTCGTCGTCAGACCAGTGGCTCCGGGCTCATCTGGCCGGTTCGGACCCGGAAGCCGCGGCGAGGTTGACGATCCGACCACCCACCGTGGACGTTCCGCCGCGTCGGTCGGTGTGGGCGGATGTGACGGTGTCCGCGGATCCACCGGACCCCGGCGAGGCCGCCGAACGTCCGTTGTCGTTCACGGCCACCGACGGCCGGTCCACCGTCACCTGCGAGGGCACCTTCGCCCAGCGCACGTCCGACTGGTTGCCGATCGTGCGGGTCGTGCTCACGTTGTTGGGCGCACTGGTCGCGGCCGCAGGTGCATTCGCGCCGTGGGCGGTCACTCTTCCTGACTATCTCATCGACAAACTGCCTGTGGCACAGTCGCAACCGGGCACAGAACAGATCGACGAGGTGGCCCTGACCCAGCCGATCGCCCGTCTGGCGGTGCTGGTGCTGGCCGGGGCGATGGCCCTCGGGGTGTTCGCCCGGACCGGGAAGCCGACGCAGACCGCGGCCATCGCAATGGCTCTCGGGTTCGTCGGATACATGGTGTACCTCACGCAGAGGTTCGGGACCGGTGGACCCATGTACGGCGCGGTGTTGGTCGTGGTCGGCGCAGCACTCGGTTTCCTAGGCGGACTGTGCATCCGACGCCGTTGAGAACTCCGCGAACTCCGGACCGATCAGCCGCCCCATCTTCCGGTACTCCTGCTCGACGCCGTGAACGAGGTCGTCGGTGGTGACCGCGCGGGACTCCGCGGCCGCCCGGTATGCGGCCGTCACCGCGGCGGAGCGGATGTTGCCGCCGGACATCGCGAATGTTCGCGCACACAGGTCGATGTCGAGCGAGGGCGCGCACGGGACAGGCGCCGCCAGGCTGTGGCGCCAGAGTTCCCGCCGTGCGTCCTCGTCCGGGCGTGGGAACTCGATCACCGCATCGAGGCGACGGGTGAAGGCGTCGTCGAGGTTGGCCCGCAGGTTCGTGGTCAGGATGGCGAGTCCCCGGAACGCTTCGAGACGCTGCAGGAGGTAAGCGGTTTCGACGTTCGCGTAACGATCCTGCGCGTCGCGGACCTCACTCCGTTTGCCGAACAGGGCATCTGCCTCGTCGAAGAGCAGCACACCGTTGACCGATTCCGCTTCGGCGAAGATCCGGTCGAGGTTCTTTTCGGTCTCCCCGATCCATTTCGAGACGACCGATGCGAGATCGACGGTGTAGAGATCGAGTCCGAGGGCACCCGCGAGCACCTCGGCCGCCATCGTCTTTCCCGTACCGGAATCGCCGGCGAACAGTGCGATGACACCCTGCCCGCGGGCACCACCCCGACGCATCCGCCAGTCCCCCAGAACCTGCCGCCGGAATCGTGCACGGCCCGCGAGTTCTCGCAACCTGTCGACGGTCGCCTCCGGCAGCACCAGATCCGACCAGTCCACCTCCGGTGTGACGCGGCGAGCCAGGCGTTGCAGCCCGGCCGAGTTCAGCATGCGGGCCCCCTCCAAGAGGTGATCGACCCGCAGTCCGCCGACGTCGACCGCGACTGCCCGCCGGGCGGTGTCGACCGCTCGCCCGATCTGCTCGGGTGTCAACGCATAGACCGCGAGGGCATCCATCTCGACGTCGGTCGACTCGACCGTGACATGGGTGAGCCACACCCCCAGGCGATCTCGCGTCGAGACCGGCGATGCATTCACCGTCAACGGCAACCGATCGGCCAGTTCCGGCTCCCACGGGCCGCGCCCCACCACCACCAGCGGCGCCGGCCCGGCGAACAAGCGAGACCGGCGCAAACCGTCGGGCCTCTCGTGCACGCCGTCCAAGACGATGACCGCCTCACGCAACACCGCCTCACGGCGGACTGCCGCGAGAACCGGGCCGAGTCCGTCCTGCGGGAGTCGCCGCAGATCCACGGTCACCGCGGGTCGACCGGTCGCGTCGATGGCGGCTGCCGCCGCGGCACTCCCGTTGCCCCCGTGGTCGTCGCGCACATAGACGAGGTCGGCGTGGCACCGCAACGCACGCGCGACCTGCTCCGCGGTCTCCCCGTCGAACCGACCGGGGTCGGTCACGACGTCGACGAGCAGAGGATCCGGTCCGTCCTCACCGAGGAGGTGATCGACGACGCGATCCGGTACCCGCAGGGTCCGGGTGAGGAAGGGACGATCGGTGTCGTCGACGACCACGAGGCCCAGATCCACCAGCGGTGCGCTGGGCGCCAGACGCGAACGCGCACTCCCCTCCCACGATGATCGGCCGGACAGGGCGAAAGCGAGGTCAGGGGACGCGCGGCGACGGGAGACGTCATCGTTCAGGTAGCCGTAGAGCCGTTCCCACCGGGCGTCGATCTCCGGCAACGCACAGATGAGCAACAACTCCACATCCAGCTCCGAGAGGCCGCCGGTACGTGCGAGCCGGCGCAGTCGCAGGTCGGCGCCGGCACCCTCGCGTGCATCCGCACCCGACTCGACCGACACACGTGCGCCGCTTTGGACCGGCGGGTCAGCCTGGGGCTCCAGGAGTGCGTCGACGGTGGCGTCACCGATGTACAGACCGCGAAACGGATCGTCCGGGGTGGGGTCCACGCTTCGCCGGAAGCCGACCACCTCACGAATCCGGTCTTCCACCAGCTCGATTCGAGCTCGCAGATACCACAGGTTGTCGTTCATGCCGGTTCCGTCGGGTGCTCCACGATCCGTGCTCGACGACGCACCTCGGCGTCGCGGTCGCTCCCCAGCTCGACCGAATGCAGCACCGGTGTCCGGACCGGCGGACCCACCGGTTGCGTCCGGGCGATGGGCAGCGGGGCGCAGACGACAACATCGATCGACGGCTTGAGTTCGCCACCGAGAGCACTCCACACGTCGGCGAACGAACGGTCGTCCGATGGTGGCAAGGCCACCGTCATCGTGACCGGTAACGCGACGTCGCGCAGGGACGGCCCCAGCCGCTCCGCCGGGATCACCGGGTGGTTGACGAGACTGCGCAGCAACAACGCCAGCAGACCGTGCTCGTCCTCGGGACGCTGGGTCCAGGCGGCGACCAGATACGACAACCGGAAGTAGCGGGGTGGACTGTGCCGCGCCGTCGTCCTTCCCTCGTGATACTCGTTGACGAAACCGGTTTCGCGCCTGCGGACATCTTCGCGGATGTCGTAGAGGTAGGCACAGATCGTCGGACCGCTCCGCTTGCTCGCCCAGTCCTTGGTCGGCGCGTCGAACGACACATCGACCGCGGCGCCGCCCAGCGCGTCGTCGACGACGATCGACCGGAGTGCGGCATCGATCTCGTCGATCACCTCAGATCAGCCCTTCACGCAGGGCGTAGGCCACGGCGTGTGATCGGTTGCGCAACTGCAGCCGGGTGGTCACATCGTGCAGCACGTTCTTCACCGTCCGCTCGCTGTAGCACAACGTCTTCGCGATCGCGGCGGTGTCGTAGCCCTCGGAAACCAGTCGCAGCACGTCGATCTCGCGGTCGGTGAGACCGGAGAAATGTAGTCCGCGCGGCGACAGCACCTGTCGTTGCAGGCGGCCGACCTGTCCGAGGAGGCTGCCGACGAGATCGGTGGGGACGACGCCACCCCCGTCGGCGACATGCCGGATCTGCCGGACCAGAACGTCGGCGGTGGCGTCGGTGCGGCGGACCAGACCGCTGACCCCGGCCTCGGCAGCCGCGACCACGGTGCTCTCGTCGATGGTGCCGAGGACCAACATGGTCCGGGGTACGCCGTTGCGTTGCAGCGCCTTCAGATTCTTCTTCACCAGATCGTCGAGCTGGTCGGCAACGACGACCGCGACCTCGGCGGTGTCCAACGCGGCATCGCTGACGACCACCACCTCGGGACGCAGATTCAGTTGACTGGCGACCCCGGCCTGCAGGACCGGATCATTCGAGTACACATATGTGGTTGTTCTGCATTGCATGATCTCTGTCTCCCAACGTTCACATGCGTGGTCTGGGTACGTGCGGCTACTCCTGGCGTTTGCCGCAGCGTCCACAGAAGGCCTGTCCCGGGGGCAGCTCGAACCCGCAGTTGTCACATCGGGCGCCGGCCGCAGGCGGACTCGTCGTCACGGCGCCGCCGGAGGTGGGAGGCGGGGGCGGCACCTGGCCTCCCGCCCCGACCGAGTGTGCCTGCGGTGCAGGGTAGGAACCTGCGGGCAGCACGTCGGGCGGGACATCGTTGCGGGCGCGGTTCCCTCGGTGTGTGTAGAGGTAGTACGCGAGCCAGCCGACCAACGCGAGACCGACGAGCACTCCGCCGGCGATCAGGATCACCGACATGAGATTGCCGGAGCCGTAGCCCTCGCCGGCCGCCTCGCGACGACGAACCGCCTCGGTGCGCTTCGGGAAGGCGTTCGGGTACCCCGGCGACAACGCGATCGAATTGTCGAAGTTCTTGATGGCGTCGTCGTAGTCGCCCGCGTAATACGCGCCCAGCCCCTCGCGGTACGCTCCGTCCGCCGGTGACAGCTCGGAGGTGACGCCGTTGTTCTTCATCATCTCCCGGAGCTCGGTCACCGCGGACACGTAGTTGAACGCTCCCGGCTCACCCGAGGGGCGAAAGCTGTTCACCCCGAGCACTTTTCCGTCGTCGGTGATCGTCGGACCGCCGCTCATACCCGGCGACATCGCGGCGCTCACCTCGATCACGGGCGCGGTGCCGAGCGTCTTGAGGGCGCTCACCGTCCCACTCTTCGCGGTGGGTTCGAGGCTGTAGTCGGTCACCGACTCGGTCGATGCCGGATATCCGATGGACTGCACCGGGGTGCCCACCTCCGGTTCGGCGGTGGACAACTCGGAGGACGGCAGGTTGGAAAGCGGAACCTTGAGCAGCGCAACATCACCCTGTCTCATCGGCCGGACATCGACCACGCGAGCCGGTACCGGTTTCACGTCTTCACCGGACTGGCCGGCACCGAGAACGGACACATGTAGACCGGTCGCCTCGATCCGGTCGAGGGTGCGGTTGCCGGAGTCGAGTGCCGACTGCCCATAGGCGACGTGATCAGGGTCGACACAGTGACCGGCGGTGGCGATGTATCCGTCCGGATTGACGACGAAACCCGTACAGCGGGAAGTCGATACGTCCGGCACGTTGCTCTCGAGGTACACGATCGAGGGCCGGATGACGGCGGCTGCGCGAGTGGCCGGCGAGTCGTCGGGCGGCGTATCGGCGGTCGCGGTCGGCGCGGTAGACACCACCGCGCCCGCGGCCATGAGTGCGGCGAGCGCGGCAACACCCACGCGGGACGACGAATGATGCGTTGACCTCATGACTGTTCCGTTCTGTCGAGATGGCTCGCCCGGAGTCACTGAAAGGTGCCGTCGGGGTAGATGACCGGGTCGTCGGGGTAGACAACCGGATCGTCGGCAAACTGTGGGTCGGGCAGCCCACCCTGGTTACCCGCGCCCTCGCCCCCCACGCCCGGTTGCGCCGGTTCCGGCGGAACCTCATAGGGACCGCCTCCCCCGGTGTCGGTCCCGCCGTCACCGGGCGGCTGCTCGTCGCCGCCGGGCATTGGGGAGCCTTCCGCATCATCTTGATCGCCAGCCGGCGACTCATCCACAGGGCGGCCAGGCGGTTCGGGGGCATTCGACGAGGTGACGGGCTCCGACGAGTGCGCCGATGACGAACCGGTGTGCGGCGCCGGCGGCGACACCACCTCGCGTTCCTGCATCTCCGGCCACTGGTCCCCGGTGTAGTCGGCCTCGGCGAGCTCGACGTCCGACGGCGTCAGCGGGCTGCCACTGGCACAGCGAACGCGCGGCACCCATGCGGTGTCGACGAACACGGCGGTGCCCTTCTGCAGCAGTGCGTCGAACTCGGTGGGACTGCCGTCCTGGTAGCCGTGGTCGGTGACGAGCGTGTCCCGCATGAGGACGACGGGACGCAACGACGCGATGTACGCCGAGATGTCGGTGACACCGAGGACGCTCTGCCACGCGGCCGCCTTGGCCGGGTCCGCAGCGAGGAAGGAGGTGAGTTGCGGTGCGTCACAGGCAGTCTGGTCGGCTGTTCCACCGTACAGACCCACCATGGTGCCGTCGGCCGCCGTCGCCTGCCCGGCCGGACCCGTCACCTTGGCGTCGAGCGTGACCACTTTCGACATGTCGACGGGTTCGGCGACCGATTCGGTCCACGGCGAGTCACCCTGCGACGATGCGGCCTGGAGGACGACCTGGCTGGACTCGGGCTCGAGATCCTTCGTACAGCCCGCGACGGCAACCGTCGCGACGGCGGTGATCGCCGCGGCTCCCCACGTTGTCACCCGGATGGGTACGGTGCGATCTGCCGGCACGTTCATGTATCAAGGGTGGCCGGTGTGGTGACGTCCGACACGCGTAGGCGACTACGTCACTTGGCGTGCCCTACTACCCCAATTCCCGCTGCCCCGTACGTCGAACGGATGACAGTCGGCGACGGATCGTCGCCTCGGTCAGAACACCGTGGAGCGCAGCGCGATCTCCGATGCCAGTGCGGCACTGGCCTGCTGGGGAATCCAGTGACCGATGCCGGGCAGTTCGCAATACCGGAAGTCCGAGTACGCGTACCGTCCACTCAGCTGAGCCTGCTCACGGCCGAGTGCCTCGTCACCGTCACCCCACACCATCGTCGTCGGGATCTCGACCGGCGGGCAGGCCAACTTCTCGGCGATCTTGCCGGTGAAGTTGGCCCGGTACCAGTTCAGCGGGCCGGTGAGCGCCCCCGGCTCGGTCAGCGGAGCCAGTTCGTCGGCGGTGATCCCGGTGGCGAGCAGCGCCGCACCGTCGTCGGCCAGCAGCTTCTGTTCCGCGTCGTCGGCGATGAAGTCCTTGATGTACAGCGAACGTTCCCGCTGGTCGGTGGAGTCGAGGGCGTCACGCATCGCCGAGGGGTGACCGGTACTCGCCGCCACCAGGCCGGTGAACCGGTCGGGATGCTTGCCCGCGAGGTGCCAGGCGACGATGCCACCCCAATCGTGTCCGACCAGCATCGCGTACTGCACGTGCAGACTGTCGAGCACGCCGATCGCGTCATCGACCAGCAGGTTGAGCGCGTACGCGTCCACGCCGTCCGGCCGGGCACCGGGGCTGTACCCGCGCTGGTCGAAAACAATTGTGCGCAATCCACTTTCGTGGAGACGGGGAACGACCTTGTCATAGCAGGTCCCGTTGACAGGGAAGCCGTGCAGCAGCAACACCCATTTTCCGTCCTCGGGGCCGCTGATCCGGATGTCGAAAGTGTGCTCGCCGAGCTGAACGGCGCGCTGTTGCGTGTCCACGGGCCCAGGATAGGCGAGAATCTTCGCCCCCGGTCGGCACCCTGTGCCGCTGGTGCTCTCAGCCGACCGAATGCGTGATGACCGGTGCCCGCGGGTCGGCACCCCGCGCGATGAGCGCCTCGATCGCTGGCACGTCGAGGTGCTCACCCACGAGGTCGGCGATCAGGTCCACCTGGGCGTTGCGGGTCTCGTCCACCGACGTCGTCTCGGACACGACAAAACCCGGTTTCCCTGCCTCGACAGCCATTTCACGCAGCAGTTTTCGACGAAAGGCGTCCGACGACAGCAGCCCGTGCCAGTGTGTTCCGCGCACTGCGCCGCGAACGGCGCCCTCCGGACCGTGGACGGCATCCTCGATCCATGGCTGCTCCCCCGACCGCCCGATGCGGCCGTGGTGAATCTCATAGCCGCTGATCGAATGACCCATGCCGGTACCGGACACCTGTCGGAGCACTTTGTTCGGGTCGAAGACGATGTCGACGTCGAGCAGCCCGAGCGCATCGACCGGGCCGATCCGGGATTCGACCGGGTCGTCGATGCGCCGACCGAGCATCTGGAAGCCACCGCAGACGCCGATGACGGGCCGCCCGCTACGGGCACGTTCGATCAATGCCGCATCGATGCCGCGGGCACGCAGCCAGGCGAGGTCGGACACCGTCGCGCGCGTACCCGGCAGCACGACGAGATCGGCGGCCCGAACAGCCGCCGGGTCGTCCACCCAGGTGACGTCGACACCCGGCTCGCAGCCCAACGCCTCGACATCGGTGGTGTTCGACACCCGCGGCAGCCGGATCGCGGCCACCGACAGCCGCACCGTCGGCCTGCTGGTGTCGGCGTCCTCAGACGGCCCGACGCGGCGGCCGACCGGCGTCGACAGCGAGTCCTCGGCATCGATCCAGAGCTCGTCGCTGAACGGGACGACGCCGAGTGTCGGCCGGCCCGTGAGCCGGTGCAGCATGTCGAGGCCGGGCGCCAGGATCGACGGGTCGCCCCGGAACTTGTTGATGACGTACCCGGCGATCAACCGCTGGTCTGCCTCGTCGAGCACCGCGGTCGAACCGAACAGATGCGCCAGCGATCCGCCGCGGTCGATGTCGCTGACCAGTAGGACAGGCATGGCAGCCGCCCGGGCCAGGCCCATGTTGGCGAGGTCCGTCGCCCGCAGGTTGATCTCGGCCACCGACCCGGCGCCCTCGCAGATCACCACGTCGAACTCGGTCCGCAGCGATGCCAGCTCGTCGGTGACAATGCCGGCCAAACGGCCACGCCACTCGTGATAATCGCGGGCCCCCGCCTCGCCCACCGGCTGCCCGCGGACCACGATGTGGGAGCGGCGATCGCTGCCGGGTTTGAGTAGCACCGGGTTGAATCGGGTGGACGGCTCCAGCCCGCACGCGTAGGCCTGCAGCGCCTGCGCGCGGCCGATCTCGCCGCCGTCGAGGGTGACCGCGGAGTTGTTCGACATGTTCTGCGCCTTGAACGGCGCCACCCGGACCCCGCGGCGGTGGAGCAGGCGGCACAAGCCGGCCACGATGAGGCTTTTACCGGCATCCGAGCTGGTGCCGCCGACCAGGAGCGCGCCGTTCACGCGTGGTGCACCGGGGAGACCGCCGTCACCGGTCGGGCAGGGTCAGGATCTCCGCGCCGTCGTCGGTCACCACGAGAGTGTGTTCGAACTGGGCGGTCCACTTCCGGTCGTTGGTGACAACCGTCCAGCCGTCGTCCCAGATCTCGTAGCCGAGCCCGCCGAGATTGATCATCGGTTCGATGGTGAACACCATGCCGGGCTCGATGACCGTGTCGACGTTGGGTTCGTCGTAGTGCAGGATCACCAGCCCGTTGTGGAAGGTCTCACCGATCCCGTGGCCGGTGAAGTCGCGGACCACGTTGTAGCCGAACCGGTTCGCATATGACTCGATGACCCGGCCGATGACGTTGAGTTCACGTCCCGGCTTCACCGCCTTGATGGCGCGCTCGGTGGCGACCCGGGTCCGTTCGACGAGGTCGGTGGCCTCGGCGGACACATCACCGGCCAGGAAGGTCGCGTTGGTGTCCCCATGCACACCGTCGATGTAGGCGGTGACGTCGATGTTGACGATGTCCCCGTCGGAGACGACCGTGGAGTCCGGGATGCCGTGGCAGATCACCTCGTTCAACGACGTGCAGCACGACTTGGGAAACCCCTTGTAGCCCAGGGTCGACGGGTACGCGCCGTGGTCGATCATGTACTCGTGCGCGATCCGGTCGAGTTCGTCGGTGGTCACACCGGGTGCGACCGCTTTGCCGGCCTCGGCCAGCGCGTTCGCCGCGATCTTGCCGGCGACCCGCATCTTCTCGATGGTCTCCGGCGTCTGCACCCACGGTTCGTGTCCTTCGTTGACCGTGTCCCGCCACGCGTACTCCGGCCGCTCGATCGAATCCGGGACGGGGCGGGTCGGCGAGAGGGTGCCGGGCCGCAGGGCAGCGCGAACAGTCATGCCGTCCAGCTTATCGACTCGGGTCGCGGGCCGGAGGCGGGCCGGTGTGGCCCGGTGGCCGCGAACTAAGGTGAGACTAAAGTCGGGTCTGCTCAGCGGGACGGGAGGAAACGTGGCCCTTCGTGACGCACGCTCGTTCCTCGCGGGCTCCTCAGGGACCAGGTGGGGGAACCACCCCCGCTCCCTGAGGTGCGAGGAGCGCGCGAGCCACCCCCGCTCCCTGAGGTGCGAGGAGCGCAAGCGACGAGCCACGAAGGGCGCCGCGTGACCCCGATCAAGAAACGCCGGCCCCTTGTCGCGGCCGTGCTCGTGGCGGTCATGACCCTCGCCTCGGCCTGCTTCGTCGAACCCATCGAGCAGCCGGCGCCGTCGATGGCACCCACCGCCAACCTGCGCGAAGGGCCGCAGACCGCCGAACTGCCCCAACGCGACGTCGAACCCGTCGCCGACGACCCGACACCCACGTTGCCGGTGACCGTCGACTCGGTGGGCCGCGGCCCGGTCACCGTGACCGACGCGAGCCGGATCATCGCCGTCGACATCAACGGCACTCTCGGCACCATCGTCTTCGCACTCGGTCTCGGACCCAACGTGGTCGGCCGCGACACATCGACGGCGTTCCCGTCCGCGGTCGGGTTGCCGGTGGTCACCAACCGCGGGCACAGCCTCAACGCCGAGGCCGTGCTGGCGCTGGCGCCGACAGTGCTGCTCGTCAACGAAAACACCGTGCCGGACGCCGCGGTCGACCAGATCGCCGACTCGGGCATCCCCGTCGTGGCATTCCCCGGCACACGCAACCTCGAGACGAACGACGCGTTGATGCGGTCGGTCGCCGAAGCCCTCGGCGTGCCCGAGGAGGGCGAGCGACTCGTCGAACGCACCGACCGTCAGGTCGCCGACGCACGGGAGTTGGTGCCCTCGCCGTCCGGGGAACCGGTCATGGCGTTCGTGTACATCCGCGGCCGCAACCTGATCTTGCTGGCCGGTCCGGGATCGGGGGCCGACGACCTCATCGAGAATCTCGGTGGCCGTGACGCGGGCGCCGAGGCGGACCTGACGGGTGCGTTCACCGCCGTCAGCGCCGAGGCGATGATCGCGGCCGACCCCAACGTGATCCTGGTGATGACCCAGGGCGCGGACACCGTCGGCGGCCTCGACGGCGTGCTCGCACTTCCGGGTATCGCCGAGACCGATGCGGGCAGGCACGGACGAGTCGTCCAGATGGACGAGACCAAGATCCTCGCGTTCGGGCCGGACGTCGGCGAGGTACTCGGCTCCCTGGCGCAGGCGATCTACGTATGAGCGCACCCACGACCCAGCGGTCCGCGACGCTCGCCGCCGAACACCGCGCCAAGCACCGCACCCGCAGCGTTCTCGTCCTGACCGCGCTACTCCTGTCGACAGCCGCGCTGGTGGTGATCTCGGCCGGAATGGGTCGAGTCGGGGTGCCACCGCTCGAGGTGCTCGGCAGTCTGGCGCACCACTTCCACATCGAGATCGGCCCACTGCCGTCACACCCCAACGGCGAGGCCGCGTTGTGGAACGTGCGATTCCCGCGAATCGTGTTGGGGTTGCTGGTGGGTGCCGCTCTCGGCGCCGGCGGCTGCCTGTTGCAGGGCGTGCTGGCCAATCCACTCGCCGAACCCGGCATCATCGGCGTCTCGTCGGGCGCAGCCGTCGGAGCGTGTCTGATGATCGTGCTCGGCGGCAGCTTCGACAGTGACTGGGCACTGGCCGGCGCGGCGTTCGTGTTCGCGTTGTTCACCGCGGCGTCGGTGTACGTCTTGTCGCTGCGCGACGGTTCGACGTCGGCGATCATGTTGGTCCTCACCGGGATCGCCGTGAACGCGTTCACGCTCGGCATCATCGCCTATCTGACATTCGTCGCCTCCACGGCCGCACGCGAGCAGATCGTCTTCTGGCAGCTGGGCTCCCTGGCGGGCACCACCTGGAACGAGGTGTGGGTCGCAGCTCCGTTGATCGTGGCGGCGATCGCGGCGTCGCTGGTGCTCGCGCACAAGCTCGATCTGCTCGCATTGGGCGAGATCCAGGCCGCGTCGCTGGGCGTCAACGTCGAGGTCGTACGTCGACAGGTGATCGTCCTGGTGTCGATCCTCACTGGCGCCGCCGTCGCGTTCTCCGGAATCATCATGTTCGTCGGACTGGTCGTGCCGCACGTCCTCCGTCTCATCGTCGGCCCGCGCCACGCGATCCTGTTGCCTGCGAGCGTCGTCGGCGGCGCACTCGTGATCACCGCCGCCGATCTCGCCGCGCGCACGATGCTCGGCGACGCCGACCTCCCGCTGGGCATGTTCACCTCCCTCATCGGCGGACCGGTGTTCTTCCTGCTGCTCCGCCGCAGCCGACGGGCAGGGGCCGGCTGGTGACCGCCGTGTCCGAACGCCTGGGCGTCACCGCCGAGAACATCACCGTGAACCTGGGTGGGCGAGATGTGGTCCGCGACGTCTCGCTGCAGGTCGAGCCGGGCAGCCTGCTCGCACTCGTCGGCCCCAACGGTTGCGGGAAGTCCACCCTGCTGTCCGTTCTGGCGGGACTACGCGAGCCCGACGCCGGGACCGTGCGCATCGGCGAGCATGCCGTGTCGAAGACATCGTCGCGGCAACTCGCGCGGCTGCGATCGTTCGTCACCCAGCACAATCGGACCGACACCCCGTTCTCGGTGATCGAGGTCGTCGAGATGGGTCGGTTCCCGTGGTTGCGCACACCGGCCGCGGTGCGGTCGCCGGAGATCATCGACGACGCCATCCGGGCCTGCGATCTGCATGACATCACCGACCGCCCCTTCGCACAGCTCTCCGGTGGCCAACAGGCGCGGGTGTCGATCGCGCGGGCCCTCGCCCAGCAGACCCCGGTGATGCTGCTCGACGAGCCGACCGCCGCACTCGACATCCACCACCAGGAGTCGGTGCTCGACATCCTGCGCGCCGCCCGCGACGACGGGGCCGCAATCCTGTTGGTCGTGCATGACCTGTCGCTGGCGGCCGCCTACGCCGACCGGGTCGCACTCATGAAGGACGGGCACCTCCTCGCCCACGGCCCCACCCGCGAGGTGATGACGGCCGACCTGTTGTCGAGAACCTACGACCATCCGGTCGAGATCTGGGATCACCCCGAGTCCGGGCAGCCGATCATCGTGCCGCGGCGGACGTGAGAGCGGTATGCGCGCAAGGGGTCTCGATACGCCACTCACTTCGTTCGCGGCTACTCGACCAGCGGTTGGGACGACATCGCGGCTACTCGACCAGCGGTTGTGAACACTCGCGGCTTCTCACTCGCTGATCGTGGAGGCGAACCGTCCCCTCCGTTGATCGAGTAGGACGACGAGCGGCAGCGAGGAGCCGTATCGAGATCCCCCGACCCCGACCGCGACCCCGACCACGACCGCTCAGGACCGAGCGCGGACCGCATACCCCGGAGGCAGCCCGGCGAAGAAGTCGCGCGTGACGCCGACCGCGTTGTTCGAGTCGCCGCCGCGCACGACCAGGGTCGCGAACGCCAGGTCACCACGGTAGCCGGCGAACCAGGCGTGTGATCCGCCCGCGAACTCGGCCTCACCGGTCTTGCCGAGAACTTCGCCCTGACCGTCGATGACCGTGGCCGTGCCCTGCGTGACCACTTCACGCATCATCGGGCGCAGTTCTGCGACGACTGCCGGGTCCAGCGACGGCTGCGGCCCCTCCACCGTGGTCGGCTTACCGAGGATCAGTTGCGGCACAGGGGCTTTGCCGTTGTTGGCCACTGTCGCGGCGACCGTTGCGAGGCCGAAGGGGCTCACCAGGACCTTGCCCTGCCCGAATCCGTCCTCGGTGCGGGCGACGAGTTCCGGCGCGATCGGCACCGACCCGGACACCACGTCGAGCCCTGCGATGTCGTATTGCTGACCCACGCCCATCGCCGCGGCGGTGTGGGCAAGGTCCGACGGCCCCATCTTGCTCGCGAGGAAGGCGAAGGTCGTGTTGCACGAACTCGCGAACGCCTTCTGCATCGTGACGGTGCCCAGCGAGAACCCGTTGTAGTTGGGGATCCGGCGCGGCCCGATCTCGATCTCTCCGGGGCAGGGAACCATCGATCCGGGGTGCGCGAGGTCCCGGCTGATCGCCGACGCCGCGGTGACCATCTTGAACGTCGAGCCCGGCGGATAGAGTCCCGTCGTCGCGATCGGGCCGTCGCGATCGGCGGCCTTGTTCTGGGCGACGGCGAGGACGCGTCCCGTCGATGGCTGCAGCACGACCATGGCGACCTGGAAACGGTTGGTGGCGTCGACAGCACGCTGCGCGGCGTTCTGGACTCGCCGCGACAGGCTGAGGGAGATCGCGGGTGCCGGGTCGGGGGCGTGATCGGCGAGGACGTCGGCGTCGAGTCCGTTCGGGTTGACCGTCACCACCCGCCAGCCGACGCGCCCGTCGACCTCGGTGTCGACGACCTTCTTGACCTCGGTGAGCAACGCGGGAGCGAAATCGGGGTTCTTCGCGACCAGTTCGGCCTGCTGGTTGTGCACGACACCGGGGATGGCCAATTGGTCACGCAGCCGGTCGAAGTCGCGCTGGGACAGGCGTGTGATCGGATACTGTCCGCCACCGGCGGTGGACTCTTCGGCAATCTTCTGCGCGGACAGCGACGGCACGAACGGGCGCAACGCGGAGACGAGGCGGGTGACCGAGTCGGCGACCGAACCGTTCGCCGCAGCCTCGGCCGCATCGAAGTTGATGCCGACGACGGTGCCGTTGACCAGAACCTCCGAGCCGTCGGACTCGTTCACGGTCGCGCGCGGTGCCTCCACGATCTGCAGGGAAAGTCGTTGATTGGCGCCGAGATCCGGATGTATGTCGGTTGATGTCCATCGCACCGCCCAACCGGCGTCCGACCGGACCATCTTCACCCGGGCCGGGTAGCTCCACTCGCGGTCGCGGGGCAGGTCCCAGTGGTAGGTGACGTCGATGTCGGCGGTGTCACCGGTGACGCGCGCCTTGCCGGTACTCGCGGTGAGATCCTCCGCGGACAGCCCTTCCCACGCGGCGCCGAGACCATCCTGCGCCTGCTGCGGGTTGTCGGTGAGTGCGGCTGCCCCGGCGATGTCACCGGCCCCATAGGCGGCGAGGAATTGCTCGACCGCCTGCCGAGGCCCGTCGTCGACGGTGGCGCATCCGGCCACACCCACGGTCAGCGCAGCGCTCACCGTCACACACGCAACACTGACCGCACGTCGACTCATCCGCAACATTGATGTCGATCATATGGGCGGAGACCTCGAAAACCCCGGCGCCACGCGGCAAGATCTCCTGGTCAGGCTCGGACGGTGTCGAGACCCCGTTCAGTCGACCAGAACGGTGGCGAATGTCGCGATCTCGCTGAACCCGACTTTCCGGTAGATCTCCCGTGCGGGGAGGTTGAAGCTGTTGACGTACAGACTGGGTGTTCGGCCAAGCCCGATGATTCCTGCGGCGACGGCAGCGGTGCCCGCTGCTCCGAGTCCTTCGCCGCGACGATGCGGCGCCACCCACACGCCCTGGATCTGCCCGACCCGCCGCGACAGGGAGCCGATCTCCGCCTTGAACACCACCTCACCGCCGTCGAACCGCGCGAACACCCGTTGTGCGGTGATCAGCGATGCCAGGCGGCGACGATAGGAGCGGCCGCCGTCACCGGCGCACGGGTCGACGCCGACCTCCCCGATGAACATGTCGATTGCCGCGGGCAGGTAGGCATCGAGGTCGTCGAGGGTGACCAGGCGTACGAGGGGGTCGGGGGCGACGAGCGGTGCCCCGGTGAGCGCCATCAGCGGCTGGCTGTCGCGGACCTCCCGCGCCGGGCCCCAACACGCGCCGACCCGATCCCAGAACGCCAGCACCATCTCGGCGCGGCCGACGATCGACGAACACACGCGGGGCGCGGCGGCGGCCCGGTCGGCGAACGCGTCCATGTCGGCGATGGACCCGAGCAGCGGGATGAGGTTGGCGCCGGAGAAACACAGGGATGTGGTCGGGTCGTCGGTGGTCCACAGTTCACCACCGAGCAGGCGTGGGTTGATGCCGTGCGACTCGAAGCGGGCTGCGACCATGCACATCGCCACCGGGTCCGACGACAGCACATGCTCGACCACCGGCGCATCCCGTGCGCCCAGCGGGCGATCACCCAGTAGCTTCAGCACCACCGCTCCCTCTGCCGTCCTCGGGCGGGATGCGTCACACGGCCTCTCAACCGTCGACGGTGGCCGCAGGCGACACGATCAGCTGACCGTGACCACCGGCGGACCCGCTTCCCTGTCACCAGTGTCACCCGATTCTCCTGCAATTCGCAGCGCTTCGTCGATCAAGGTCTCGACGATCTCCGCTTCGGGAACGGTCTTGATGACCTCACCCTTGACGAAGATCTGTCCCTTGCCGTTGCCGGATGCGACACCGAGGTCGGCCTCGCGGGCCTCACCCGGTCCGTTCACCACGCATCCCATCACGGCGACCCGCAGCGGCACCTCCATGCCCTCGAGTCCTGCGGTGACGGCGTCGGCCAGCTTGTAGACGTCGACCTGGGCGCGACCGCACGACGGGCAGGACACGATCTCCAGCTTGCGTGGGCGCAGGTTCAGGGACTGCAGGATGGCGTCGCCGACCTTGATCTCCTCCGCCGGCGGCGCCGACAGCGACACGCGGATGGTGTCGCCGATCCCGTCGGCCAACAGCGAGCCGAACGCGACCGCCGACTTGATCGTGCCCTGGAACGAAGGTCCGGCCTCGGTCACACCCAGGTGCAGGGGGTAGTCGCACTGGGCGGCCAGCTGCCGATACGCCTCGACCATGATGACCGGGTCGTTGTGCTTGACCGAGATCTTGATGTCGCCGAAGCCGTGCTCCTCGAACAGGCCCGCCTCCCACAGCGCGGACTCCACGAGGGCTTCCGGGGTGGCCTTGCCGTACTTCTGCATGATCCGCTTGTCCAGCGATCCGGCGTTGACACCGATGCGGATGGGGATCCCGGCCGCACCGGCAGCCTGCGCGACCTCCTTGACGCGGCCGTCGAACTCCTTGATGTTGCCGGGGTTGACGCGTACCGCCGCACAGCCGGCGTCGATCGCGGCGAAGATGTACTTCGGCTGGAAATGGATGTCGGCGATCACCGGGATCTTCGACTTCTTCGCGATGATCGGCAGCGCCTCGGCATCCTCGGGACGCGGGCAGGCGACACGCACGATGTCGCAGCCCGACGCGGTCAGCTCGGCGATCTGCTGCAGGGTGGCGTTGATGTCGTGGGTCTTGGTGGTGGTCATCGACTGCACCGAGATGGGGTGGTCGCTGCCCACCCCGACCGGGCCGACCTGGATCTGGCGGGTTGTGCGTCGCGGTGCCAGCACCGGCGCCGGCGGAGCCGGCATGCCGAGCCCGACCGGGATCGCGTCAGGCGACGTTGGGGCGTTCATCTCGTTCACCTCGTGTGATCGGAAGCTGTGGGTGTGAAGTTCGTTGGCAATCAGAAGATCTTGATCGGATTGACGATGTCGGCGGTCAGCGTGAGCACCATGAACCCGCCCATCACGACGACCACCGCGTAGGTGATCGGCATGAGCTTCAGGTAGTCGACGGGACCGCCTGCGGCCCGGCCGAACCACCCGCGAACGGTGTTGCGAGCCTTCTCGTAGCCGACGATGGCCATGTGCCCACCATCCAACGGTAATAGCGGCACCAGGTTGAACAAGCCGAGGAAGAAGTTGATGCTGATCAGCAGCATCAGGAAGATGCTCCACGCACCGCGTTCCGCGGCCTGTCCGCCCATCACCGACGCGCCGTAGACGCTGACCGGGGTGTCCGCGGCCCGCTCACCGCCGGTGACGGCGGTCCACAGGGCGCTCACCTTCGACGGCAGCGACAGCAGCGCGTCCCAGGTCGCCACGAACAGGTCACCGGTGAACGCGAACGCGCCGGGGATCACGGCCAGACCGTCGTAGTGGGTGATCGACGGCGGCGGGTCGAAGGTGATGCCGACCTTGGCGGTCTGTTCGGTGGTGGTCTCGCCTGCGCTGTTGACGACGACGGTGGACGGTTCCGGCGTGATGGTGAAGTTCAGTTGCTCGCCGCCGCGTTGCACGGTGAGATCAACCGGACCGGTCCCCTGCCCGATGAGCGGCGAGACCTCGGAGAAGTCCGACACCGACTGCCCGTTGACGGCGACGATCGTGTCGCCGGGCTGCAGTCCGGCGGCACCCGCGGGGCCGGTTCCCGAGCATGGGGCCGACACCGGCTCGGCGGAGTCCGAATATGTGGTGGACGACGGCACACAACTGGTCTGTGCGACGGTCGCCGGCACCGGGTCCTGGCTGATGTTGGGCAACCCCCAGATCGCACCCACCACGATGACGAGCACGAATCCGAGGATGAAGTTCTGCGCCGGACCGGCGAATAGGACGACCAGCCGCTTCCACGGCTTCTGCAGGTACATCGCACGTGGGCGGTCGGCGTCGGCGATCTCGTCGTAGGGCGTCATGCCGGCGATGTCGCAGAAGCCACCCAGCGGCAGGGCTTTGAGGCCGTACTCGGTCTCGCCTCGGCGCGTCGACCACACAGTCGGACCGAAGCCGACGAAGTAGCGCCGGACCTTCATGCCGGTCGCCTGCGCCGCCCACATGTGACCGCACTCGTGCCAGGCCACCGACAGCAGCAACGCCGCGGCGAACAGCACCACGCCCAGCGCGAAACTCACTGACTCACTCCATCCGAAATTGCCGCCACCAGCCGCGTTGCGCGCTCGCGTGCCCACCGGTCGGCGGCCAAGACGTCATCCACAGTACCTGGCTCGGCCCGCCACTGATCTGCCTCGCCGAGCACCTCGCCGATGATCTCGACGATGCGGGGAAAGCGGATCGCGCCGGCGAAGAAACCCGCGGCGGCCGCCTCGTTGGCGGCGTTGTAGACCGCGGTCGACGAACCGCCGGCCCGACCGGCGGCGCGCGCGAGCTCGATGGCCGGGAACACGTCGTTGTCCACCGGCTCGAATGTCCACGCGGATGCCGTCGAGAAGTCGCACGCCGACGACGAGCCCGGGACGCGGTCGGGCCACCCGAGCGCCAGCGCGATCGGCAGTTTCATCGACGGGGGTGACGCCTTGGCGATGGTGGCGCCGTCGACGAAGGTCACCATCGAGTGCACGATCGACTGCGGATGCACGGTGACGTCGATGCGGTCGTAGTCGACGCCGAACAGCAGATGCGCCTCGATCACCTCGAGCGCCTTGTTCACGAGTGTCGCCGAGTTGAGCGTGATCATCGGGCCCATCGACCAGGTGGGGTGGCGACCGGCCTGCTCCGGGGTGACGTCGTCCAGGGCATCGCGCGTCCAGCCGCGGAACGGTCCTCCCGACGCGGTGAGCACCAGCCGGTCGACCTCGTCGGGTGTGCCGCCGCGTAGACACTGGGCGAGAGCCGAGTGTTCGGAGTCGACCGGCACGATCTGCCCGGGCGCGGCCGCGTCGAGGACCAGGGATCCGCCGGCCACCAGCGACTCCTTGTTGGCCAACGCCAACCGCGCACCCGACCGCAACGCCGCGAGGCTGGGCCGCAGTCCGATGGAACCGACGACGGCATTGAGGATCACATCGGCCTCGACCGTGTCGATCAGGTCGCACATCGCGTCGGGTCCGCCGATCACGGTCGACCCGAGGCCGTCGGACAGCCTGCGCGCCGCATCCGGGTCGGCGAGCGCGAGCGCACCGGCCGGGATGCCGAATGCTTTGGCCTGCTCACGCAGCAGCCCGACGTTGCCGCCGCCGGCGCCGAGGCCGACCGCCGTGAAGCGATCGGGATGCTCGGCGATCACCTCGAGCGCCTGGACACCGATCGACCCCGTCGATCCCAGGATGAGTACGCGCGTCGTCACCGGCTCATTGTCCCGCCTGCGCCGAGTAGACCTCAAATCCCCCAGCTCACGATCGACCGACACCCACACTCCGTTGGCCGTGCCCCAGGATCTCGTCGATCGGGCCCGCCGGACCGTCGTCAGCCGGCTGGATGGACCGTCCGCCAGTGTTCGGCGATGTCGATGCGCCGGGTGATCCACACGTCGTCGTGGGACTGGATGTGGTCGAGGAATCGTTCCAGGGCGGCGAGGCGGGCCGGGCGCCCGACGAGCCGGCAGTGCAGGCCGACCGAGAGCATCTTCGGTGAGCCGGCCACCCCTTCGGCGTAGAGCACGTCGAACGCGTCGCGCAGGTGCGCGAAGAACTGCTCTCCCGACGGGAATCCGCCGGGAGAGGCGAACCGCATGTCGTTGGTGTCGAGGGTGTACGGCACCACGAGGTGATCGACCTGGTCGTCGCCGCGCGGCACCTTCACCCAGTACGGGAGGTCGTCGGCGTAGCTGTCGGAGTCGTAGAGGAATCCGCCTTGTTCGACGACGAGCCGCCGGGTGTTCGGTGAATCCCGGCCGGTGTACCAGCCCTGCGGGCGTTGCCCGGTGATCTCGGTCAGCAGGTCGATCGCCGCGTGCATGTGCTCGCGTTCAACGTATGAATCAACCAATTGGTAACTGAGCCAACGGTATCCGTGGCAGGCGATCTCGTCACCGCGTTCGACGAAGGCAGCCGCGGCCTCCGGGTTACGCGCCATCGCCTGTGCGACGGCG
Organism: Gordonia prachuapensis; assembly: GCF_036350515.1. NCBI lineage: Bacteria > Bacillati > Actinomycetota > Actinomycetes > Mycobacteriales > Gordoniaceae > Gordonia > Gordonia prachuapensis. The sequence continues at coordinate 188,663 of NZ_JAZDUE010000004.1, read as the reverse complement.
AATATCGTCAGCGGCAACTCACGCCGGGAGAACGTGCGCAGGATGCGCCACACGCCGGCGCGCGAGCCGTACTCGTAGATCGATTCCATGCTCATGTGCCGATTGGGGAATGACTGCGCGCCGATCATCTCCGAGAGAAAGGTCTCACTCCCCCGGTCGTTCTCGAGCACATTGTTCTCCGAGCCCTCCTCGTAGTTGAGGACGAACTGCACCGCGATCTTCGCGCCTCCGGGCCACTGCGGGTCGGGTGGTGTCGCGCCGTACCCGACCATGTCGCGGGGGTAGTGCTCACTGCGGTAGTCGGCCAGCGTTCGGTGCGCGGTGTCGGACATGGCGGCATTCTGTCACCGATCCGACCACCCGGCTCACCACCGTCGTTGGGACGACCCGCGCACTACTGCGATCTCGATGGGCTCGCTTCTCGACGAGCAATCCGCGGACCGGCTGACATCCCGCCGAGAGGTCGACGCCACACGCAGGGTGCGCCACGTTATGCTGATCCCGAACTACTACCGGCCGTCAGACTTCCCGTGACACCGGTAACACCGCACGCACAGTGAGGAGCCAGCGTGGCAAGCACCGAGGTTGAGCAGATCGACACCGGGTGGGTTCGCGAGCCCGCGGATGCGCCGTCGGCCCGCTTCGGCTGGCATCAGAGCGCGCGCAAGGGGTTCATGTTCGCCGGCTGGTTCTGTGTGATCGCTCTGCTGGGCATGCTGATCGGCAACCACACCGGGCGCGTGGAGGACCTCTACCTCATCGGATTCGCCCTGGTGCTGGTCTACTTCCTGGTCAAGCCCGCTTTTGCCAAGCGCGGTCGCTGGAAGAGCTGACTCAGCGCTCTTCGGCCGCGAGCTGACCGCACGCCGCGGCGATCTCCTGACCGCGGGTATCCCGGACGGTGCACGAGACGCCCTGCTCACGCACGCGGCGCACGAACTCCCGCTCGACGGGCTTGGGACTGGCGTCCCATTCCGAACCCGGGGTCGGGTTGAGCGGAATCAGGTTCACGTGCACCAACGATCCGAGGGCGCGGCGTAGCTTCTCCCCCAACATGTCCGCACGCCAGGGCTGATCGTTGACGTCACGGATCAGGGCGTATTCGATCGATACCCGACGGCCGGTGGTGTCGGCATAGTAGCGCGCCGCCTCGAGCACCTCGGCCACCGACCATCGGTTGTTGACCGGCACCAAGGTGTCGCGGAGTTCGTCGTCGGGCGTGTGCAACGACACCGCGAGGGTGACGGCCACGCCCTCGTCGGCGAGGCGCCGAATGGATGGTGCGAGCCCGACCGTGGAGACCGTCACCGATCGCGCCGAGATGCCGAGCCCGTCGGGTACCGGTGAGGTGATCTGCCGGACCGCGCTGACCACGCGCTTGTAGTTGGCCAGCGGCTCCCCCATGCCCATGAACACGATGTTCGACAGCCGCCCGGGTGGACCGAATTCGCCGTCGCGCAGTGACCTGGCGGCGGCGCGTACCTGGTCGACGATCTCGGCGGTCGACAGGTTGCGATCGAGGCCGCCCTGGCCGGTGGCGCAGAAGGGGCACGCCATCCCGCACCCGGCCTGGCTGGAGATGCAGAGCGTGTTGCGGTCCGGATACCGCATCAGCACGCTCTCGAGCAGCGTGCCGTCGTGGAGTCGCCACAGGGTCTTGCGGGTGTCCCCGCCGTCGCAGCCGATGTGGCGTACAGGCGTCAACAGGGAGGGGAACAGTTTGCCGGCCACGGCGTCCCGCGATGACGCGGGGACATCGCTCATCTCCTCGACATCACTGTTGAGGCGTCCGTAGTACTGCCGTGCGAGCTGATTCGCCCGGAACTTCGGCAACCCGAGTTCCTGCACCGCCTCGACCCGGGCAGTGTGATCGAGATCGGCGAAGTGGGTGGGTGGTCGCCCTCGTTTGGGCGCGTCGAACACGAGTGGCAATGAGGCCATATCGACATTGTCGCATGTCATGATTGGTGCATGACGACACCGGATCCGCAGCAACAGCAGCCACCGGTCGACGGCCCCGACCCGATCGGGAGTTCACCGCCGCCCGTGCCGGAGACCGACCCCGACCACCAGGCACTGATGGCGGAACGCGATGCCTTGCGGACGCGGGTCAAGAAGGTCGAGCACACCCGCACCCGAGCAACTTATTTCGGGGTGGTCATCGGCGCGATCGTCACCATTCTGCTGTTGGTATTCATCCTGCAGAACCTGGAATCGCAGCGGATCATGCTGATCTTCTGGGAGGTCAATCTGCCGCTCGGGGTCAGCCTGCTCATCGCGGCCATCGCGGGTGCGTTGATCGTCGCGGCGGTCGGCGGGCTTCGGATGCTGCAGATGAGTCGCGCACTACGCAAGGCGCGAAACTAACCAATCACAACAGGGCTGTCAGCACCGCCCACACGATGAACGCGGACGGCAGCAGCGAGTCGAGCCGATCCATGATGCCGCCGTGCCCCGGCAGTAGCGTGCCCATGTCCTTGATCCCGAGGTCGCGTTTGACCTGGGATTCGACGAGGTCGCCCAGCGTGGCGCAGACGACCAGCACCGGACCGAGGATCATCCCGATCCACCAGTGGGTGTCGAGCAGGAAGACCACACAGCCCACGGCGCCGCTGGTACCGACGACGAGCGACCCGACGAATCCCTCCCAGCTCTTCTTCGGGCTGATGGCGGGCACCATCGGATGCTTGCCGAACAGCACCCCGAACGCGTAGCCGCCGACGTCGGAACACACGACGACGACCATCAGTGTCGCGACCCGGGCCGCTCCCTGATCCTGCACCACGAGGTGCGCGCCGAATGCGGCGAGCAGGGGCAGCCAGGCGAGGACGAACACACTGGTGGCCAGGTTGTGCAGATAATTCTCCGGAGCCCGGTGGATGCCGTTGGCCAGGAGCATCCACACCATCAGGACCAGGACCGTCCCGGCGAATGCCGTCAGAATCCCGGTGGTCCCCCAGGGCCAGCCGGCCCAGATGATCGCCTGCCCGCCGACGAGCAACGGCCAGAACGCGATCTGGTAACCACCGTCCCGGAGGCGTTTGAACACCTCCCAGGTCGCCACGGCGAAGGACACGGCAACCAGGCCGTACCAGATCTTCGGGACGAACATCAGGATCACGATGATCGAGATCCCGAGGGAGAAACCGACTGCCAGAGCCGCGGGAAGGTTACGCCCGGCTCGCGACTTCTTTGTCGGATCCGGGGCGTCGGGCGGACTCTCGGAGGATTCTGTGGCCATCGGTTTCGGTGCGGAGGCGCGAGCGGCGTCCGCGCTCACACCTCGAGCAATTCGTTCTCTTTGTGTTTCACCAGGTCGTCGACTTGCGATACGTATCCCGCAGTGGTCTTGTCGAGTTCCTTCTCGGCGCGGGTGACCTCGTCCTCGCCGGCCTCGCCGTCCTTCTGGATACGTTTGAGCTCGTCGACGGCCTTGCGGCGGACGTTGCGGATCGCCACCTTCGCGTCCTCGCCCTTGCTCTTGGCCTGCTTGACCAGATCGCGACGACGATCTTCGGTGAGCTGCGGGATGGCCACCCGGATGACGTTGCCGTCGTTGGTGGGGTTGACGCCGAGATCCGAGTTGCGGATGGCGGTCTCGATGTCGCGCAGCGTCGAGGCCTCGTATGGCTTGATCACCACGAGGCGCGCTTCCGGGGTGTTGATGCCGGCGAGCTGCGTGATGGGGGTCAGAGCGCCGTAGTAGTCGATCGCGACCTTGTTGAACATCGCCGGATTGGCGCGGCCGGTGCGGATCGATCCCATGTCGTCCTTGGCGACACTGACCGCCTTCTCCATCTTCTCTTCGGCGTCCAGGAGCGCATCGTCGATCATCGTCGTCCCATATCTACTCGGTGCTGTGCGTGTTGGGTGGGTGTGCTCGCGACCATCAGGTGGCGACCAGGGTGCCGATCCGCTCGCCTGCCACTGCGCGGGCGATGTTGCCCTCCTCGAGCAAATTGAACACCAGGATCGGCATTTTGTTGTCCATACAGAGACTGAAGGCGGTCGCGTCGGCGACCTTCAGTTCCTTGTCGAGAACCTCTCGATGGGTGATCTCGGTGAACAAGGTGGCGTCGGGGACTTTGCGCGGGTCGGCGTCGAACACGCCGTCGACGTTCTTCGCCATCAACACGACCTCGGCCTTGATCTCCAGCGCGCGTTGCGCCGCGGTGGTGTCGGTGGAGAAGTACGGCATGCCCATACCGGCGCCGAAGATCACCACACGCCCCTTCTCCAGGTGACGCTGGGCTCGCAGCGGCAGGTAGGGCTCGGCGACCTGACCCATGGTGATGGCCGTCTGCACTCGGGTGTTGACCCCGCGCTTCTCCAGGAAGTCTTGCAGCGCCAGGCAATTCATCACGGTGCCGAGCATCCCCATGTAATCGGAGCGCGCACGGTCGAGACCCCGCTGCTGCAGTTCGGCGCCGCGGAAGAAGTTCCCGCCACCGATGACGACTGCGACCTGGACACCCGATCCGACGACCTCGGCGATCTGGTCGGCGACCGTCGCGACGACGTCCGGGTCGAGCCCGACGCCACCACCACCGAACATCTCACCGCCGAGTTTGAGAAGCACCCGGGTGAAACCGTGACGCTCGGCTTCCCGAGTGGCGGGCGTTTCGCTCATCCAACTTCCTCCACTGTTCGATTCAGTCGATATCGTACGTCCCGGCACGACGTGTGCGGCGTCATGCGGTGGCGCGGGGCGTCATTGCTTCGGTGGCCCAGACACACAGCGACCCCGCGCCGGATGGTGCCGACGCGGGGTTGCGGTATGGAGAGCCGGATCAGGCCTGGCCGACCTCGAAGCGGGTGAAGCCGTTGACGCTCACGCCGGCCTCCTCGAGGAGAGCCTTGACGGTCTTCTTGGAGTCCTGCACCGACGGCTGGTCGAGAAGCACGACGTCCTTGTAGAAGCCGTTGACGCGGCCTTCGACGATCTTCGGCAGCGCCTGCTCGGGCTTGCCCTCTTCCTTGGCGGTCTGCTCGGCGATACGACGCTCGTTCTCGACGATGTCGGCGGGGACCTCGTCACGCGTGGCGTACTTCGCCTTCAGCGCGGCGACCTGCATCGCGGCGCCGCGGGCGGCCTCTGCGGCCTCCTCACCTTCACCGGTGTAGGAGACGAGCACGCCGACGGCGGGCGGCAGATCCGATGCACGCTTGTGCAGGTACACCGCGACCGGGCCGTCGTGGTAGGCCACGCGACGCAGTTCGAGCTTCTCACCGATCTTGGCCGACAAAGCCTGCACGGCGTCGTCGACGGTGCCGTCGCCGAGCTTGGCAACCTTCAGCGAATCGATGTCGGTGGTCTTCTCCGCGGCGGCGACCGCCACGATCTGATCGGCGAGTTCCTGGAACTCGGCGTTCTTGGCGACGAAGTCGGTCTCGGAGTTGATCTCGACGAGCGCGCCGTCCTTGGCGGCCACGAGGCCTTCGGCGGTGGAGCGCTCGGCGCGCTTGCCGACGTCCTTGGCGCCCTTGATGCGCAGTTCCTCGACGGCCTTGTCGAAGTCGCCGTCGTTGTTGGCCAGCGCGTTCTTGCAGTCCAGCATTCCCGAGCCGGTGAGCTCGCGAAGTCGTTTCACATCGGCTGCGGTGTAGTTCGCCATCGTTGGCGAGCCTCCTTAGAGAGAGTGTCGGATGTCTGTCCGGGCCGGGTCACGACCCGGACAGACCTCGGGACCTGTACGAGCGATCCCGCTGCTACTGGGCCGGTGCGGCAGAGCCGGCGTCGCCCCCGGCAGACGCGGTGGCCTGGGTGAGCAGCTCCTGCTCCCACTCGGCCAGCGGCTCGCCGCCGCCCGCCTCCGGCTTGGAGTCGTCGGACGACTGGCCGGCGCGTGCCTGCACGCCTTCGGCGACGGCCGAGGCGACCACGCGGGTCAGCAGTGCGGCGCTGCGGATCGCGTCGTCGTTGCCCGGGATCGGGTAGTCGACGAGGTCGGGATCGCAGTTGGTGTCGAGGATCGCGATGACCGGGATGTTGAGCTTGCGTGCCTCACCGACAGCAATGTGCTCCTTGTTGGTGTCCACAACCCAAACGGCAGACGGCACCTTGGCCATATCTCGGATACCACCGAGGGTGCGCTCCAGCTTGTTCTTCTCACGCGTGAGCATGAGGATTTCCTTCTTGGTGCGACCCTCGAAACCACCGGTCTGCTCCATGGTCTCGAGTTCCTTCAGACGCTGCAGGCGCTTGTGGACGGTCGAGAAGTTGGTGAGCATGCCACCGAGCCAGCGCTGGTTCACGTACGGCATGCCGACGCGGGTCGCCTCTGCGGCGATCGACTCCTGCGCCTGCTTCTTGGTGCCGACGAACAGCACGGTGCCACCGTGGGCGACGGTCTCCTTGACGAACTCGTACGCCTTGTCGATGTAGGTGAGCGTCTGCTGCAGGTCGATGATGTAGATGCCGTTGCGGTCGGTGAAGATGAACCGCTTCATCTTCGGGTTCCAACGGCGGGTCTGATGCCCGAAGTGTGCGCCGCTGTCCAGCAGCTGCTTCATGGTCACGACAGCCATGTCGTCTTGATCCTTTGTGTGCAGTTGATGTCGACACCGGTTGATGCCGACCCTGGCGCCTGCTGCCGTGGTGGACCCGGTCGCGACGAAGCCGCTTCCGGGACCGCCCACCCGGCGTTGTGGACGTCGTCGTCATCGAGGACGACGGGTCGCTACGCAGGCGCGCGAAGTCACCTCACCGATCTGCGATGAGGTGCGTCAGCGAGTTTACGCCGGTCAGCTGCGGAAAACCAAAATCGCCGGCGCCCGGCGCCCGATGCCGACCGGCCCCGAAACCCACCGCGCGGAAATTGCCGGGAGCCACCGGCACTCCTCGTGCGTCTGAAGTTCATGACACCACCGAGTCCCGGGCTGCGGGGACTGCACTCGAGAGCGCTGCGCGCGGCACTCACGGTACTCGCGGAACTGCTGGTCGTCGCGCTGCTGGTGTGGCTCATACCCGCACTGGCCTGGGCGGAGACGAGACGGTTCGTCGCGCCCCTGGACTCAGGGCCGACGGTGGTACGCACGTTCGATCCGCCACGACAGCGCTGGGAGCCGGGCCACCGCGGCGTCGACCTGGCGACGTTCCCGGGCGCTGCGGTACGCGCCGCCGGGGCCGGCCGGGTGCGTTTCGCCGGCGTGTTGGCCGGCCGGCCGGTTGTCTCGATCCAGCATCAGGGTGAGCTGATCACGACCTATGAACCTGTCCGCGCATCGGTGCGGCAGGGCCAATCGGTGCGGCGCGGTGAGGTCATCGGTGTCGCCGTCGTGGGTCATCCCGGCTGCCCGGTCGCGGCGTGCCTACATTGGGGTGCTCGCCGTGGCAGCGCACGGTCGGCGGTCTACCTGAACCCGATGGGTCTGCTGGGTGCGGTGCGGGTGCGCCTCAAGCCCGTCGGTGACGACCTCACGCTCGCGGATGGGCCTGCCGGTGGACTGCGCGTAACCGTTCCACGCTGACGTGGGTGTAGATCTGCGTGGTAGCCAACGACGAATGACCGAGCAATTCCTGCACCACCCGCAGGTCGGCGCCGCCCTCGAGCAGGTGGGTCGCGGCGCTGTGACGCAGGCCATGCGGTCCGACGTCGGGCGCGCCTGCCTGCTGGACCGCCCGGTGCACCACAGTGCGGGCCATCCGCTGATTCAGCCGACCACCTTTGGCACCGAGCAGGAGCGCGTCGCCGGATCGGGCGTCCGCGAGCGCCGGCCGGCCATCACCCAACCACCGGTCGATGGCGCGCTCGGCGGGCTCACCGTAGGGCGCCGACCGCTGTTTGTTGCCCTTGCCGATCACCCGCAGCACCCGGCGGTCACGGTCGACGTCGCCGATGTCGAGTCCGCACAGTTCTCCGACACGGATTCCGCTGGCGTACAACAACTCCAGGATCACGGCGTCACGGATCACGATGGGGTCGTCCGCGGTCGACGACGCATCGACGGCGGCGAGGGTCGCCGCCGCCTGGTCGGGTGCGAGCACCGTCGGAAGGCTTCGGTGCGATGTCGGGGCCTGCAATCGGGTCGACGGGTCGCCGTCGAACACGCCTTCCCGGGACGCCCAGCTGCAGAACGCCTTGGCGGATGAGACCTGACGGGCGATCGTCGTCCGCGCAGCACCCCGGCGTGTGTGGTCGGCGAGCCATGATCGCAGCAGCGCCAGGTCGACGTCATCGACGCTGACTCCGCGCGCGCCTGCATACGCGACGAGTCCACGCACGTCGCCGATGTAGGCGCGCACGGTGTGCTCGCTGTGACCCTTTTCGTAGCGCAGGAAGGCCGCGAACTCGTCGATGAGCCCGCTGTGCGCCTCGTGACCGTCGGTCATGGACCGACCCAAGCGCGCCGACGTACACCGCGCAACCGGCCACGCGGGGCGTTGCCGGATCGTGGCCGAGTCGGCGTCACGGCCGACGAGGTGCCGGGGCAGTTCCGGATGTGATCCGACGACTACGCGCCGGCGGTGGCCGCTTCCTCTGCCGCACGGAGTTCCGACTTCCACTCGCGGAAGCCCTCTTCGGTGCGGCCGCGCCGCCAGTACCCCGAGATGGAGGCGTTCGACGCGCTCACACCACGCTCCTTGCGAACGTAGCCGCGAAGGTTGTGCATGACCGCCTGCGCCTCGCCGTGGATGAACACGTGCGGCTCACCGTCGAGCCACTCGGCGTCGCGGACTGCCTGGATGATCGGTGCGTTGTCGCCCGCGTTGTCGTCGCCGACCTCGCCGGCGGGAGCGCCGCGGTGGATCCAGACGATGTCGGCGCCGGCCGGGGCCGTCAGCGAGATCTCGTCCTCGGGCCCGGCCACCTCGATGAACACCTTCGCGACGGCGTCGGCGGGAAGAGCTTCCAGCGCAGCGGCCAGCGCGGGCAGACCGGCCTCGTCGCCGGCCAGCAGGTGCCACGGGGCGTCCGACCGCGGGCGGTAGCCACTGCCCGGCCCGATGAATCGGATCGTGGTGCCCGGTTCGACGGTCGCGGCCCACGGACCGGCGATTCCCTCGTCTCCGTGCACGACGAAGTCGACGGCGATCTCCCGAGCTGCCAGGTCGATCGCCCGGACCGTGTAGGTCCGCAGCACCGGCTGTTCCCGGCGCGGCATCAGACGGATCAACTTGCGGTCGAAATCACGGCCCCGATACGGCGCACCGTCCGGACCGAACGCCAGCTTGATGTACATGTCGGTGTCCCAGGTGGCGGGCTCGCCTGCCGGGACGAAGTCGTCGAATCCGGCACCCCCGAGGTACAGGCGCACCAGGTGCGGGGTCAGTTGCTCACGACGAAGTACGGTCATGACGTTCAGGTTCTTGGCCATGAAGCCTCCTCTCGGCCACCCACCCTACGCTTCTTAGGTAAGCCTAAGTCAACCGATCCGCGTCCACCCCGGTTTGTGAAGTGATCTAATCTGGGAGTTCAAGTCGTTGAATGTCCCATTTCTCCAGTTCGATCGAGGGTTGCCATGCCGGATTCGTCGTCGTCGAGACGAGGATCCCGCCTCACCGTCGACGATTGGCTCAACGCGGCGATGCAGGTGCTCATCAGCGACGGCGTCGGTGCCATCAAGATCTCCCGACTGTGTGAGCGGCTCGGGGTCACCAAGGGCAGCTTCTACTGGCATTTCACCGACATCTCCGCGTTGATGACTGCGCTGTCCGACCACTGCCGTGCAGTCGAGGAAACCGCACGCCAGATGTTGGCGGACCTGGAGAAGCTGCCGCCGATCGAACGCATCCAGACGATGGGCCAACTCGTCAGCGATACCCGCCGACGTTCCGTCGAGGCGGCCGTGCGTGCCTGGGCCGAGACCGACCCGACCCTCGAGGCGTCGGTGGTGGCTCTGGACCACACCGTGTTCGAGGTCGCCCGCACCGCCTTCGTCGAACTCGGGTTCTCGGATGTCGACGCGCACGCCCGCGCCACCGCACTCGTCTATGTCGGGATCGGATACATGCAGGGCGGAGAGCGGGTGGAAGCGCCGACCGAGGATGACAAGCGCATCTTCGTCGAGATGCTCACCCGGAGGTAGTACGCGAGGCCTCGACCGACCGGCGGGCTCATCTGGCCAACTTCCACGCGCCGTCGACGTTCTGGACGTGGCCGCTCACGTCCATCCGCGCCAGGGCCGACCGCACGACCGCGAGGTCGAGGCCGGCGGAGAACGCGATCTCGTCGATGGTCACCGCGCCACGACCGGGAATCGCGTCGTGCACCCGCTTCTCGTCGGAAGACAGCGAATCGGTGGACCGTGCGCGACCACCACCGGTCCCGAGCGTCGCGTCGGGTGCGGACAGGGCGAGGGCCGAAGGCGCATCGAACACCAGCACCGCCGATCCGTCGGCGATCATCTGATGGCATCCGACCGACGTCGCCGACGTGACCGGTCCGGGCACCGCCCCCAGCGGTCGTCCGAGCTTTCGAGCCCACGCCGCCGTGTTCGCGGCCCCCGATCGGCGGCCGGCCTCGATCACGATCACTGCGTTCGCCATCGCCGCGACCAGCCGGTTACGGGTGAGGAAGCGATGTTTCGCGGCGGTGGTGCCGGGCGGGTACTCGGACACCACGAGACCGTGTGCCGCGATCTCGCTGATCAACCGCGCGTGGCCGGCCGGATACTCGCGATCGATTCCGCACGCCATCACCGCTATGGTCGGTGCACCGCAGGCCAGCGCCGCACGGTGTGCGGCCCCATCGATGCCGTAGGCAGCCCCGGAGATCACCGCCACTCCTTCGGCCGCGAGTCCGCCCGCGAGCGACGACGTCACCTGTTCGCCGTAGGACGATGCCGCCCGGGAGCCGACGAGAGCGATCCCCGCGCCGGCCATCTCATCGAGCCGGCCCGGCCCGCGGACCCACAGCGCGAGCGGCTCTCCACCACGGAATGCGGTGTCGGCCTGGCCCAGTGCCATCAGCTGCCAGCCCGGCCATTCGTCGTCGGCCCTGGTGACCAGCCGAGCACCGACCCGATCGGCGATCTCGAGGTCCTCGCCCGACATGTCGGTATCGGCCCGCGCTCCGGTCACCTCGAGGGCGGCCTCGTGGCCACGCGGCACTGACCGCGACCGAATCGCATCGGCAGCGTCGACAGGGCCGAGGTCGTCGCACAGCGCCAGGACCGCCGCACTCGGCGGCTCCGCGGCACGAGCGAGGTACGCCCACGCCCGGCACTCCGCATCGTCGCGGGCCCCCATCAGCGTCCGCCCCGATCGCGGTAGAGCAACGCTTCGGCGACCTCGGTCTCGCCGGGTTGCTCGGCGCCCTTGAGGTCCGACAACGTCCATGCCAGGCGGATCGCCCGATCCGCACCGCGTGCGGTGACCCGGCCGTCACGCAGAAACAGCTCCACCGGACGCAACGCGGCCGGTGAAAGGCGAAAGCGTTGTCGGAGAGCAGATCCGGGTACCTCGGCGTTGGTCAGCCATCCGTGTTCACCCCAGCGCTCGATGGCGGCGCCACGGGCGCGCGCCACCCGTTCGCGTACCGCGGAGCTGGGTTCCTCGACGGCGGTCATCAACGCCGCGTTGCCCGGTGGGTCCATGCGCACACGGATGTCCACCCGATCCATCAACGGTCCGGACAGTTTGCCGAGGTAGCGGCGCCGGGCCATCGACGAACAGACACAATCGATGTCGTGGGCAGGCGCGCACGGACAGGGGTTGGCGGCCATGATCAGCTGGAACCGGGAAGGATAGGTCGCGACACCGTCGCGACGTGAGACCCGCACCTCGCCCTCCTCGAGCGGCTGGCGCAGTGAGTCGAGAACCTTCGGGCCCATCTCGGCACACTCGTCGAGGAATAGCACACCGCGATGCGCACGTGACACCGCACCCGGCCGTGCCAGTCCGGTACCGCCGCCCAGCAACGCCGTGACCGACGTGGTGTGGTGCGGTGCGATGAAGGGCGCATCGGTGACCAGCGGATGGCCGGCTCGCAGTGTGCCCGCGATGCTGTGGATGGCGGTGACCTCCAGAGACTCCTCGCTCCCCAGTGGCGGCAGAATGCCGGGCAGGCGGCGGGCGAGCATCGTCTTGCCGATGCCCGGCGGCCCGGTCATCAGGACGTGATGGGCACCGGCGGCGGCGATCTCGAGCGCGTGCCGGGCCTCCGACTGACCGACCACGTCGGCCATGTCGTGTATCTCGGCGGGTGGCGGAACCACCGCGGCATCGCTGACGGTGTCGAGTACCAGGTCTCCCTTGAGCCAGCCGGCCACATCGCGGAGGCAGCGGGCGCCGCCGATGTCGAGATCGGCGACCAGCACCGCTTCGGCGACGTTCGGCATCGGCACCACCGCGTGCGTGTAGCCGCGATCGCGCGCGTGTTTGAGCGCCGGCAGAACTCCGCGGACCGGGCGGAGCCCACCGTCGAGCCCCAGCTCGCCGAGAAACACGGTCTTGGCGGCCCGCGTCGTGTCGACCTGGCTGGTCGCTGCCAGAATGGCCAGCGCCATGCCCAGATCGAAAGACGATCCGCCCTTGGGGAGATCGGCCGGAGCCAGCGACACGGTCACCTTGAGGTCGGGAAACTTGAATCCGCTGTTGGTGATCGCCGGGCGCACCCGGTCCCGCGCCTCTCGCAACGACGCATCCACTTTGCCGCCGACGCAGAATCCGGGGAGGCCGTGGCCGACGTTGGCCTGGATCTCGATCTCGTTGGCCTGAAATGCGTTGAGGCCGACGGTGTGCGTGCGACCGAGTCCGGTCATCATCGACGGGTCGGTCACTCGAAGACGCCCCGATGGTGGCGGACGATGGCTGTGTCGACGGCCGTCGGGTCGCGGGGATCGAGCTGAACGGAGATGACGTCGAACCGGATTCGCGACCACCATCGATCTCGGTTGTCGGCCAACCACTGTCGGATCAGTCGCCGCATCCGCGCCAGCTTCAGTGGCGTGACCGCGGCGACCGGGTCGTTGAAGACCCGGGACGCTCGCGTCTTCACCTCGACGACGACGAGTTCATCCCCGTCTGCCGCGATCAAGTCCAGCTCACCGAACCGGTTGCGCCAATTTCTCTCCAGGACAGACCAACCCAGATTCCGGACATGGTCGGCAGCCAGGTCCTCCCCCAGGCGCCCGATGTCGGCGGTACCGGGTCGCGGCCGAGGCCTCGGACCCTGCCGGGATGACGGCGGCCGAGATGCGTTCTCGCTCATGGATACAGCATCGCCGGGCAGTAGGAGGGTTCAGGCCGCGCACAGAAGTTGGAACGCGATCTGTGGACATCTCAGCGCCTGTGGATGATCAGGCCAGTCCTCAGAGACGAAGATCTTTGTCCGGACTGTCGCCCTTGTCGCCGTCGGCGGCCTTGCTGTCCGGCGTCGGTTCGGCGGGCAGCGGTGGCGCCCAGTCGCCGATGACCCGTGGCGCGACCAGCGGAAGTTCGCCCACGATCTCCGAGCCGTTCTCGGTGGTGTGCAGGTAGTGCGGCGCCTTGTGCTCGGTGTCGTTCGACCCGCGACCGCGTCCTCCGTGCGGAGCACCGACGGGCGCTGCACCCGCACGACTCGGGCCGGCACCCACCGGCGTCGGTGCCGACGTGCCGGCCGGCGGACTCGGCGCCATCGGCATCGGCGCGGCCAATCGGCGCGAGAGCGCAGCCGGATTGGCCCCGCTCGAGCTCCCGGAACCGCCCGACCCGCCGGAACCACTCGATGAGCCTGCCCCGCCAACGGCTCTGGCGCCGCCACCGGCGCCCGAGGCGAGAGCACCGGGCATCATTCCGGTCGGCGTCGTCGAACCGCCCGTTGACTCGGGACTGCCGAGTCCCCCGCGCATGAGGCTGTCGGGCCCGTCGCCGCCACCTCCACTCGCGGCGGTCTCGCCCAGGGAGAGTGGTGTGTCCCCGGAGCCTGCTGTCGAGGGCCCAGCCGGCGGAGCGGAAGGGGCACCATCGGCCATCGGCGTCGCAGGGGTTTTCGACGATTGCGCGCCGTACTCGCCGAGGTCCATCGCGGCACCGGCAGACCCCTTGGCGGCGGCGGTCGAACCGCCACCGGACCCACCAGCGGTCGCTCCCCCGCTGCCCCCTGCTCCGGCACCGGGGGTACCGGACGGCATCGCCGCCGAACCCAGGCCGTCACCCGCCGAACTCATCGGCCCGTTGTAGGTCTGGGTCATGAGCAGGCCGGCGCGCATCATCGCACCGTATGCATCGCCGAACGGGTCGGTGAGTTCGGCTTGCAACTGCAACAGCGAGCCGCGTTGCGCCTGGGAGGCGGCGAGCACGCCTTGGGCTGACACCAGCGCGTCCACTCCCGGCTTGGCGTTGGCCGCCGCAGAGACGATGTCGCTCGAGATCTGCCGGGCCGCGTCCTCACTGGAGGAGGCCGCCACACCCTGGAGGCCGTCGCCGCCGAAGCGGTAGAGCGTCGATGCGGCCTGGTGAGCTGCCGAGATCGCCTGGGCGAGTGCTTGTGCGTCGGCGGCGGCCGATTCCGGCCCCATCGACTCCAGACGCGACAGGATCTGTTGGATCGCGACGAACCAGTTGGTGTTGCCGCCCCCGACCGCGCCTGTCATCGCCCCTCCGATCCGGCTCCCCCCGGCAGACGTCTGTCCACCGGACCTGGCCCGCTATGCTACAAGACAATCTGGGCGGATCTCGTCACTCCGCTCACAGGCGTTGACGCGGGGAACCACAACGGGGGTCTGTGCGTCCGAACCAACGTGGGGAGGAATCCGTGAGTGACGAACCCAAGCTGAGTGGCTCGAGCGTGCCGCTGTGCATCGAGCCACCCGAGATCGCTGCTGCGCCAGATCAGCGGGATTGGGGGCAGCCGGTGGATGGGATCGCTGTGTACTCCGAGAAGGGGATGTGGGAGGCGCGGGCGAAAGCGGCGACAGAGGCTGCAGAACATCTCGAAAAATGCAGAGCGGCCGCTGTCAAAATTGCCCAGGTAAACTACCTTGGCGACGACTGCGAAGAGGGCGACGCACTCAGAGAGAAGATCAGGAATCTCGTCGTGAGCGATGTCGGGTGGCAGGGAAATCTTGTTTCGCAGGTTTCCAGCCTTCGCGCTTTAGCCCAGCAGTGCTCCGCCGCGGCAGAGGTTATTGAACAAACCGATATCGAAGGATCCCTCGACTTCGACCACGGCCCAAACTGAGAAATGAAGAACCTCTATCCCCTATGCATACTAATATCGCTCCTGTTCGTCAGCGGGTGCGGCGCGACCGCAACAACTCCAAACGGGACATCAAGCAATCCCCAAGAATCGCCAGTAAGGCAGACGGACGACAATGGCGTCAGTTTGCCTTTCGCTAACAGCATGCCAGAGCGTTGGAACCGGTCCAATGACGGCACCCCATACGAGCCGTGCACAGCTGTTACACCTGAGATCGCAGAGTCGCAGGGACTAGATCCGAAATCTGTCGCAGACGCCGCAACCGTCAATGGTCAAACCCTCCGCGGATGCGATTGGCAGTATTTGGACCCATCGATGCTAGATTGGTCCGCGCATCAGATCGTAGGAGACTTCAGCAGTCTGCAAAGTTACCGATCTCGCAATGAGTTCTTCAATTGGTTGCCCGACAGGGAGTTGTCTGGGCGGCAGGTAGGCGTCGCGTCCCTAAACTCAGGTGATTGCTTCACGTATGTGCAATCACGAGAATCCGGTGTGGTGACGGGCGTGTCTTTTGCCTCACTTCCGAGGCCTCAACTTTCCGAGATCTGCGACCGCGCAATGGCCCTTACCCGCGCAACTATTGACAGTATCCCCGAGTAGTTTTGCGCTTCAGCAAAGAATCAGCCGGGAATCGGGTCAACCGGTTGCGAACTCGAAAGCCATTGCGGGTACGGCTACAAAGCATAGAGATCGTGACCAGACGAACACCGATGGCAAACTCGAGAATCGCAACTTTGTCGCTAATCACACTGTTTGCACTAACCGCCTGTTCCACGTCGAATCCAAGTGATTCCGAAGATATGGAAACCTCGGGCGGAACCCTGTCACAGAACATAGCAATCCGACAAACCGACGATCTAGGAGAGCCGCTGCCATTCGAGACTTGGCATCGGAAACGTTGGAACTCTTCGAACGACGGGACTAGCTACGAACCATGCACCGCCGTCACACCATCTATCGCATCGTCACTCGGACTCGATCCTGATTCGATCGCTGATGCTGCAACTGTTGATGGCCAAACACTACGGGGCTGCGAGTGGCACTATGCGGCGGAAGGTATGGACAATTGGTCCATATCGCAGGTGGTAGCGGACTACGAAAGCCTCCAGTACTACAAGAACAGAAATGAATCGTTTGATTGGATGGACGACCAGCATCTTAATGGTCGCTCAATCGGCGTTGGCTCCTTGAACAATGGGCATTGCTTTTCGTACGTACAATCACAGGACTCCGGTGTCATGACAGCAGTGAATTTCTCGGCACTACCGATTCCGCCGCTAAGGGAAATCTGCGACCGCGCAATTGATCTCACCCGCGCAACCATCGACCAGATCCCCGAATAGCCAGCCGGTAGAGCGAAACCCCTTACGCCACTACCGAACCGTGGAACCTCACGGCTCCTCAGGCAACCTCAACTCAGGCTTCTCGAGTTCTTCGATGTTGACGTCCTTGAAGGTGATGACACGAACCTGCTTGACGAAGCGGGCGGGGCGGTACATGTCCCACACCCAGGCGTCGGACATGCGGAGCTCGAAGTAGATCTCGCCCTCGGTGTTGCGGGGCACCAGTTCCACGGCGTTGGCGAGGTAGAAGCGCCGTTCGGTCTCGACCACGTAAGTGAACTGACCGACGATGTCCTTGTACTCCCGATACAAGGAGAGTTCCATCTCGGTTTCGTACTTCTCGAGATCCTCAGCACTCATTCGTCAAGCCTATCGTGGTCGGGTCGGAGTCGGAGGTCACGCGGGAGGCGACGTTCCGGTAGGACATTCGGTGTTGCGACGACGGCCCGTGCAGGTCGATGCGAGCCATGTGATGCGCTGTGCTGTACCCCTTGTGAACTGCGAAGTCGTAGCCCGGCAGTTCGTCGTCCATCGCCACCATGATCCGATCTCGGGTGACCTTGGCGATGATGCTCGCCGCGGCGATACATGCCGCCGCACCGTCACCGCCGATCACCGGTAGCGAAGGGACGGTCAGCCCCGGGACGACGAAACCATCGGACAGGACATAGCCGGGTGTCACGTCGAGACCGGCGATCGCGCGCCGCATCCCTTGGATGTTCGCGACATGGATGCCGATGCGGTCGATCTCGCCCGCCGGGATCACCACCGCGCTCCAACTCAACGCGTACTTGGTGACCGCCTTGTAGAGCTGCTCGCGGGTGGCCTCGGTGAGTCGCTTGGAGTCGTCGAGATCGGCCAACGACGTGAGCTGCGTCGGTTTGAGGACGCACGCCGCCACGACGAGCGGTCCAGCGCACGCTCCGCGGCCGGCTTCATCCACACCCGCCACCGGACCGAGCCCGTTGCGGTGCAGCGCGAACTCATAGGTCCGCAGGCTGGCGGCCCGACGGATCGGGAACCTCGGCGGCCACCGGCTCATCGGTCAATCCCCCACATCACAGCTCTCCGACGTCATGACTGCGGGTTGTCCGAGGACACACCACCGATCCGCGAGAAGGGATAGATGATGAAACGGACTTTGCCGCGGATGTCGGCGACAGGAACCGTGCCCTGGAACTCGTCCTCCATGTGGAAGCGCGAGTCGGCAGAGTTCGCCCGGTTGTCACCCATCACCCACACGTTGCCCTCGGGCACCTCGACCGGACCGAAGTCAGGTCCGAAACACGCGTTGGGCTGTCCATCCGGAGTGGCAGCGAGTTCGTTGCCGGCGGCGACGTCCGCGGCCTGCAGCGATTCATCCACATAGGGCTCGTCGAGCGGGTTGCCGTCCACGGTGACGCCGACGCCGTCGGCGTTGCGGCACTCCACGGTCTGACCACCGGTGGCGATCACCCGCTTGACCAGATTGTTCTCGTCCGGCGGCGCGAAGCCGAACCACGACGCGACGTCCTGGATCTGGTGCACGACCGGATTGTCGGAACGGGGCGATAGCCACGCACCGTCCCACGATTCGGTCGGCGCCTTGAACACCACCACGTCGCCGGGCGCAGGGTCACCGAACCGGTACGAGAACTTGTCGATCACGATCCGGTCGTTCGTACAGCCCGGGCACCCGTGCAGGGTCGGTTCCATCGACTCGGAGGGAATCACGTACTGACGTCCGACGAACGTCTGCAGAAGCCAGGTCAGCAGCAGAACGCAGCCGATGATGATGACCGCTTCGCGGAGCAGCGATCCCCGCTTCTCCGGCTTGTCGGTCTTGCTGCGCCAAGGGCGCTCGTCGGGGTGCTCGCTGTCGGGGTCCCAGCCGTAGTCCTCGGCACGCGAGGACGATTCGGCGGACGACCGCTGCGCACCGGGATCGGATTCGTTACCCGAGGAGTGAGAGTCGGCCACGTCGTCAGGGTAGACGGGTCAGCGCTTTTCCTTGATCTTGGCTGCCTTGCCGCGCAGGTCGCGCAGGTAGTACAGCTTCGCGCGACGCACGTCACCGCGGGTGACGACGTCGATCTTGGCGATGTTGGGGCTGTGCACCGGGAAGGTACGCTCCACGCCGACGCCGAAGGACACCTTGCGGACGGTGAAGGTCTCGCGCACGCCGCCGCCCTGGCGACGGATCACGACGCCCTTGAAGACCTGGACGCGCTCCTTCGAGCCCTCGATGACCTTGACGTGGACGTCGAGGGTGTCACCGGGTGCAAAGTCGGGGATGTCGTCGCGCTGCGACTGCTTGTCGAGGAAGTCGAGGGTGTTCATCGTGGTGGGTCCAATCTGGCGTTTTCGCGTGAACAGAGGAACCTGGCGGCCCCACGGATGACCACCCGAGTGATCGGGTGTCACGTATGAGGTTCGACCGGTTCGTGCTCCGAGTCATGGTGTGCACCCGGGCCGGGTCCGTCCGGAGATCCCCTCCGGTCCGAGACATCGTCGCCAGGCAACCCGACTATTGTGCCAGACAGACCCCTGTGCGGCGAAATCGCCGGTGGTGGAGGTGCCGGATGCACCATCTGGTCCAGGCGATCCTCGGTCGCCGACCGGACGTGCGGCAGAACATCGGGTCGGCCGGCGATCAGATCCTGGATGAAGATCTTCGCCCGGATGAACGGTCGACGCAACCGTCGTTCGCGCTCCATCGCCCGCTCCAGCTTCCTCGGACGCGACAGGTAGCGCCAGCGCGCCCACGGCGACGTCGGCCGGGCGAGGCGAGTCACCCCGATCAGCAGCAACGGCCAGGCGAACACACCGATGACGCCGGTCCAGATCTTGCCTTTCAGCACGACGACCGCAGCCAAACCGAGATTCACCGCCGCGGCGACCACCTCGACGACCACGGTCCGACCGATCCGGAGGTCGTTGAGCGCGTCGAAGTACAGGTCGAGCGGGCGAAAACCGAGCAAGATCATGCCGGTCGCCGCGAGGGCGATGAACACCGCGTCCACGGACGTCCGCCCCTCATGGGACCAGTACACGTCGCG
The DNA here is from genome assembly GCF_036350515.1 of Gordonia prachuapensis. Classification (NCBI taxonomy): domain Bacteria; kingdom Bacillati; phylum Actinomycetota; class Actinomycetes; order Mycobacteriales; family Gordoniaceae; genus Gordonia; species Gordonia prachuapensis. Next base: position 169,157 of record NZ_JAZDUE010000004.1, on the reverse strand, counting down.
TAGGTAGAAGATCAGCGCGAACTCGTCCAGGATAAGCGCGGCGCCGATCCCGAACAGCGCGGCCAGCACCGACATCACGGCTTGGTCGCCGCTCACGGAGAACGCGATCAGCCCCAGGCCGGAGAGCAACGTCAGTACGACACCGAACACCACATGGTGAATGTGGGTGTCGCCCGCGGTCACGTTGGAGAACCACCAGCGGACATCGGCGCGGATGAGCCGGACACTGATCCGGATCACCATGAACCCGATGATCAGCCCCAGGAAGAACACCAGCAGCGGAAGGCGCCCACGCTCGAGGATGTCGTGGTTGATCCAGTCGGCGGCCCGATCGGAGAGCCATTGGTGCACACGCTCAGATTAGTGCGGACCGCTCACCCTGCGTAGCGGTCGAGCACGCTCACCACCGGGCCCGGCCCGCGAAAGGCGACGGCCGCCTCGTAGGCCGCATCGCGCAACCGCTCCCGCGCGGATCGACCCGCTTGACCTGCGCCGATGACGTGGCTGACACAGTTGATCGCCCGGGCCTGGAAGAACGCCCGCTCACGGGCGACCACATCGCCGCGCCGCCGAGCAACGAATGCGCGCTGTTCATACTGCGACAACAGACTGTTCACCTGCAGCTGTCCGGTAGCCGCGACCCCACCGCGCTCCCGAAGCTCGGTGAGGGCGGTGGTGACCTCGGTGTTGTCGCCGACCTCGACCGCCGACATCACCGTGATGGCCAGAAAGTACAGGCAGGGAGCGAGGTCCTCGTCGGGGACGCGTTCGACGAGGTCGGCCAACCCCGAGTGCAGCCGCGTGATCCGGTGGCTCATGGCTGATCACCTCCCGGACCCGACTCCTCGGAGATCCAGTGACCATCGGCCGCGTCGTCGCGCGGCGCGAACAACGCCGCGTCGGTGTCCCCGAGCGCTGTCACCGTGTCCGGCGCGACTGGGGTGGCCGCGGCGATCGCCAGGGGGCGAACTCCGTGGCCGGTCATGTGGTCGACGATCGCGAGTTCCGCCGCCCGCCCATCACCGACCAGGGTCTCGCCGCCGGCGATGCCGACGCCGTCGCGTTCGTACGGGTAGCACTCGTCGGTGCCGACGACGAGGGTGCGCCCACCATCCGGGCCGCGCCCGAGTCCGACCGCCAACCGCACCGAGCCGGCCACTGATGCCGGCAGCGCGGACTGCAGCTGCGCCGCACGCAGTTGCAGCCAATCCGTGTCCGTCGTACTGATGCCGTGCGCGTCCACGCTCGCCGCGGCCGGTGTGTGCGCTCCGGCGGCCAGCGCACCCGCGCCGGCGGCGAGTCCCCCGAGCGCGGCGAACGGCATCATGCCGCTGGTGGCCGCGGGCGCCGGCTGGTCGTCGTTGTGCCGCTGTCCGTCGTCGGCGGCCTGCATGGTGTACTCGTCGCCGGCCGCGGTCATCGCCATCCGGCCGGCCGAGGCGGCGACGACCCGGGCCGAGTCGTCGCCCAGGCCGGACAGCAGTTCGGCTCGCAATCGCTCGCGATCGGCGACGGACGTGATGACGGCCATCTCGTTGTGGGCGGCGGTGGCCGTCGACGCGTAGGCGTCCAAGGCCGCCGCGGCTGCCGTGAGTCGCCCGGCGGTGCGCGCCAACGCCGAGTCGGACCCGTCGACCAGCTGCCCGTGACCGACGACGATCCCGTCGTGGAACGCTCCGGACCCGGCCGCGCCGCGCCGGTGCGCCGCATTCAGGTCTGCAATGACCGAGGCGACCTGCGATGCCAGTTCACGGCACCGCGTGGCCGAATCGCGCAGCGCGACGACGTCTGCGGTCGGCCACCTGCCCGGCGCGAGTTCTTCTGCCAGAGCCCGGATCTCCGGCGGCACGGGCAGGAGCTCTGGACGGTCGATGGTCATCGCGGATCCCGCAGCGTGAGCGCGACGTCGTGGTCGGCCTCGCCGATCTCGGTGACGCCGCGTCCGATCAGCGCGCGATGACGCGCGATCTCGGCGGCAGCAGCCTCAACCGACCGCGCTGTCTCGTCGGCCAACGACGCGAATCCCGCCCGGAACGCCCGTGCGCCGTCGTCGACACCGACGGCGGAGTCGGCGGCGGCCAACACCGCGACGACGTCGTCGACGATCCGGTCGATCTGTGTGTGCGCCGAACCCACCCGGTCGGAGAGTTCGGACAGTGCATCCAGGTCTGCTCGTAGCTCCGCGCCGCCGGCGTCCGGATGCCACGTCGAGCCCGTCGACATTCCTGCTGACATATCTGTTGCTCCCCCGTGTGTCACGACCGCGTCCGGCGCTCCTCGCGGAGGTCGGTGTAGTCCGGTGATGGTTGGACGGCTGCCGACAGGATCTGGTTCCGCTGATCGTGAAGTCGCTGGTCGGCCTCCGCGACCAGCGTGGTGATCTGCGCCGACAACTGCTCGGCGCGGTAGCGACGCATCGCGCGTGGGTCGATGGTGAGGTCCACCAGCAGCCCGCGGGTGTCGACGGTGACCGAGACCAGCCGATCGGTGCTGGTCGCGCGGGCCGTCAGGCCGGAGATCGCATCCCCTACCCTGCTCAACTCGGCACGCTGCCGCGCCAGCTCGTCGAGCATGACCGACCACCGATCCGACATCAGACCCCCTCCCGTGCGGTCGATCTTAGCGACCGCACCCGGGTCGGACGGTCTAGACCGCGGCGAACCGAACCGTGTCAGCCGGTCCCTGGATCGGCGACGTCGCCGGGCAACAGGTCGGGACGCCGGTCCCGGGTCCGAGCGAGCGCCTGCTCACGCCGCCACGCCGCGACTTTTGCGTGGTCGCCGCTGAGCAGCACCGGCGGGACATCCAGTCCACGCCACGAGACCGGCCTCGTGTAGCTCGGCCCCTCGAGTAGCCCGTCGGAGAACGAATCCTCTTGATGCGACTGCGGATTGCCGAGGACACCGGGGATGAGTCGCACAGTCGCCTCGATCATCGCCATCGTGGCGACCTCGCCGCCGATGAGCACGAAGTCGCCGAGTGAGACCTCCTCGACCCGCACCCGCCGGGAGGCGTCGTCGAAGACGCGCTGATCGATCCCCTCATAGCGACCGCATGCGAAGACCAGATGATTCTCGGTGCTCCACCTCGTGGCCGTGGCCTGTGTGAACGGGACACCGGCGGGGGTGGGTACCACCAACAGGGCGTCGTCGGGACAGACCTCGTCGAGGCACGGCCCCCACACCTCGGGTTTCATCACCATGCCCGGGCCGCCGCCGTACGGTGAGTCGTCGACGCTGCGATGCACGTCGTGGGTCCAGTTGCGCAGATCGTGGACGTCAACGCTGATGTGTCCCGCACTGATTGCCTTGCCCAACAACGCAACCCGCAGCGGTTCGAGGTATTCAGGGAAGATCGAGACGACGTCGACGCGCATCGTCACGCCTCGGCGTCGATGAGGCCGTCCGGCGGGTCGATGACGATCCCTGCCGCGCTCACGGTCGGCACGATCTCACGGACGAAGGGCACGAGCACCTCTCGATCGTCGGGTGTGCGCACCGCGAGCACATCGCCGCCCGGCATGTGGAGTACCGAGGTCAGGACACCGACCGCGGCGCCGTCGACGGTCGTCACCGGCGCTCCCTCGAGCTCGTGTTCGTAGAACTCGTCGGGATCGTCACCGGAGTCGACGTCGGAGCTGTCGATGAGGAACAACGCCCCACGCAGGGTGTCGGCGACCGTCCGGTCGGACACCTCGTCCAGGGACAGCAACAGCCGCCCGGCGTGGTGCCGGGCGGCTGTCACGGTGAAATTCTGCTCGCCGCCACCGCGCGGCAGGCGGGCGCGCAGCCGGGTGCCGGACGCGAAGCGGGCATCGGGATCGTCGGTGCGCACATCGACGACGACTTCACCCCGCACACCGTGCGATTTGGCCACGCGGCCCACCACGAGATCCATCGCGGAGGCGTCTCGGTCAGCGGTCGGTGTCGACGATGTCCACACGCATCCCGCGACCACCGATGCCGCCGACGAGCGTCCGCAGCGCGGTGGCGGTGCGGCCGTTGCGGCCGATCACCTTACCGAGATCGTCGGGATTGACGTGGACCTCGACCAGCCGGCCGCGACGGCCGGTGATGAGTTCGACCCGGACGTCGTCGGGGTTGGCGACGATGCCGCGGACGAGATGCTCGACCGCGTCGGCGACCACTGCGCTCACGCGTCCGCCTTGGCGTCTCCGCCGGCTGCCGGCACCTGATCGGCCGGGGCCTGGTCAGCAGGCGCCTCGGCGGGACGGGTCTCCGCGGAAGCGTCGTCGGCCTTCTTGGCGGCCTTCTTCTTCGGGGTGGTGGCCTCGGCGACGGGCTCGCTGTCCGCGGCTGCCAGAGCGGCGTTGAACAGATCCAGCTTGGACGGCTTCTCGGCCGGGGTCTTCAGGGTGCCCTCGGCGCCCGGCAGGCCCTTGAACTTCTGCCAGTCACCGGTGACCTTCAGGATGGCCGCGACCGGCTCGGTCGGCTGTGCGCCGACACCCAGCCAGTACTGCGCGCGCTCGGAGTCGACCTCGATCAGGCTCGGCTCTTCCTTCGGGTGGTACTTGCCGATGGTCTCGATCGCCCGGCCGTTGCGGCGGGTCCGAGAGTCCGCGACGACGATGCGGTACTGGGGGTTGCGGATCTTGCCGAGCCGCGTGAGCTTGATCTTGACAGACATGTCTTCTCTTTCAGTGGTCACTGCGCAATTCAGCAGCCCGCCAGGAGGACGGACCCGGTTTTGCGATCTGTTCCGGTGTGACCGTCGGTCGGTACGTAACCGGGTCCGACGAACCGGCATGCCATTCTGCCAGATGAGGCGGTGTGAGCGGAAATCCGCGAGAACGGGTCCGACATGTGGTTACCCACCCCGCTGAAGGTAACCACATGTCGCGCACTCGACCAATGAACGCTCCGACGTCCCCGCGCGGGTCGGCGGCCCTCCCCTGACCGGCATCGACATGGCGTGGACGTGGGCTCAGACGTCGCGAACCCTGCTACGCAGCGGTTACATTACCAGCCAGTAAGTTAGCGGAACAGCCGGACGAACGTGGGTTACCTCACACGAATCGGTCACTCATATATCGATGACCTGGGATTTTGCCGAAGCGGCGACTACGTGACCGTTAGCCCCGAGCAAACGATCTCGCGCGGCCGCCGCAGCGCGGTCAGATCCACGCGTGGATCCTCGTCGAGAACCAGGAAGTCCGCGCGGTCCCCTTCGCCGAGCAGTCCGGCCCCGAGCCATTCACGCGGGGCCACGGTGGCCGCGTACAGCGCGTCGCGGGCACCGAACCCGACGGCGGCCATCGCCTCGACCTCGTCGACGATCCGCCCGTGCTCGACGAAGCCACCCGCATCGGTGCCCGCGAACATCGGCACGCCGGCCTCCCGCGCCGCCGCGAACACGGCCGCGGCGTTGTCGTACAGCTTGCGCATGTTGGCCTGATAGGTCGGGAATCGGTCGGCCCCGTCGGCGATGCCGGGGAAGTTCTCGACCTGGATGAGTGTGGGCACCAACGCGATCGAACGCTCCACCATCGCGTCCATCAGGTCGGTGGTGAGCCCGGTGCCGTGTTCGATGCAGTCGACGCCGGCGGCGATGAGATCCGGCAGGGCATCGGCGCCGAACACGTGCGCGGTGATCCGCGCCCCCTCGGCGTGCGCGGCGGTGACCGCCGCATCGAGTTGACCTCGCGTCCACAGCGGGGCGAGGTCGCCGACCTCACGGTCGATCCAGTCGCCGACGAGCTTGACCCACCCGTCGCCGTCGCGGGCCTGCCGGGTGACCTCGGCCGCCAGGTCGTCGGGATTCTCGAGGTCGACGCCGTAGTCGCGCAGATACCGCTTGGGTCGCGCGATGTGCTTACCGGAGCGGATGAAACGCGGGCAACTGCGATCGCCGTCGAGCCGGTGGGTGTCCAGCGGCGAGCCGACCTCACGGATGAGCAGGGTGCCCGCGCGCACGTCTTGGTGCGCGTACCCGCGGGCCTGCTCGATGGTCACGCCGAGACCCGGTGCGATGCCGACGTGATTGTGCGCGTCGACCATCCCCGGGATGATCCAGCCACCGTCGACCGCGGTCCGGGCGGCGGCCACCGGCTCACGAGTGATGACTCCATCGACGACCCACAGGTCGATCTGTTCGTCGGTGAACGGGTCGATGCCCCGATAGTGGCGTGGTTCCTCGCTCGGTGCCGGCACGGGCCTCCCTACTTCTTCTTCGGGTTCTGGAACTGTGAGACGTCGATGCCCTCGAGGCCGGGCGGCAGTTCGTCGAGACCGGCGGGCATGTTCGACAGGTCCGGGAACCCTCCCGGCATGCCGGGCATCCCGGCCATGCCCGGGAATCCGCCCCGCACCTTAGGCGGGGTGGGTCCACGGTTCTTGCCGCCCTTGCCCTTACGCCCCTTGCCCTTCTTGCGGTTGTTCTTGCGGCCGCCGCCACCCATGCCCATCCGGCCGGACATCTGCGCCATCATCTTGCGTGCCTCGAAGAACCTGTCGACGAGCTGGTTGACCTCGCTGACGGTGACGCCCGAGCCGTTGGCGATACGCAGGCGGCGGGACGCGTTGATGATCTTCGGGTTGTCCCGCTCCGCGGGTGTCATGCCGCGGATGATCGCCTGCACGCGGTCGAGTTGTTTGTCGTCGACCTGGGAGATGGCGTCCTTCATCTGACCGGCGCCGGGCAGCATGCCGAGGATGTTGCCGATCGGACCCATCTTGCGGATCATCAGCATCTGATCCAAAAAGTCCTCGAGGGTGAGCTCGCCCTGGGTGATCTTGGCGGCCGCGGCCTCGGCCTGCTGCGCATCCCAATGCTGCTCGGCCTGCTCGATCAGCGACAGGACGTCGCCCATGCCGAGGATGCGACTGGCCATCCGGTCCGGATGGAACACGTCGAAGTCGTCGAGTTTCTCGCCCGACGACGCGAACATGATCGGGCGGCCGGTGACCTCACGAACCGACAGCGCGGCGCCACCGCGGGCGTCACCGTCGAGCTTGGTCAGCACCACACCGGTGAATCCGACACCGGACTGGAACGCCTCGGCGGTGGTGACGGCGTCCTGACCGATCATCGCGTCGACGACGAACAGCACCTCGTCGGGATCGGTGGCCTGGCGGATGTCGGAGGCCTGACGCATCAGTTCCTCGTCGATGCCGAGGCGACCGGCGGTGTCGATCACGACGACGTCGTAGTGCTGGGCGGTTGCCTCCGCGAGGCCCTCGCGGGCGACGGCGACGGGGTCGCCCTTGCTGACGGTGCCCAGCTCCCCGGTCTGGCCGATGCTGGTCCCCGGGTCGGGCGCGAACACCTTCACCCCGGCCCGCTCACCGACGATCTGCAGCTGGGACACCGCACCGGGACGCTGCAGGTCGCAGGCGACGAGCAGCGGCTGATGCCCCTGCTTCTTCAACCAGTTGCCGAGCTTTCCGGCCAGGGTCGTCTTACCCGCGCCCTGCAGGCCGGCCAGCATGATGACCGTCGGCGGCTTCTTGGCGTAGGCGATCCGCCGCGTCTCCCCACCGAGGATGCCGACGAGTTCCTCGTTGACGATCTTGACGACCTGCTGGGCAGGGTTGAGTGCCCCGGACACCTCTGCGCCCTTGGCGCGCTCCTTCACCTTGGCGATGAAGCCGCGCACCACCGGCAGTGAGACATCGGCCTCCAGCAATGCCAGCCGGATCTCCCGGCAGGTGCGGTCGATGTCGGCATCGGACAGGCGCCCCTTGCCGCGAAGGTCCTTGAGGGCGTCGCCCAACCGATCGGAAAGCGAATCGAACATTCTTCCAGTCTTCCATGCCCGGGTTGATGTGCTCTGCGCGTGGCCCGCCGATCAGCTGATCGGCACTCCGGACCGAGCGGTGCCGCCGTACGCGTCGGGGCCGTTGCCGTCGTCGTCGGAACGCGGCTGCGGCGGCGGACATACGCCGATCACGTCGTCGGCGAGGGCCGTGCGGGCCGCCTCACCCCCGTCGGGCATCTGGAGACAGAACGTGTCCACGACCGTACTGCCCAACGTCGTGACCTTGGCCCAACGCACCAGAGCGCCGTGGCGTTCGATAACCGCGCTGACCCGGCTCAGCAGCCCGATCCGGTCGTCGGTGCGCAGTTCCATCAGGACCTCGCCCGGATCGGGTCCGGGATCCGGGCCGGTGGCGTCGACGTCGGGCTGCACCCAGATGACCCGCGGCGGCGCCACCGCGAACAGCGCGGGCACCGCGTTCTTCGGGTGACCGGCGCCGTCGATCGCCGGATCGGTGCTGCCGGCCGACGCGGCGGCCCCGGGCGCAGCCGTCACGGACGCGATCGTCGGGATCGGCGACTCGGCCTCGCGGGCATCGAGGCGGGCCAGTACGTCCACCTTGCCCTCGACCGCGGCCATGAGCTGCTGGCGCATCAGTCCGGCCTCGGGCGGACTACCGAACAGCGGGACCACCACGAAGGTGTTCACCGCGCTCCCGGCGTGACTCTGCACCGTGGCCGAATGCGATCGGAGTCCGTTGAGGCTCAGCACACCGGCCATCTTCGACAACAGCCCCGAGTCGTCGGGCGCGACCATGGTGACGCGGAAGGTGTGGGCCCCGTCGGCGGGCACGATGTCCACCGAGAACCCGCCCTTGTCCGCGAGCGCGACCTGCTCGGGTGTGAGGGCTTCCGGCCGCGGCAACGCGCCACCGTCGATGAGCCGAAAGGCACGGCGCACGAGTTCGTTGATCAGCGACGCCTTCCACTCCCCCCACACACCGGGTCCGGTGGCGAGCGAGTCCGCTTCGGCCAGCGCGGCGAGCAACTCGAGCAGCACCCGGTTGTGGCCCAAGGTATCCGCGACGTACTCGGCGGTCGCCGGATCGTCCAGGTCACGTCGCGTGGCGATGGTGGGGAGCAGCAGGTGGTGGCGAACCATGTCCGACAACACCGTCACGTCCTGCGGCCACAGCCCGAACCGGTTGCCGATCTGGACGGCCAGGTCGGCGCCGACGATGCTGTGGTCCGCGCCGCGCCCCTTGCCGAGGTCGTGCAGCAGCGCGCCGAGGACGAGCAGGTCCGGCCGGGACACGCGGGTGGTCATCGATCCGGCATGCGCAGCGGTCTCCACGAGATGGCGGTCGACAGTCCACGTGTGGATGGCATCACGCGGGGGGAGGTCACGCACCGCGCCCCATTCGGGCAGCAGCCGTCCCCACAGGCCGGTCCGGTCGAGCGCTTCGATCGGGTCGACCATGTGGTGGCCCGCTCCGAGCAGCACCAGCAGATCGCTGAGCGCCTCGGCCGGCCAGGGCTCGCGCAGTTCGGGTGCGTAGTCGGCGAGTCGAGAAAGCGTCGACGCGCTGATGGGCAGACCGGTGCGCGCCGACGCGGCCGCCACGCGCAGGATCAGGCCCGGGTCCTTGCTGGGAATCGCGTTGCGCGCCAGGACGATCTCGCCGTTGTGCTCGACGACACCCTCGTCGAGGGGGCGCCGGATCGGCGACCTCCGTAGCTTGGCCAGACCGCGCCGCGGCAGCGCGTTGCCTGCGGTGCGCAGGCCGACGTCGGTCGAGTAGCTGATGGTGCGGGCGGCGTCGCTGATGACACGCGCGAGATCGAACCGGTGGCCGATACGCAGTGCCGCGCCGATCTCGTCGGCGTCCTGTGCGCGCACCTGCTCGCGCGGCCGTCCCGCGATGCGATGCAGTTCGGTGCGGATGTCGAGCAACCGACCGTAGGCGACCTGCGGCCCGGCACCCGGGGAATCGGGTCGCAGACTGGCCATCCCGTCGGTGAGCTGCGCAATCGCCAACGCGCCCATGAGCTGTACGTCGCGCAGGCCGCCGCGGCCGCTCTTCAGGTCGGGTTCGGCGCGATGGGCGATGTCACCGCCTCGCCGCCAGCGATCCTGTGCGTGGGCGACGACCGCGGGGAACCGATCGCGGATCTCCATGCGCCACTGCTGCCGGACGCCGCTGATGAGCAGCGTCGACAGATCCTCGTCGCCGGCGATGTGGCGGGCCTCGAGCAGACCCAGTGCGGCACTGACGTCCTCGGCCGCGACCTGCAGGGCCTGTGGAACGGTGCGGACGCTGTGGTCGAGCGGAATGTTGGCGTCCCACAGGGGGTACCAGAGTCCGTCGGCGACCTCGGCGACCTCGTCGGGCGGCATCCCGTCGTGGAGCAGGATCAGGTCCAGATCGGAGAACGGAAGCAACTCACCGCGACCGAGGCCACCGACCGCGACGATCGCGTAGCCACTCTGCGGCCGCACCCCGAGTTCGGCACCCTTGCTGGTCAACCAGAACTCGTGCAGGTCGACGAGCACCTGCCGGAGGCCGGCGGCGTCGAGCTTCCCCGATCTCCCCGACTCCAGGAGCTGTCGGCGGGTCGCCGCGAGATCTGTTGCTGCCACGGGGTTTTCGCACTTCCTTCAGTGATGGACACGGCCCCGCGCCTGACTCGTCAGACGCGGGGCCGTGTGGCTGTGATCGAAAAGGGCTCGTGCCCTTGGTCAGAGCGCGTCGCCGCCGCGCTCCCCGGTCCGGACCCGGACCACCGACTCGACCGGCGAGACCCACACCTTTCCGTCACCGATCTTGCCGGTGCGTGCCGCCTCGACGATCACGTCGACGACCTTGTCCACGGCCGCATCGTCGACGACGACCTCGACGCGGACCTTCGGCACGAAATCGACCGAATACTCGGCGCCGCGATAGACCTCGGTGTGGCCCTTCTGACGACCGTAGCCCTGGACCTCGCTGACGGTCATACCCAGGATTCCGGCCTGCTCCAGTCCGGCCTTGACGTCCTCAAGCGTGAACGGTTTCACGATTGCGGTGATCAGCTTCATGAGTTATCCCTCTCCACAGGAATCAGCGTAGTAGCGAACGTGCAGGGATTCATGCCAGTTCATAGGCCGTCTCCGCATGTTCCGCCTCGTCGATGCCGTTGTGCTCGTCCTCCTGGCTGATCTTCCAGCCGAGCGGCTTGAGCGCCAGCGCGATGATCGTGGTCAGCACACCGGTGAACACGAGGGCGAATGCGGCGATCACGATCTGCACCACGACCTGCTTGTAGTCGCCGCCCCAGAACAGGCCGACGTCCTTGGCCAGCAGGCCCACACCGATCGTGCCCCACAGGCCGGCGACGAGGTGGACGCCGACGACGTCGAGCGAGTCGTCGTAGCCGAACTTGTTCTTCAGACCGATGGCGAGAGCGGCGAGTGCACCGGCGATGACACCCAGGATCAGCGATCCCACCGGGGTCAGCGAGCCACAGGCCGGGGTGATGGCCACGAGGCCGGCGACGATACCGGACGCGGCACCGACACTGGTCGCATGCTTGTCGCGGATGACTTCCACCGTGAGCCAGCCGATGATCGCGGCGGCGGTGGCGGCGGTCGTGTTGACCCACACCAGACCGGCGGTGGCGTCGGCCGCCAACTCCGAGCCCGCGTTGAACCCGAACCAGCCGAACCACAGCAGTGCCGCACCGAGCATCACGAACGGGATGTTGTGCGGACGGTAGGCGGTGCGACCGAAGCCCGAACGCGCACCGATGATCAGCGCGAGCACCAGGGCCGCCATACCGGCGTTGATGTGCACCACGGTGCCACCGGCGAAGTCGATCGGCGCAACGTCGGCCTCACCGTCGGTGGTACCGAACATCCAGCCGGCGATGCTGTCCTCGCCCCCACCGAGGAGACCGCCGCCGCCGACCAGACCGCCCCACACCATGTGCGAGAGCGGGAAGTAGACGATGGTCGACCACAGCACCGTGAACAGGAGCCAGGTCGAGAACTTCACGCGTTCCGCCAACGCGCCACTGATCAGGGCGACCGTGATGACCGCGAAGGTCAACTGGAATCCCATGAAGACGATCGCCGGGATGGTCATCCCCGCGGTGACATACGTCGGCGCGTCCTCGGTGCCCGCGGTGTTCATCAGCTGGTCGGAACCGAACAGCGCGAACGGATTGGCGAAGATGCCGAGAATGTCACTGTTGCCGGTGATGCCGTCGGAGAACGACATCGAGAATCCCCACAACACGTAGACAACGCTGACCGTGGCCAGCGAGCCGAACGACATCATCATCATGTTCAGGACAGATTTGCCCCGAGCCAGCCCCCCGTAGAAAAAGGCGAGCCCCGGAGTCATCAGCAACACCAAACCCGCGGCGGCGAGCATCCACGCCGTATCACCGGGGTTGACTTCGCCAAAAACTTCTTCTGGCAGTGCCAAAACCACTTTGTGAAACCTCCTCAGAGTGCGCCGACGGCTCGACGCCTGCACAGAGACTCTGGCTGCAGACGGTTTCGGCCGTGGTGCCCTGAGGTTTCCGACGTGTGAACCAGTGGTCGTTTTATATTTCCTGCACGTAACAACGCAGGTCACGCCTCAGGAGGTTCTCAGCCTCCGCGAAGGATCTCCGATACCGCTTTCGCGGTGTCGGATCATCGATCCCACGACAGCAAAGCGGCTGTCGCCGTCGATCACGCAGGATCAGAGCAGCGCGTCGACGAACGCCTCGGGCTCGAACGGCGCGAGGTCGTCGGCGCCCTCGCCGAGCCCGACCAGCTTCACGGGCACGCCGAGTTCCTCCTGGACGTGGAACACGATGCCGCCCTTGGCCGTGCCGTCGAGCTTGGTGAGGACCACACCGGAGATGTCGACCACCTCGGCGAACACCCGCGCCTGGGTCAGCCCGTTCTGGCCGACCGTGGCGTCGAGGACCAGCAGGACCTCGTCGACCGGCGCCTTCTTCTCGACGACGCGCTTCACCTTGCCGAGTTCGTCCATCAGCCCGGTCTTGGTGTGCAGCCGTCCGGCGGTGTCGATCATGACCACGTCGACGCCGGTGTCGATGCCCTTGGCAACCGCGTCGAAGGCGACCGACGCCGGGTCGGCCTGCTCCTTACCGCGGACGATGTCGGCACCCACGCGTTCGCCCCAGGTCTGCAGCTGGTCGGCCGCGGCGGCGCGGAAGGTGTCCGCGGCTCCGAGCAACACGCGGCGACCGTCGGCGACGAGCACCCTCGCGAGCTTGCCGGTCGTCGTGGTCTTGCCGGTGCCGTTCACGCCGACGACGAGCACCACGGCGGGTCCCTCGGCGTGTGGCAGCGCGCGAACGGAACGATCGAGGTCCGGGCGCAGCTGCTGCACCAGGACGTGCCGCAGCACCGCGCGCGCCTGATCGGCGGTCCGGACACTCCCGGTGGCCAGCTCGGTGCGCAGTCGCTCGACGACCGCCATCGTCGACGCGGTGCCGAGGTCGGCCATCAGGAGCGTGTCCTCGATCTCCTCCCAGCTCTCCTCGTCGAGGTCGCCGGCGCCGAGCAGACCGAGCATGCTCTTGCCGATGGCGCCCTGCGAGCGCGACAACCGTCCACGCAGGCGCCCGAGGCGTCCCGCCGTCGGCGCGATCTCGTCGATCGGCGCCGGAGCGGCGGCTTCCTCGACCGCGGGTGCCGTCTCGGGTTCGACGGGCGCGGTCGTGGTGGCCGCGGTTTCGGCGGGACGCTCGGTGTCCGGCAGCGTGTCGGCGTCCGGTGCGGGTGCCTCGAAGAGTTCGGCGGGGGTCTCGGGCACCTCGACCGTGGTGTCGGGGGCAGAGCGGGTGTCGGAGGTCGACCGGGCGGCGGTGGCGTCGGGACTCTCCACCTCGGACACCGTGTCGTCGGGCACGTCGTCGGTCAGGACGTCGTCGGCGGGAAGGTCGACGTTCTGGATGCCACGCCTTACCGAGTCGCGCGGCACCGACGCGTCGTCGCCGACACCAGGCTGACCATCGACCTCGGTCCGCTCACCGGTCGGCGGCTGGGTGGTCGGGGGCTCGGTGGTCTGGGGTGTGGTGCTCGGGGGTTCGGGCGGTACGGCGAGGCCCACCCCGCTGCCACCGCCCTGACTGAAGGAGAACCCGGATCCCGCCTTGTATCCGCCGGACTTGTCGACCTGCGGGGTCGTACCGTCGACCGGACGCTGTGCGCCCGAATCGTCGGAGAGCGAGATGCGCCGCCGCCGCGTCAGTGCGACTCCGCCCGCGACCAGTGCGATGAGCACGAGGACCGCGATGACGATGGCGATGATGATCTGGGTGTCCACTCCGCTTCGCTTTCTTGGTTGTCGTCAGGTCGCGTCGGGCTGCTGACCCACGGGGATGTCGACTCCCCGCAGCCGCTGCGAGATCACCGTCGTGATCCCGTCGCCGCGCATGCTCACGCCGTACAGGGCGTCGGCGACCTCCATGGTCGGTTTCTGGTGTGTGATGACGATCAGCTGCGACCTTTCCCGGAGCTGTTCGAACAACGAGATCAGCCGCCGCAGGTTCGTGTCGTCGAGCGCCGCCTCGACCTCGTCCATCACATAGAACGGTGACGGCCGAGCCCGGAAGATCGCAACCAGCATCGCCACGGCGGTCAGCGACTTCTCACCACCGGACAGCAGGGACAGACGCTTGACCTTCTTGCCAGGTGGGCGTGCCTCCACCTCGATTCCGGTGGTCAGCATGTCGCCCGGTTCGGTGAGTACCAGCCGTCCCTCGCCGCCGGGGAACAGCGTACGGAACACCTCGGTGAACTCGCGCTCGACATCCGCGTAGGCCTCGGTGAAGACCTGCAGGATGCGGGCATCGACCTCGTCGACGACCGCCAGCAGATCCCGCCGCGCGGCCTTGACGTCCTCGAGTTGGGCCGACAGGAAGTTGTAGCGCTCCTCGAGTGCGGCGAACTCCTCGAGGGCCAGCGGGTTGACCTTGCCGAGTGTGTTGAGGTCCTTCTGCGCCTTCTTCGCCCGCGCCTGCTGGGCGGCCCGGTCGAACGGCATTGGGGCCGGCGCCACCACGGGTTCGCCGCGCTCCTTGGCCTGCTCGTACTCCTGCATCTCCAGCGCCGACGGCGGCATGGGTACGTCCGGGCCGTATTCGGCGACCAGATCGTCTGGGGCCACCGCGAACGACTCGAGGATCTGCTCCTCGAGTTGCTCGATCCGCAATGCGGCCTGCGCCTTGGCCACCTCGTCGCGGTGAACGGCGTCTTTGAGCCGGTCGAGCTGTGCGGTGAGCTCGCCGACCTGCTTCTTGAGTTCGTCGACGGCGGCAGTCCGCTCCACCCGCATCTGCTCGAGTTCGTCGCGCCCGGCCTGCGCGTCCTGGACCGACAACTGCAACCGCTCGGAGACGTCGCGGGCCGCCTCTGCCACCGCCGCGGCCACCGATGCGGCGTGGCGTCGGGCGCGATCCTGACGCTCGGCACGAATCCGAGCCTCGCGTTCGCGAGCTGCCGCCCGACGCAGCGAGTCCGCACGTCCCTTCACCGACGCCAGCCGCTCCTCGGCGGTACGCAACGCCAGCCGCGCCTCCATCTCGGCCGACCTGGCCGCGGTCACCGCCGCGGCGGCGGCCGCCCGCGGTTCGTCGTCGCCGGCCTGTGCCGGCGTCTCGTCGGATTCGTCGCGCGCCAGCCGCAGCCGCTCCTCGAGCTCCCGCAGCGACTCCACCATGTCGGCGCGGCCCTCTTCGGCCTTGGCCCGCTGACGGGTCAGGCGCTCGGCCTCGGCGTGCGCGGCGCGGATCTCGTGACCCAGTCGGGCCATCTCCTCATAGGTCCCACCGACGTTCGCATCGGATTCGTGCAGGGCGGCCAGGGCCTCCTCCGCGGACTCGCGCCTGGTGACCTGTTCGGCGAGGGCACCATCGAGTGCCGCCTCGATCTCCTCGGATCTGCGCCGCGATGCGGCCAGATCGGTGGCCGCGGCATCGATCGTGGACTGGACCTCGAGAGTCGACGGCCGATGTGACGATCCACCCTCGACGGAACCCGGACCGATGCGGTCGCCGTCGCGGGTGACCGTACGCACCCGGTGGCGCTGGGCGATCTCGAGTCCCAGTTCGGCGGTCTCGACGACGACGGTGTCGGCGAGCACCAGATCCACGGCCCCGCGGATCGACGCCGGGCACGTCACCACCGATGCCGCCCAACACGCGCCGGATGGCAGCGCGACGTCGCCGCGCGACTCTGAGGTCGACAATCCGCCGAGAATCAGCGCGGCGCGACCTCCGTCGCCGGACTTCAGGGCGTCGAGGGCACGCACCGCGGCCGCCGCGTCGACGGTCGCGATGCCGTCGACGATGGTTCCCAGCGCGCCTGCGATGGCGGTCTCGTAACCGGCATCGACGGTGAGGAGTTCCGACATCGGACTCAGCAGCCCGTCCGGCGCGTTCTCCATCAGCCACGCGCCGCCGTCGTTGCGTTCGAGGCCGAGTTCGAGCGCCTCGATGCGCGCGCTCAGCGAGGCGATTCGTTGTTCGGTCTCTCGCTGCTCCGCTTGTAGCGCGGCGACACGTTCGTTGGCCTGGTTCAGCGCCGTGACCGATCGCTCATGGTGGTCGTCGAGGCCGTGCTCGGCCGCTTCGAACTCACCGAGTGTGGCGGCGGTGGCGTCCTGCCGGGTCTGGGCGGCCTCGGCGCGCTCGTTGGCGGCGGCGATGGCAGCGGTGAGCCGCGACGTCTCCGCATCGACGGATTCCGATCGGGTGCGCAGGTTGTCGACCTGACCCTCCAGCCGGGCGAGGCCCTCGCGACGGTCGGCGATCGCTCGAACGGCCGCGAGGTGAGCACGTTCGGCTTCCGCGGCGACGCCTTCGTGGTGAGCGAGTTCCTCCCGCGCGGACTCGAGGTACTCGGCGGCCGCGGTGACCGCGGCATCGAGCTCGGCCTCGGTCTCGGCGGCCTCCTCGGCGCGGCGGTCGAGTTCTTCCGGGTCGGTCCCGGTGTTGGCGGCCACGGGTTCACTGAGGTAACGACCGCGCTCGGTGGCCACCCGGCTGGTGGCGTCCACGCGTTCGGCCAGTGCGGACAGCCGGAACCAGGTCTGTCCGGCGGCCGCGGCGGCCGGGGCGACCTCCGCGAGATGTCGTTCGTGCTCGCGCAGCTCGTCGTTCGCGCGATCCAACAGGGCGGTGACCTCGTCCTGCTGCAGACGCACCTGGTCCTCGACGGCGGTGTGTTCGGCCATCTCTGCGCGCCGGGTGACCAGGTCGTCGGCGGCCAGCCGCAGCCGGGCATCGCGCAGGTCGGCCTGCACCGTCTGGGCACGGCGGGCGACCTCCGCCTGACGCCCCAGCGGCTTGAGTTGCCGTCGGAGCTCGGCGGTGAGGTCGGTGAGGCGGGCCAGGTTGGCCTGCATCGAGTCGAGCTTGCGCACCGCCTTCTCTTTACGTTTGCGGTGCTTGAGGACGCCGGCCGCCTCTTCGATGAAGGCGCGGCGTTCCTCCGGTCGCGACTCCAGGATCGCGGCGAGGCGGCCCTGCCCGACGATGACGTGCATCTCGCGCCCGATGCCGGAGTCGCTGAGCAGTTCCTGCACGTCCATCAGTCGGCAGGAGTTCCCGTTGATCTCGTATTCGCCGGCACCGTCGCGGAACATGCGGCGGGTGACCGACACCTCGGAGTACTCGATGGGCAGTGCGCCGTCGGCGTTGTCGATGGTGAGGGTGACCTCGGCGCGTCCCAGTGGCGGACGGCCCGAGGTGCCGGCGAAGATGACGTCCTCCATCTTCCCGCCGCGCAGCGCCTTGGCGCCCTGCTCCCCCATCACCCAGGTCAGAGCGTCGACGACGTTCGATTTGCCCGACCCGTTCGGCCCCACCACACAGGTGATCCCGGGCTCGAAGCGCAGCGTCGTCGACGACGCAAACGACTTGAAGCCCTTCAGGGTGAGGCTCTTGAGGTGCACGACGGTAAAGAGTACTCACCATCGCGCGGGGACGGCGGCACCACGCGGTCCTGTGGACGACCGTCCGGGATACCCCTATTTCTCGACGAATCCCTGCAGATCGTTGCGGGGTGGGTCGTATCGTTCCACCACCACGTCGACCGAACCGGGCGTCTCGCCGGATCGCAGCGCGGTGAGCAGTGCGTCGGCGGCGTCGCGAGGTCCTTCCGCGACCACCAGCACCCGTCCGTCGGCGAGGTTGGTGGCAGACCCGACCAGTCCGAGTTCGAGCGCCCGTGACCGGGTCCACCATCGAAATCCCACGCCCTGCACCAGTCCGTGGACGTGGGCGGTCAGACGCACGGTGTCGTCGCCGGCCATCGCGGTCAGTCCGTCTCGATGGCGAGGTTCACGGTGGTCCCGGCCTTGAGCGTCCGACCCACCGTGCACACCGCGTCGACGGCACGCTCGACCACGACCAGCAGTCGTTGGGCCGCGTCCTCGTCGAGTTCGGACAGATCGATCTCGAGGACCTCGTCGAGGACCGGATACACCTCGTTCTCCCGGTCGGCGGCCCCGCTGACGCGGATGGTGGCGTCGTAGTCGTCACCGAGCCGGCGGGACAACGGTCGGTCGGAGGACATGCCGGTGCACGCTCCGAGCGCGATCTTGAGGAGTTCACCGGGAGTGAAGACGCCCTCGACGTCTTCCGAGCCGACCAGTACCTCGGCTCCGCGGGAGCTGCGGCCGGTGTAGCGACGCGTTCCGGTGCGTTCCACCCAGAGCTCGGTGCTCGGCGATGCGGTGGCTGCGGCGGTCTGAGCTGTCTGCTGATCGGTGGTCATGATCGCTTTCGTTCGATTCTCTGGTCGATTTGGGACTCGGTCCCCACAACACCGGCAGGGCCGGATTGCTTCCGTGACGGGGCCACACTCATATGTCAGTCCACGGGTCCACGACGTCGATGCCGGTGTGCGCGAAGTCCTTCGTGTTCCGGGTCGCACAGGTGGCATTGCGCGCGCGACAGATCGCGGCGATCTGGGCATCGGCCATGGCGATCGGCAGTCCCGCGGACTCCCGCGCAGCGAGGACATCGGCGTACTGCGCCGCCGCAACATGGTCGAATGCGAGCACCGACCGATCGGACAGATACGGCTCGATGGCGGCGTCGATGCGCGCGGCAAGTGCGCGACTGCGCCGACCCGCGGGAAGTCTGCGGACCCCGGCCAACAATTCCGCAAGCGTGACGGCGGTGATCGCCACGTCCCCCGTCAGCGATTCGAGCCACGACGCGACCTGTGGATCGGGTCGCGATCGAAGGACTTCGGATACCACGTTGGTGTCCAAGACGATCATTCGAATTCCACGGCTCGCGCGATGTCGGACCGCGGCGGTATCGGCAGGTCGTCCATACCGCCCACGTCCTGCGCGGCCTGCATGAGGGCGAGTCCGATGTGGGGGCGGTTCGCAGCCTTGGTCAGAATGTCACGAACCTCGGCCTCCATGGACCGGCCGTGTTCCCTGGCCTGTTCAGCCAGTCGCTCCTTGACCGACTCGTCAAGCCCGCGCACGATGATCGACGACATCACAACACCTCCCACCAGTGATATCACCAACGATAGCATTCGTTCTCGACGGCCGGTCGCCGACTACATCGAGCGGACTCAGCGCCTGCGTTGGCACCGAGGACAGAAGTACGAGCTCCGGTTCATGAACTGTTCGCGGCGCATGATCGCACCGCACCGCCGGCACGGTTCGCCCGCGCGGCCGTAGGCGTTGAGGGAACGTTCGAAGTATCCCGACTCGCCGTTGACGTTGACGTACAGGGAGTCGAACGACGTGCCGCCGACGACGAGTGCGTCCCGCATGACGTCGGTGACCGACGCGATCAGGTCGACCAGCTTGGCCCGGCTGATGCCGTCAGTGATCCGTGACCCGTGAATCCTGCTGCGCCACAAGGCCTCGTCGGCGTAGATGTTGCCCACCCCGGACAGCACGGTCTGGTCGAGCAGAGCGCGTTTGATCTCGGTGTGCCGGGCGCGGATCGCGGTGACGACCCGAGTCGGGTCGAAGACTGGGTCGAACGGGTCCGGTGCGATATGTGCGATGGATTCCGGCACACGACCCCCGAGATCTCCACCCACGTCGACGTATTCGTCGACGTGCCAGCCACCGAACGTCCGTTGATCCACGAAACGCAATTCGTTGCCGTCGTCGAGCGACGCGCGGACACGCAGGTGGATATGGTCCTCGGCACCGGCCGGACTGATGAGCATCTGACCGCTCATGCCGAGGTGGACGACGAGCGGAAAGCTGTCTGGGCTCGATCTCGATCTCGACAAGCTCGATCCGGCGGATACGCCACTCACTCCGTTCGCGGCTACTCGATCAGCGGGAGGGGTTGCGCCACTCACTCCGTTCGCGGAAGAGTAGCCCGAGCCGCGCCTCCCGCTGGTTGAGTAGCCCGAGCCGCTAGGCGAGGGCGTATCGAAACCTCGATCCACGGCGCCGTCGACGATGTCGAGCCAGAGGTACTTCCCCCTCCGGTACACCCCGCCGACCTGCTTGCCGGTCAGGCGCCCGACCAGATCCGCGCCGCCGCCGAGATGTCGGCGCACCGACCTCGGGTGCAGCACCTCGACACCGGCGATCCGGCGACCGTCGACATGATCGGCGAGACCACGGCGGACGGTCTCCACCTCGGGAAGTTCCGGCACGTCAGGACACGCTCAACGCGATGCGGCGCGGTCGGTCAGTGCCTGCCAGGCCAAGGCCGCGGCTTTCTGCTCGGCCTCCTTCTTGGTCCGGCCGCTGCCTTCGCCGAGGCTCTCGCCCGCCACCACCGCAACGGCGGTGAAGTGCTTGTTGTGGTCGGGTCCGGTCGACGTGATCTGGTAGTGCGGCGGCCCGTGGCCACCTTCCGCCGACAGCTCCTGCAGCGAGGTCTTCCAATCCAGACCTGCACCGAGATGCCCTGCGCGACCGATGATCTCGTCGAACAAACCGAGGATGATCTCCTTGCAGACGGCGAGCCCGTGCTCGAGGTACAGGGCACCGAAGATCGACTCGAGGCCGTCGGCGAGGATGGAGTCCTTGTCGCGCCCGCCGGTCAGTTCCTCCCCTCTCCCGAGGTAGAGGTGGCGCCCGAGCCCACCGTCGCCGAGTCCGCGGGCCACCTCGGCCAGCGCGTGCATGTTGACGACACTGGCCCGGATCTTCGCCAGTTCACCTTCCGACCGGTCGGGGTATCGCAGGTACAGACGCTCGGTGATGATGACCCCGAGTACCGAGTCGCCGAGGAACTCGAGGCGCTCGTTGGTGGGCAGGCCCCCGTTTTCGTACGCGTAGGACCGATGGGTCAGCGCGAGGACGAGCAGTTCGGTCGACAGCCGCGTGTGCAGAGCGTCGAGCAGGTCGGCGAACTTCTCCTGTTCCGGATCGGCCGGAACGACCGGTCCCGCGGTGTCTTCGGTCACGCCTGGTCCTTCGGCCACGTCGGCTCAGTCACCGTCCTTGTCCTGGCGCACGCCGTCCGCCTGCGAACCGCCGTCCCCGGAGTCGCCGACCGAACCGAACTTCTCGCGCAGCGCAGCCCACCGCGGGTCGATGACCTCGTGATCGTGGCCCGGCTCGGCCACCGCGAGACGTATGCCGCATTCCGGGCACAGACCCGGGCAGTCGTCGGAGCACAACGGCGACATGGGGAGTTCGAGCGCGACGGCGTCGATGATCGACTGCTCGAGGTCGATACGGTCGTCGACGATGCGGTGCACGTCGTCGGCGTCGGTGGTCTGTTCGGTCTCGCTGTCGGGATAGGCGAACAGCTCCGTGAGGAACACGGTGACGGTGCTCTCTATCGGCTCCAGACACCGGGCACATTGCCCTTCGGTCTCACCGCAGACGGTTCCGGTGACCAGCACACCTTCGGTGACCGACTCCAGCCGCAGGTCGAGATCCACCTCCGACCCCGCCGGGATGGCGAGCATGTCGAGTCCGACACGCTCCGGCGTCACGACGGTTCGATGGACCTCCGCCATGGTGCCGGCGCGACGCCCCAATGACCGGACGTCAAGGACGAACGGTTCGCGCTGCTTGTCACCGGTGTCGCCGGGCCCGGTTCCGCCGGCCGCGACACCTCGACTCATTGCTCGATCTGTCACAGTTGCACGATACGCCCGACCTGCAGAGTCTTCGAACCACTCCGCAGTGACCGATCAGACGGCGAGCGGTGAGCCCTGATCGTCGCGGTCGCGGCTCTGGCTGCCCCGCGGCGCCGGCGGCTCGTCGACGCTGCGCGGGTACTCGACATAGTCGTGCATGCCCGCTCCGGTGCGCAGCTGATGCCGACCGCGATTCACCGACCGCAACGTCCCGGTGAGGATCTCCTCGAACTGGGCGAGCTTCTCGTCGACGTAGACGTCGCAGTCGCCGCGGAGGCGATCGGCCTCGGCATGTGCGGCGTCGATGATCCGCTCGGCCTCGGACTTGGCCGCGGCGACGACCTCGGTCTCCGACACGAGGCGCTGCTGTTCGGCGATGCCGTCGGCAACGGACTTGTCGTAGGAATTGTTCGCGGAATCGATCGTGCGCTGCGCCTCGGCGCGTGCCCGCCCGGTGACGGCTTCGAACTCGCGCGCGGCGCTGGTGGAGAGCCGGTGCGCCTCGGCGGTCGCGTCGTCGACGAGTTGACGTCCATGCCCGTTCGCCTCGTCGACCATCCGGTCGGCCTGCGCCTTCGCCTCGGACAGGATGCGGTCGGCCTCGGCCCGTGCGTGCGCGACGACGGCCTCCGACTCCGAATCGGCCTTGCTGATCACGGCCTCGGCATGGTCGCGGGCGTTGCCCACCAGCGAGTCACGCTGGTCGAGGACGTCCTGGGCGTCGTCGAGCTCGCCCGGGATCGCGTCCTTGATGTCATCGACGAGTTCGAGGACGTCGCCTCGCGGAACGACGCAGCCCGCGGTCATCGGGACGCTCCGCGCCTCCTCGACGATCGCGGCGAGTTCGTCGAGCGCTTCAAATACCCGGTACACAGCTACCCCAATCCGGCTGGTGGCCTTCGGTCTGCCTGAAACAACTGTGACTATTGTGCCGAATGGGGTGGCTGTGATTGATGAGGTGCCAAGGGTGTGTCGCGGGTCCGGTTGTCGCGACTACTGGACCGTCAGACCCGTCGCTCCCCTGCCAGTCGCGCCATCAGGCGTTCGTGGATGTGCGGGGACAGGAACGGCGTCACGTCGCCGCCGAGTTTGGCGACCTCCTTGACCAGCGAACTCGACACGTGCGCGTAGCGGGGATCGGTGAGCAGGAACATCGACTCGACGTCGGCCAGTTCGCGGTTCATCTGCGCCATCGGTGTCTCGTAGTCGAAGTCGGTACCGGAGCGCAGTCCCTTGACGATCGTGTCGATCCCTTCCTGGCGCAGGTGGTCGACGAGCAGTCCGGTCCACCGCTCAACCCGGACGTTGGGCAGGTGCGCGCAATCCTCGCGGATCAGGGCGATGCGTTCGTCGACCCCGAACATGCCCTGCTTGTTCGGATTCACCACGACGGTGACGACGAGTGAGTCGAATCGGGCCGCGGCACGCTCGACGATGTAGCGGTGGCCGACGGTGAACGGGTCGAAGGATCCGGGAAACACTGCAGCGGTCATGCCCGAAATCTACCCAGCGCGCCGGCCGGACACCGTGTGCACCGCTTCAGGGGCGCACCGCGGGCAACCGGGCGCCCCGGGTCAGGGGGCGTCGTCGAACTCAGCGATCAGCCGGGCCATCAGATCCGATGTCGAGCCCGGCGAGACGGCGCGCCATCCCGTACCGGCCCACAGGTTGATGTCGTCGGCCACACCCGCGCCGCCTGCAGCCGCGCGGATCGGCTTCGTCATGTGATGGACCTGCGGGTAGGCGGCCGGGGCGTCGGCGTGGCGCTTCGCGAAGCCGTTGCGCAGGGACCGCGCCGACCGTCCGGAGAACGCTCGCGTGATCACCGTGTCGCGGTAGGTCCGGTCGAGCAGTGCCGTGCGGTGGGCGGCGACGGTTCCCGCTTCGTCGACACAGAGGAACGCGGTCCCGAGCTGGGCGCCGATCGCTCCGAGCGCGATCATCGAGCGCACGGCCTCGCCGTCGGTGACACCACCGGCTGCGATCACCGGAAGACCCACGGCCGTTGCCACCGTGCGGACGAGTTCCGCGGTCGGTATCGCCGGACCGCCGGCGACGACGGCCGGGTCGTCGAACCACAGCCCTCGGTGACCGCCCGCCTCGATCCCCTGGGCGATCAGCGCATCCGCCCCCGACCGCGCGGCGGTCTGCGCCTCGTCGATGGACGTGACGGTCACCGCGACCGGCGCACCGATCTCACGATGGATACGGTCGATCAGCGCGCGCCCGGGGTCACCGAATGTGAAGCTGACCAGCCCGGGTCGATGCCGGGCCAACGCATCGATCTTCGCGTCGACGGCCTCGTCGGAGAATCGGGGCTGGCCCGGTTCGACCCCGTGCCGACGCGCCTCGACGGCGAGGTCCCCCCGATAACGCTGCACGGCTCCCCACGTGTCGGCACCACCCGGTCCGGCACACGGGTCGATACCGGTCAGGAAGATGTTCACGCCGTAGGGTCGACCGCTGCGACCCTCGACGTCGATCACCAGTTCCTCGAGCGCGTCCGCGGTCAGGTATCCGGCCGCCAGCATGCCGAGCCCACCCGCCTCACCGACTTCGGCCACCAGCGCCGGCGTGGTCGGGCCACCGGCCATCGGGGCGCAGACGATGGGCACGGGAACCTCGAGTTCACCGATCCGCATGGGACGATCCTCCGCTCTCCGGTCCCGCGTCGTCTGACCCGCCATGGGTTGCCACCTCGACCCGGGTGTCTCCGTAGGTCTTGCGGACCTGCACGATCAGCGCATCAGGCCACTGCGTTTCCGGGGCGCGTGCAGCACGCTCGACGATCACGAGCCCGCCCGGGACGATCCATCGCGCCGCGACGGCGGCCAGATCTGCCGTCATCGTGTCGTCCGGTAGGTCATAGGGCGGGTCGAGGAAGGCGATGTCGACCTCGCCGGTACCCGACGACAGAAACGTCGCGACCGGCCGCGTGACGACGGTCGCCGACGCACCGAGACCACAGGCCGCGATGTTGGCAGAGATCACCGACGTCGCCCGCCGTCGTGAGTCGACGAACGTGGCGTGGGTGGCGCCGCGCGAGAGCGCCTCGATGCCCAGGGCACCGGTCCCCGCATAGAGGTCGAGGATGTCCGCATCGTCGAGGTCAGCGCGCGCCGCGACGATGTTGAAGATCGCTTCACGGACTCGATCCGAGGTCGGTCGAGTCCCGGCGTCGGGAACCGTGAGCCTGCGTCCGCGCAGTTCACCTGCGATTATCCTGGTCATCACCCACCATTGTGCGGCATCCGGATCGCGCGACGACCACCCCTTGTCCCACCTACTCCCCCGTCACGCAATACTTTGTGACCCACTTCACAAACAGTGGCTGAGCAGGGGATTGGCGGGGGTTTCGGTGTCCGATTTGCTCAGGCGCATGACTTCGGGGACATGCGTTGTTAACGTCGAAAAGGTCATGAGCCCGATCCAAACAAGTACGGCCCCAACAACTGCCCTTGCTGTCGATTACCGGCAGCCCACCGCCGACGACGGCGAAAGATTGTGGGAAATCGCCTCGGACTCAAAGGTTCTCGACGTCAACTCGAGTTATTCCTATGTCTTGTGGTGCCATGATTTCGCTTCCACATCGATCGTCGCCGAAGTCGATGGGCGTCCGGTCGGTTTCGTCACCGGCTATCGACGCCAAACCGATCCGTCCACGCTGATGGTGTGGCAGGTCGCGGTCGACGACGTCTGTCGTGGCCACGGCGTCGCCGGCACCATGCTGCACCGTCTCTTCGACCGGTGCCAGCGCTCCGGTGTCGTCGCGATGCACACCACGATCAGCCCGGACAACGTCGCTTCCCAGCGCCTGTTCGAGTCGGTCGCCAATGCCCGCGGTCTGCGCTTCGAGCGTCGCGATCTCTTCGCCGCCGATCAGTTCCCGGACGCGCACGAGCCCGAGGATCTCTATCTCCTCGAGCCCGAACTCATCGAACCCTGAAACCCATAACTCAATAACCGACCACCACACCGGCTGCGGCGCCGACATCTGGCTGATGTCGGCGCACGCCGTGTGCGACAGGTCAACCACCAATCGTCAATAAGTAAAGGGGGAAGTTACCAATGCAACTTCTCGATCAGTCAATCGACGATTCCGTCTTCACCCAGCACGAGTCCGAGGTGCGCAGCTACTGCCGCAACTGGCCCGCGGTGTTCACTCGCGCCAGCGGCTCGCACATCACCGACCAGACCGGCCGGGATTTCCTCGACTTCTTCGCCGGCGCCGGTTCCTTGAACTACGGCCACAACAATCCGGTGATGAAATCGGCTCTGCTGGACTACATCTCGGATGACGGGATCACCCACGGCCTCGACATGGCCACTGTCGCCAAGGGTAAGTTCATCGAGGCCTTCCACGGCAAGATCCTGCAGCCGCGCGGACTGGACTACAAGATCCAGTTCCCCGGCCCCACCGGCACCAACGCGGTCGAGGCCGCACTCAAGCTGGCCCGCAAGGTCACCGGCCGTGAGTCCATCATCAGCTTCACCAACGCCTTCCACGGCATGACGCTGGGATCGCTTGCGGTGACCGGCAACTCGATGAAGCGTGCCGGTGCGGGAATCCCGCTGGTGCATGCGACCCCGATGCCGTTCGACAACTACTTCGACGGTGTCGTCGAGGACTTCAACTGGTTCGAGCGTGTGCTCGACGACTCCGGCAGCGGTCTCAACCGACCGGCCGCGGTGATCGTCGAGACGGTCCAGGGCGAGGGCGGTATCAACGTCGCCCGCGCCGAGTGGCTGCAGGCGCTCTCGGAGCTGTGTCAGCGTCGCGACATCCTGCTCATCGTCGACGATGTGCAGATGGGTTGCGGCCGCACCGGCGAGTTCTTCTCCTTCGAGGCCGCGGGCATCAAGCCCGACATCGTGACGCTGTCGAAGTCCATCAGCGGCTACGGCCTGCCGCTGGCGCTGACGCTCTTCCGGTCCGACCTCGACGTGTGGACGCCGGGCGAGCACAACGGCACCTTCCGCGGCAACAACCCCGCGTTCGTGACCGGGACCAAGGCGCTCGAGCACTTCTGGAGCGACGACGCGCTCACCCGCGACGTCCACGCGAAGGGCGACCGCATCCACGCCCGCTTCACCGAGCTGTGCGAGAAGTTCAGCGGCATCTCCACCCGCGGTCGCGGGATGGCGCAGGGTCTGGTGTTCGACGAGGCCGCAGCGGCCGGCAAGGTGAGTGCGTCCGCGTTCGGTGCAGGACTGATCGTCGAGACCGCCGGCCCGTCCGACGAGGTCGTCAAACTTCTTCCGGCGCTGACCATTTCGAACGAGGACCTGGACCGCGGCCTCGACATCATTGCTGAATCCGTCAAGGAGGTGATCGGATGATCGTCCGTACCACACAGGAGATCACGGGTACCGAGCGCGAGGTCGCCGACCCGAAGGGCAACTGGGTCTCCAAGCGCATCGTCCTCGGTGGCGATCGGGTCGGTTTCTCGTTCCACGAGACCACCATCAACGCCGGTTCGGTCAACGAGTTCCACTACGCCAACCACATCGAGGCGGTGTGGCTCGTCGAGGGCGAGGGCACCCTGCTCGACCGCGAGACCGGCGAGACGTACCCGCTGGGCCCGGGCAGCATGTACCTGCTCAACGGCCACGAACGGCACACCGTGACCGCAGACACCCAGATGCGCATGCTGTGCGTCTTCAATCCCCCGGTCGTCGGCACCGAGGTGCACGACGAGAACGGCGTCTACCCGTTGGTCGCCGTCCCCGAGCCGACCGGGAAACATACTCCGGAGGCGGTGGCCGCCGACTGACCGGCCGCCGTCGATGGTGAACTCCGGCCCGGCAGAACCCCGCGTTCTGCCGGGCCGGTGGTCTGTCCGGCACCGCTACCCTGGACAAGGTGCGTACGCGACTGCAGATCGGCTGGACCCCGGCCGAACCGACGCCGCTCGATGACGACGTCGATGAGCAGATCCGTCGCGCTCATACCCTGCTCGACGGGTTGCGGATCGTCGCGTTGACCGGGGCCGGGATCTCCACCGATTCCGGCATCCCCGACTACCGCAGCCCCGGAGCCCCGGCTCGGACCCCGATGACGCTGGAGATGTTCCTCTCGTCCCCCGAGTTCCGCCGGCACTACTGGGCCCGCAACCATCTCGGCTGGCGGCACATGGATGCCGCGCAACCCAATGACGCCCATCACGCCCTCACCGCCCTGCAGCGTGCCGGCCGACTCACCGGCGTGATCACCCAGAACGTCGACATGCTGCACACCAAGGCCGGCACGCGGCGGGTTCTGGAACTGCACGGTTGTTACGGGCGGGTGCGGTGCCTGAACTGCGACTGGCGGATCTCGAGGCATCAACTCGCCCGGAACCTGGAGCACCTCAATGACGGCTTCACGCGCCGCGTCCGCGGTCGCGGTGCCATCGAGGTGGCACCCGACGCCGACGCCGCCATCGACGACACCAGCGATTTCACCATGATCGATTGCCCCGGCTGCGGTGGCATCGTCAAGCCCGACATCGTCTACTTCGGCGAAAGCGTTCCGAAACAGACAGTGCAGCAGGCTTTTTCGATGGTGGATGGGGCGGATGCGCTACTTGTGGTCGGCTCGTCGCTGACCGTGATGAGCGGCCTGCGTTTCGCCCGGCATGCCCACCGCACCGGCAAGGCCCTCGTCATCGTGAACCGCGGCGCGACGCGTGCCGACGATCTGGCCGACCTGAAGATCGACCACCTCGCGTCGGTGGTGTTGCCGCGGCTGGCGGCACCCGACGACGTCCCGGCGGACGGATTCGCGTAGCCGGCTACTCGTGCCCGAACGACCGATGGGCGGACAGACTAGGTCGTCACCACAGGCACTATCGGTCACACAGACCGTCGCTCGGGAGGGTCGATGACCATCGAACAGCAACAGGCACTCGATGCGTTGTACGCGATCGACAACGTCCTGACGATCAGGATCTCGCTGCCGGCGGCAGAATGGGAGGCCGTACGCAACCAGCAACCCAAGGGCGGGGTGTGCAACTTCGACTGGACCGGCGGTGCGCGCTACACCTGGCACCGGGCCTCGTCCGTCGAGATCTCGGGTACCCGCTTCCCGGCGAAGACCACCTTCACCGACGTCGGGATCAAGAAGAAGTCGTTCTGCGGTTCCATCAGCAGTTCCAAACCCAGCCTGCACATCGACTTCGGCAAGGACAACCGGCCGAACCGTCCGCTGATCGAGGGGCTGATCGGGTCGCGCTACATCACCCTGAACAATTCGGTCCAGGACCGGTCCTTTATCCGACAACCGCTGGGCTACAAGCTGTTCGAACTGGCCGGACTCCCCCGGTCGCGCTGCAATTTCGCTCGGGTGTTCGTGAACGGGAAGCCCGTCGGCCAGGGCCTGCCGAATGTCAACGGTCCCGGCGTCTACGTGAGTGTGGAGCCGATCATGCCGCGCTACATCGAGCGCAACTTCGGCGACCGGAACGGCAACCTGTACGAACTCGAGCACGAAGACGACTTCATCGACGCGAGGTTCGACCGCATCAGCGTCGAGGACCTGTCCGAGTTCGATGACAAGGCGGACCTGCGGTTGGCGATCGACCGCATCACGACGAACGGATTGGCCGGCGCCGCCGAGGTTGTCGATCTCGACCAGTTCATCCGCTGCTACGCCATGGACTTCTTCCTGAAGCACTGGGACGGTTACTCACGGAACACCAACAACACCTACATCTTCAATGACGTCGACGCCGTCGCGAATCCCGGCGTCGACAACGTCAACTTCCGGATGGTCCCCTGGGGTCTCGATCAGATCCTGCAGTCACACCGGCATTTCACGCTCGGCGACGACGGTCTGCTGGCGAAGCTGGTGCGCAAGGATCCTGATCGCCGCGAGCAGTTGATGGATCAGATCCGGTCATGGCGGGTCGGCATCTTCGGGCGCGAGACCCAGCAGTCGCAGCTGATCCCCATGATCGACACGATGGAGGACATCCTCGGCGGCCTTCGGGTACCGAACCTTCCGACCGAGATCGGCGCGGTGCGCAAGCAGTTGCGTCTGGCCGGTTCGGCCGGCCACCTGCTCGGCGGTCTGCCGAACGCGTCCGTTCCCGTCTACATCCGCGACGACGCGACCAACGAGTGCATGCGGACCACGCAGGAGGGGATTCCCGCGGATGCGCCGGACCCGGCGAACTTCGAGGTCGTCCACAGACCCCGCCCGACGATTGTCGAGGACGAGTACCTGTGGTCCTTCACCGACCTCGGAACGGGAAAGTCGTTGGTGAACAAGGCGACCGGACACGTCCTGCACGCCAGCAGGGCGTTCGCCACCGCTGCCGGCCAGAAGCTGCTGTACACCTGCGCCGGCGACAACACCGACCACGCGGACGAGTTCGAGGTCCGACCGGTCGACACCCCGGACGAGTACACCCACAGCGGATACTTCACGCTCGTGAGCGTGCGGACCGGTGCGGCGGCGACGTTCGGTACGGACAAGACGCCGACCGGTGCCCGGCGCGTGCACCAGTCACCGACCGGATCGACGCTCTTCTTCTCCTGAAGGTCTTTCTGCTGACGGTCAGACCGCCACCAGATCGTCGGCGTGGATGACCGGTCTGCGCAACTCCGCCGGGAGCTCCGATGTCGACCGGCCGACCATGCGGGCGACGTCGTCGAAATCGTAGGCCGCGACGCCACGGGCGCACACCACTCCACCGGTGTCGACGAGCTCCACGACGTCGCCGGCATGAAACCGGCCGTGGGCCCCGACCACGCCCGCGGCGAGCAACGAGCGGCGCCGCCTCGACACGGCAGCGACGGCGCCGTCGTCGAGGACGATCTGTCCACGCGCGTCGGCGGCGTGCCGGACCCAGAACCGCCGGGCGGACAACCGCTCGTCGCGAGCGGCGAAGACAGTGCCGACCGATGCATCCGCCAACGCCTGCGTGGCCTGTTCGGCAGCGGCGAGCAACACCGGAACACCCGCATCCGCCGACAGCCGCGCAGCGGCGAGCTTGGACGCCATTCCACCGGTACCGAGCGCGCCCCCCGACCCGGCGATGACGCCGTCGAGATCTTCCGGCCCGTGTACCTCGGGGATCAGTCGCGCGCGGCTGCCATCGGCGTTGACGCGACGCGGATCCCCGTCGTAGAGGCCGTCGACGTCGGACAGCAGGACCAGCGCGTCGGCGCCGGCGAGATGCGCGACGAGCGCGGCCAGTCGGTCGTTGTCGCCGAAGCGGATCTCGGTGGTGGCGACGGTGTCGTTCTCGTTGACCACGGCCACCGCGCCGAGCGAGCGCAGCCGATCCAGGGTGCGCTGGGCATTCGCATGATGTGCGCGGTTGGAGACGTCGTCGGCGGTGAGCAGGACCTGGCCGACAGTCCGCCCGTAGCGGCCGAACGACGTGCCCCACGCATGGGCGAGAGCGAGTTGTCCGACGCTCGCCGCGGCCTGTTTGGTGGCGAGGTCGGTCGGACGCTTCTTGAGCCGCAACGGGGCGATGCCGGCGCCGATGGCTCCCGACGACACCACGATCACGTCCGACCCGGCGCGCATCCGCGCCTCCAGCGCGTCCGCGAGTCGGTCGAGCCGTGCCCGATCCAGGCCGTCGTGCAGGTCGGTGAGCGCCGACGACCCGATCTTGACCACGACGCTTCGCGCACGGGCGATGCGTTCGCGGACGTCGCTCACGGAATGTCCTGTTCGGACTCCTCGTCGAGGTCGGGCAGACCTCGGCGGAGTCGCCGCGCCTGCTTGCGCTCGGCTGCCCCGACCCGCTCGTTGCGATCGAGTCGGACGTCGGTGCCACGACCGGTCACGGGCACGTCGTCGCCCATCGGGGTCATCGGCTCCCAGTCGAACGTCACCTCTCCGATCGTCACCGGAGCGCCGGGCTCGGCGCCGAGGCGCACCAGTTCGTCCTCGACGCCCAGACGGTTCAACCGGTCCGCGAGGTAGCCGACCGCCTCGTCGTTGTCGAACTGGGTCTGCGCGATCCACCGTTCCGGCCGGGTACCGCGGACGATGAACCCGCCGTCGACTTCCGGGTCCGGGACGACGCTGAACTCCACCTCGTCGATCGCCTTGGGGCGGATGACCTGTCGACGCGGCTGTGGCTTCGGATGACGTTCGCGGTACTCCGCGACCATCCTCGCCAGCGCAAAGGTGAGCTCCCGCAAACCCTCATGGCTCACCGCGGAGATCCGGAAAACCGGCCAACCACGCTGCGCCAGTTCGGGTTCCACGAGATCGGCCAAATCGGCGGCATCGGGGATGTCGATCTTGTTCAGGATCACCACGCGGGGACGTTCGGCGAGGTCGCCGAGGCCGTGGTCGGCGTCGAGAGCCGGCTGATAGGCCGCGAGCTCGGCCTCGAGTGCGTCGATGTCGGACAACGGGTCGCGCCCGGGCTCGAGGGTGGCGCAGTCGACGACGTGGGCCAGCACGGCGCAGCGTTCCAGATGTCGCAGGAATTCCAGCCCGAGGCCCCGACCGGTGGATGCGCCGGGGATCAGCCCGGGGACGTCGGCGACGGTGAACACGTCCCCGGCGGTCTGCACGACACCGAGATTGGGGGCCAACGTGGTGAACGGGTAGTCCGCGATCTTCGGCTTGGCCGCCGACAGCACCGACACCAGCGACGATTTACCGGCCGACGGGAACCCGACGAGACCGACGTCGGCGACCGATTTCAGTTCGAGGACGAGGTCGCGATGCTGGCCTTCCTCACCGAGCAACGCGAAGCCGGGCGCCTTGCGCGCCTTGGATGCGAGCGCTGCGTTGCCCAGGCCGCCACGGCCGCCCTGGGCGGCCTCGAACGTGGTCCCCTCGCCGACCAGATCGGCCAGGATCGAACCGTTGCTGTCCAGCACCACGGTGCCGTCGGGCACCTTCAGCACCAGATCCTCGCCGGTGGCGCCGTCGCGGTTGTCGCCCATCCCCGGTTTGCCGTTGGAGCCCTTCGCGTGCGGCCGGAAATGAAAGTCGAGCAGGGTGTGCACCTGCGGGTCCACCACCAGGCGCACCGAGCCGCCGTTGCCACCGTTGCCGCCGTCGGGACCACCCAGCGGCTTGAACTTCTCGCGGTGGACCGACGAGCAGCCGTGGCCGCCGTTACCCGCCGCGACGTGGATCGTCACGCGGTCGACGAACCGGGACATCGGGGTACTTCCTCTCTGGACTGCGCAGCCGGGGAAAAGCAAACAGGGCGGGAGGGTTCATCTGTACCCTGCCCGCCCTGTGAGAGCTGTGCGTGATGAGACCGTCCGGGTCAGACCGCGGTGGTCTCCGGGACGATGTTGACCGTCTTGCGTCCACGCTTGGTGCCGAACTCGACCGAGCCGGTCTCCAGGGCGAACAGGGTGTCGTCGCCGCCGCGGCCGACGTTGACGCCCGGGTGGAACTTGGTGCCACGCTGACGGACCAGGATCTCGCCGGCGCTGACCTGCTGACCACCGAAGCGCTTCACGCCGAGGCGCTTGGCGTTGGAATCACGACCGTTGCGCGAGCTGGACGCGCCCTTCTTGTGTGCCATCTCTGCAGTCCTCCTGAGTAGGTGCGGGAATCGAGTTACTTGATACCGGTGACCTTGAGGACCGTCAGGTTCTGACGGTGGCCCTGGCGCTTGTGGTAGCCGGTCTTGTTCTTGAACTTGTGGATGCGGATCTTGGGACCCTTGACGTGCTCGACGACCTCGCCGGTCACCGAGATCTTCGCCAGCTTGTCCGCATCGGTGGTGAGGGTCGAGCCGTCGACGACCAACGCCACCGGCAGGCTGACGCTGCTGCCCGGATCGCTGTCGATCTTCTCGACCTTGACAAGGTCGCCCTCTGCGACCTTGTACTGCTTACCGCCGGTCTTGACGATCGCGTACGTTGCCATCGAAGCTGTCCTCTTTAACTCGTCTGTCGGACCCTGGGCGCTGGTTCGCGCACCGGGTGGGTGGGTGGTGCGTCATTACTGGTGTGGGCTGCAGGCGACGCTCGGCCGATGAGCCGTGGTCACTGCGGATCACTCCAGAGGGCCTGTCGGCGGTTCCGCGCGGCTGATCGGTGCGATCCAGTTTCCTGGACGTTCCGGGCACAGCGCAGACCCTCCGCCGAAGGCGACCAATCAAGATTACGGGACTGCCGCCGGTCGGGTCAAACTCGCCCGGACCGCGCCCCACCTGCTCGTTGGGCCCCGCTCGTCGGCCCCGCTACTCGTCGGCCCGACCGCCGGTCGGCAACCGTCGATCACTGGTCGCCGGGTGGCGGGCCGGCAGGTCGTCCGGCGGTCCGGCGCCGAGGCCGACGCCGCACCGCGACCGCGGCGTCGGCGGGGCCGGCCGAATCGGTGGGTCCGAACGTGGTCAACGGTGCCGAGGGCGCGTCACCGTCACCGGTCAGCACCACGGGCTCCGACGACGACGGCGGGGCCGCGGCCTGCCGCACCACGCGACGACGACGCCTCGGCGCAGGCGCGGCCGGCTCGGACTCGGGTGCCTGCTGCTCTTCCGCCTGCTGCTCGGAAGGCGCATCGGCAGTCGGCGCCTCGCCTTCCTGATCCGTGGTGGCGGAGGGAGCGTTGTCGGGAACCGACGACTCGTCCGCGGTCTCGGTCACGCTTGTCGCTGTCTCGGTCGCGTCGGCCTCGGTTGCACGGGCCTCGGTCGCCGGGGACTCGGTGGCCGGGGCTTCCGTCGCCGGGGCCTCGGTGGCCGGGGCTTCCGTCGCGTCGGTTCCGGTCTCCGCGTCGTGATCGTGGGAATGCGCCGCCATCGCGCGGAACATCGGATGCTCCGCGGGGTTCTGCGCCGGCTTGTGCTGTTCCGCCGCGGGTTCGGCCTTGCGCCGATTGCGCCGCGACCGCTTCGATCCCCCACCGTCATTCTGCGAGGAATCGTCCGGACGGGCCTCGACGGGGTTCGCGTGCACGATGATGCCGCGGCCGCCGCAGTGGGTGCACGGTGTGGAGAATGCCTCCAGCAGGCCGGTGCCGAGTCGCTTCCGGGTCATCTGGACGAGCCCGAGCGAGGTCACCTCCGACACCTGGTGTCGCGTCCGATCCCGCGCGAGTGCCTCGGTCAGACGCCGAAGCACCAGATCGCGGTTGGATTCGAGGACCATGTCGATGAAGTCGACGATGATCATGCCGCCGATGTCGCGCAGACGCATCTGCCGCACGATCTCCTCGGCCGCCTCGAGGTTGTTGCGTGTGACGGTCTCCTCGAGGTTGCCGCCGGAACCGGTGAACTTGCCCGTGTTGACGTCGACGACGGTCATCGCCTCGGTGTGTTCGATGATCAACGTGCCGCCCGACGGCAGCCAGACCTTGCGGTCGAGCGCCTTCGCGAGCTGCTCGTCGATGCGGTGCACGACAAATGAATCCGGCGCGTCGGCGTGCGACTTCTCGAACCGTTCCACGCGGTCCATCAGATCCGGGGCGACCGAACTGATGTAACGCTCGACCAGGTCCCAGGCCTTCTGCCCTTCGACGACGAGCTTGCGGAAGTCTTCGTTGAAGAGGTCACGAACCACCCGCACGAGCAGGTCGGGCTCCTCGTAGAGCGCCTTCGGCCCGTTGGACCCGGAACCCTTCTTGGCCGTCGCCACCGCGGCGTCGATCTCTTTCCACTGCGCTTCCAGCCGCGCGATGTCGGCGCCGAGTTCGTCGGCACTCACGCCTTCCGACGCGGTGCGGATGATGACGCCTGCGTCGTCGGGGACGAGTTTGCCGAGGATGCTCTTGAGTCGCTTGCGCTCCACGTCCGGCAGCTTGCGGCTGATCCCGGTCGACGAACCACCGGGCACGTAGACGAGGTAGCGGCCGGCGAGCGAGATCTGGGTGGTCAGCCGGGCACCCTTGTGACCCACCGGGTCCTTGCTGACCTGCACGAGCACACTGTCGCCCGGTTTGAGGGCCTGCTCGATCTTGCGCGAGCCGCCGTCGAGTCCAGCGGCATCCCAGTTGACCTCGCCGGCGTAGAGCACGCCGTTACGGCCACGGCCGATGTCGACGAAGGCGGCCTCCATGCCGGGCAGGACGTTCTGGACCCGACCGAGGTAGATGTTGCCGACCATGGAGGACGACGTCTCGGTGGTCACGAAGTGTTCGACGAGAACGCCGTCCTCGAGGACCGCGACCTGCGTGTAGTCCTCGATCGGGACCGCGTGGTCGTGCCCGGCGGAACCGGGCTCGCTGATCGATCTGTTGGCTCCGCGCTCGCGGACCACCATCACCCGGTCGACGGCTTCGCGCCGGGCGAGGAACTCCGATTCGCTGAGGATCGGCGGTCGGCGCCGACCGGCATCGCGACCATCCCGTCGGCGCTGGCGCTTGGCCTCGAGACGCGTGGAACCCGAGATCCCCTGGACCTCGTCGCGGGCCTTCTTGCTGCGCGGCTCACGTTCGTGGACGACGGTGTTCGGCGGATCGTCCGGCGAACTGTCGTCGGCGTCGGCGTCGGCGCCACCCTTGCGACGACGACGACGGCGGCGGCGCTTCGACGACCCCTGCTCGGCGTCGTCGGACGAGGCTGATTCGTCCGCGTCCCCGGACGACTCGGCGTCGGCGTCCGCGCCGGCCTTGTCCCCGGTGTCCTTGTCCCCGCCGTCCTTGTCCCCGCTGCCGGCGTCGGCACCCTGGTTCTTGGCGTCGTCGTCGGATTTCTTGGACTTGGACCTGTCAGATTTGCCCTTCTTGCTCTTCTTGCCGGATGGGCGCGAGTCGTCGTCGGAGTCGTCAGCGTTGTCGGTCGAGTTGTCGGCGTTGTCGGTCGAGTCGTCGCTCGCCTGCTCGTCGTTGCCGCCGTCACCCTGATCGCCACGCCCGCGGCCCCGGCCTCGGCGTCCACGGCGACGGCGGCGGGATCCGCGCTCGCCGTCAGCCTGTCCGTCCTCGGAGCGGCTGCTCTTGTCGTCCCCGCTGGTGTCGTCCCGGCTGGTGTCGTCCCGGCTTGTGTCGTCTGTGCTGCTGTTGTCGCCCCTGCTGTCGTCCCCGGAGTCGGATCTCGACCGAGAGGGGCGGCGCGCCGCCTCGACGGCCTGCGGCGACAGGAACAGTGGCTGGGCATCGACGTCCTCGACGGTCTGCCGCACCGGCTGGTGCTGGGTGTCGTCGACGGCCGAGAAAAGTGTGGGCGTGTCCGAGTCCGAGTCGGAAGCCGACGCCTCGGCGGCCGCCTCCGGCGATGTCTCCGTTGGGGCGTTGGCACCCTCGGGGCGGTCCGCCTGCGCGTCCCCGCCAGACGGCTCCGCTGCCGACGGCTCCGCGACGCCTGCCGTGTCCGCGGCGTCGTCCACGGCCTCCGCCGCGGATTCGTCGACCGCGACGTGCTCACGCACGCGGGCGGCCACCGCCTCGGCGGTCTCCCGGTCGATGCTCGATTGCGGGCTACGTGTCTCGATGCCCAGATCCGCGAGATGCGCCAACACCTGACGGCTGGTCAGTCCCAGCGTCCTGGCGAGGGCGTGCACTCGAAGCCTGGTGGGGAACTCCTCCGCCGATTCCGACGCTGCGTTCGCGTCAGCCGGCGACCCGTTGTCGGTCACTCAATCTCCTCGAGCCCCCGGGCGCGTCGGGCTGACGCGGCCACGCGAGGGCTTCTCTGTCTGTCCCGGTCTGCGAGGACCGGTGTTGTGTGGTCTTCGCGCGTTCTCTGCGATCTGAGTCGTCCCGGATCGCGAGGCGGCGCCTTGCGTTGTCGATGACCTCGACCGGTCGGCGTCTTCCACACCACCAGGAGGACCGACGGTGCCGGTTTTGATACCCACTGCCGGTTCCGGTGGGGAAGACGCGCGAATCGGGGTGTCCGATTCCGGAATCGTCATCCGGCTGCCAACGACAAAGTGTGCCGTCGACAACTGTGCAAGTATCCCACACAACGAGTCGTTCCCCGCACACCACGCACTTTTGACAGATCCAGCGGCAGGTGTGACGGGGAACGAGGAGGAAGAGCTCGGGTCAGACTCCCAGGTCAGGGAACCACAATGCGATTTCTCGCTCGGCCGACTCCGGCGAGTCCGAACCGTGGACCAGATTGTTCTGCGTGCTCAGTGCGAAGTCGCCGCGGATGGTTCCCGGCACGGCCTTCTCGACCGGGTCGGTTCCGCCGGCGATCTGCCGGAATGCGGCCACCGCACGTGGTCCCTCCAGCACCGCGGCGACGAGCGGTCCCGAGGTGATGAACTCGAGCAGGGACGGGTAGAAGGGCTTGCCCTCGTGCTCGGCGTAGTGGCCGCGGGCCACGTCGTCGCTGACGGTCTTCAGCTCCAGCGCCACGAGCGTGAGGCCTTTGCGTTCGATTCGGCTGAGGATGTCACCGACGAGCGAGCGCGCCACGCCGTCGGGCTTGATGAGTACCAGGGTCCGTTCAGTCACGTGCACACCTTAGCGAGAAGCGAGCGGCGCGGTCGCGGACCGGCGGGGTCACGAGCAATGTTCGCCGGCGACCGGGAAGAACCCGTAGTTGAACAGGCTTCCGTCGCGCGCCTGCGGATCGACGACGACCTGGACGCACCCGCCCGGCGACTTCAGCGCGGCGGCGAGTGCCATGTCGAACTGGGCGGCCAGCGCGAGGTTCGCGGGCCGGTACTCCTGGGGCACCGGCAGCGACGCCACCGCGTCGGGCACCGCCAGCGACGCCGCCTGCTCGGTGACGTCGTGGGTGGCGAGGTAGCTGAACTCGCCGTCCGCGGTGGGCATCGGTGCGCCGGCCACCGGTCCGTCTTCGGGTGCCGGCGTTGCGTGGGCCGACGCACCGCCGACCGACGATCCGATCACGGCCAACGCGAATGCGGCGGCGGCACAAGGGCGGCGAAGACTGGAGATGACAGACAAACTATTCCTCACGTCATGGGTGGCACCAGGGGTTTGCGGCTGGATTCGGTGGCTACGCCCACTTCTGCTCATCCCCCGGCAGCGACATTCTCACAGCATCTGCGGCCACAGGCGAGAGGCACCGGGTCACAGTCGCGCATCACCTGTTGCAGCCGACGAAGTGCACATCCATCGTGCCGAAAATCCGGCGGTCAATCGTCGAGCGGTTCCTGCCCGGCCAGCATGCCCTTCGCCATCCGCTGCTCGACATCGCGCTTGATGTACGCGATGTACACCCAGACGCAGAGGAAGATCACCCCGACCACGGCCACCGACCAGTGCAGGAATCCGCCGGCGATCACGACTGCCTGAAGCCCCAGGTCCAGGCGCAGGGCATACGGCCGCCCCTGCATCCCGGCGGCGGCGATGAAGGCCACGACGACCAGCCCGAGGTATCCGCCGGTCAGCCAGGTGATACCGGGGCCGAGGTTGGCGACGATCGGGAAGGCCAGGCCGATGACGATGACCTCGAGGATCAGCGTGCCCGCCATCACCCCGCGGAGCCCCTTCCAGGGATCCGTGGTCGGCGGAGTGTAACGCGCAGGCTCGCTCATGAGGGCTCCTTGCCGAACAGGGTGCGGGCCGCGCCGGCGGTGACCACCGAACCGGTGATCACCACCCCAGCACCCGCCACGGGTTCACCGTCGGACTCCTCGGCCAGCCCGATCGCCGTCTCCACCGCGTCGGGGAGGAACGGCTTCACCACGACGCGGTCCTCGCCGAAGATCGGCAGCGCGATCTCGGCCAACGCCTCGGTGTCGAGTGCCCTCGGCGAACCGTTGTTGGTGAGGACGACGTGATCGAAGACGGGCTCGACGGCCTCGAGGAATCCCTCGGCATCCTTGTCGCCGAGCATGCCGACGACCCCGACGAGCCGGCGGAAGTCGAACTCCTCGGCGAGCGCGCGGGCCAGCGCCTCGCCGCCGTGCGGATTGTGGGCGGCGTCGACGAACACGGTCGGGGCATTGCGGACCCGCTCGAGCCGTCCGGGACTGGCGACCGCGGCGAAGCCCGCGCGGACCGCGTCGATGTCGAGCTGCCGATCGGGCCCGGCACCGAAGAACGCCTCCACGGCGGCCAGCGCCAATGCCGCGTTCGCGGCCTGGTGCGCGCCATGCAGTGGTAGGTAGACCTCGTCGTACACACCGCCGAGGCCTTGCATCTGCAACATCTGCCCACCCACCGCGGTGATCGAATCGAGCACCGCGAACTCCGAGTTCTGGCGCGCCACGATGGTGCCGGCATCGACGGTCTCGCGGAGCAGCACGTCCATCACCTCGGGTTCCTGCGGGGCGATGACGGTGATGGGATCGGTCGGCACCAACTCGTCGGCGGCCTTCTTGATGATCCCGGCCTTCTCTCCGGCGATCTCGGCGAGGGTGTCACCGAGATAGTCGGCGTGATCCATTGCGATCGGGGTGATGACGGCGACCGTCGCGTCCACCACATTGGTGGCGTCCCACCGTCCCCCCATCCCGGTCTCGACCACCGCGACGTCGACGGGCGCCTCGGCGAAGACGGCGTAGGAGATGGCCGTCAGCACCTCGAACTTGCTCATCCGCGGACCGCCGGTCGCGGTCGACGAGTCGTCGACCATGGTGATGTAGGGCTCGAGTTCGCGGTAGGTGTCGATGTAGGTCCGCGCGCTGATCGGCTTGCCGTCCACCGAGATACGTTCGGTGACCCGCTGCAGATGCGGACTGGTGATCCGGCCGGTTCGCCGGTGCAACGCGATCAGCAGCGCATCGACCATGCGCGCCACCGAGGTCTTGCCGTTGGTGCCGGCGATGTGGATCGCCGGGTAGCCGTGCTGCGGCGATCCGAGAAGATCCATCAGAGCCGAGATCCTGGTCAGGGAGGGCTCGATCTTCGTCTCGGGCCACCGGGTGTCGAGTTCGGCCTCCACCTCGGCCAGTTCGGCCAGGGTCGCCGCGTCGTCCCCTGGCTCGGCGGGGGCGGCCTCGTCCTCGTCGGGATCGCGTGCGTCCATCTCGTCGAGCAGCGCACCGAGGTCATCTGACACGGGCCCGTCGGGGCCGAGGTGATCGCGATCCAGATCGTCGATCGGATCGTCGTCGGACCGGTGGCCGTGGTCGCGGGGGCTCACGCGCCCCCCAACGCGGCGAGGGCGCCACCGAGTCGTTCGACTTCTTCGGTCGCCACCTTCTGTCGCTCGCGGATCTTCGCGACGACGTGTTCGGGCGCCTTGGCGAGGAACTGCTCGTTGCCGAGTTTCCCGGTGGTGCCGGCGAGTTCCTTCTCC
Source organism: Gordonia prachuapensis (assembly GCF_036350515.1). NCBI lineage: Bacteria > Bacillati > Actinomycetota > Actinomycetes > Mycobacteriales > Gordoniaceae > Gordonia > Gordonia prachuapensis. The sequence goes on along the minus strand of NZ_JAZDUE010000004.1, from coordinate 128,255 downwards.
GCCGCGGCCAGGTCCTTGGCCAGGCGTTTGCGTTCGGCGGCGACGTCGACCGTCCCGGAGGTGTCGATCCGGACGGTGACGGTGGCAGCGGACAGTCGGACGTCGATGGTGGCCGTGGCCGCGAACCCGTCGTCGGCACGCTCGAGGCGCGCCAGGGAGTCCAGGTACGGCCGCGACGGCGCGAGACCTGTTGCGTCGAGGCCGTCGACCTCGGCCGCGACGCGCTGTCCGGGGCGCAGTCCCTGGTCGCTGCGGAAACGCCGGACCTCGGTGATCAGGCGCTGCAGGTCGTCGACGTGTTGCGCGGCGACGGGGTCGGTGGCGTCGCCCTGCACGTGCGGCCATTCGGCGATGACCGCCGATTCTCGACCGGTCAGCGCCTTCCACAGCACCTCGGTGACGAACGGCATCACCGGATGCAGCGCACGAAGCAGCTTGTCGAGAACGGTTCCGAGAACCAGAGATGTTGCCCTGGAGCGAGTCTCGTCGTTCTCGGCGAACTGCACCTTCGCCAGCTCCAGGTACCAGTCGCACACCTCGTCCCACGCGAAGTGGTACAGGGCCTCGCATGCCTTCGAGAACTCGAAGGCCTCGAAGCCGGCGTCCACCTCCGCGAGCACCGTGTCGAGCCTGTCCAGGATCCATCGGTCGACCTCGGTGAGCTCGGAACGGTCCGGCAGTTCACCCGGGTCGGCACCGTTCATCAGAGCGAACTTCGTCGCGTTGTAGAGCTTGGTGGCGAAGTTGCGCGACGACTGCGCGTGGTCCTCCCCCACCGATATGTCGCTGCCCGGGTTCGCGCCGCGGGCCAGCGTGAAGCGCAGCGCGTCGGCGCCGAAGCGTTCCACCCAGTCGAGCGGGTCGATGCCGTTGCCCTTCGACTTCGACATCTTACGGCCGTGTTCGTCACGCACCAGCCCGTGCAGGAACAGGTGGTGGAACGGCACCGTCCGGCCTTCACCCATCTGCTCACCGACGTAGGTGCCGAACATCATCATGCGGGCCACCCAGAAGAACAGGATGTCGTAGCCGGTGACGAGAACGGATGTGGGATAGAACTTCTCGAGGTCCGCGGTCTCCTCCGGCCAGCCCATGGTGGAGAACGGCCACAGGCCGGACGAGAACCAGGTGTCGAGGACGTCGGTCTCCTGCACGTAGCCCTCGGGCGCCGCCTCGTCGGGGCCGGTACACACGACGTCACCGTCGGGTCCGTACCAGATCGGAATCCGGTGTCCCCACCACAGTTGCCGGGAGATGCACCAGTCGTGCATGTTGTCGACCCAGCCGAACCAGCGGGGTTCCATCGACGTCGGGTGCACCACCGTCTCCCCGGTGCGAACGGCGTCACCGGCCGCCTTGGCCAGCGATTCCACCTTCACCCACCACTGCATCGACAGCCGCGGCTCGATGGGCTCGCCGGTCCGCTCGGAATGCCCGACGCTGTGCAGGTAGGGACGGACCTCCTTGACGATGCGCCCCTGTTCGGCCAACGCCTCGCGCACCTTCACCCGCGCCTCGAACCGGTCCATGCCGTCGAAGGGCGTCCCGGTGCCGACGATCTGTGCCTCGTCGTCCATGATGCTCGGCATCGGCAGGTCGTGGCGTTGCCCGATGGCGAAGTCGTTCGGGTCGTGGGCCGGCGTGATCTTGACGGCGCCGCTGCCGAATTCGGGGTCGACGTGGTCGTCGGCGATGATCGGGAGGCGCCGGTCGAGGAAGGGGTGCTCGAGCGTGGTGCCGACCAGGTGGGCGTAGCGCTCGTCGTCGGGGTTCACGGCGATCGCGGTGTCGCCGAGCATCGTCTCGACCCGGGTGGTGGCCACGACGATGTGCGGCTGATCGTCGTCGAGGCTCCCGTATCGGAAGCTGACCAGTTCGCCCTCCACATCGGAGTAGCTGACCTCGATGTCGCTGATCGCCGTCTTGAGCACCGGCGACCAGTTGACCAGACGTTCGGCCCGGTAGATGAGCCCTTCGTCGTACATCTGCTTGAACACCGTCTGGACGGCCCGCGACAGGCCGTCGTCCATCGTGAAGCGTTCCCGCGTCCAGTCCACACCGTCGCCCAGGCGGCGCATCTGGGTGCCGATGTTGTCGCCGATCTCGGCCTTCTCCGTCCACACGCGCTCGATGAACGCGTCACGTCCGAGGTCGTCGCGGGTCAGACCGTCCTCGGCGGCGATCTTGCGTTCCACCATCGTCTGCATCGCGATGGCCGCGTGGTCCATGCCGGGCAGCCAGAGAACCTCGTAGCCCTGCATCCGCCGCCGTCGCGCGAGGGTGTCCATCAGCACATGCTCGTAGGCATGACCCATGTGCAGGGAACCGTTGACGTTCGGCGGCGGGATGACGATGGAGAACGCAGGCCGGTCACTGGCCGCGTCCGCCGTGAAGTAGCCCGCGTCGACCCAGCCCTGATACAGCTGCGCCTCGTGTTCGGCGGGGTCCCAGGACTTCGGTAGCTCGTGGCTCGGATCGGGTGTGCTCACCCCACAATCTTAGGAAACGTCACGTCCTAGACATGGAGCCGGTGCAGGTCCTCGGGCGCGTTGACGTTGGTCAGCCAATCCGGATTGCCGACGGCGACGCGATGAGTGGTCAGCGCGTCCAACGCGGCGAGCATGCGGCGCTCGCCGCCTGCCGTGAGGTCGGCGATCACACCGGCCGCGTCGGTGCGGTACAGACCTGCCATCGGATGATCACGCTGGGCGTCGCTGGCGATCACCGCCTGGGTGGATTCGGTGACGCCCCGTAGGAGTTCGTCGATGAGCTCGGGGGTGATCAGGGGCATGTCGGTGGCACACACGAACGCCCACCGGGCCCCGGTGTCGGCCGCGTGCGCCAGACCCACCGCGAGGCCGCCGAGCGGTCCTGCGCCGGGGGTCTCGTCGGTCACCCACCGCGCCTCGGGACCGCCGGTGCCGTACAACGCCCGGTAGGCCGCCGACTCCTCGGGGGCGACGACCAGGACCGGGTCGCACCGGCGGCCGACGATCCGCACGACGCGGGCGAGCAACGGCTCCCCCTCCCACTCGAGCGCCGCCTTGTCGCGGCCCATCCGCCGGGACCGTCCGCCCGCCAGCACGATTCCCGCGACCTGCGAATCCTGTTGTTGCATCATGCAGACCAGTCTCACCCACCGCAGACGAAAAACTCCCGGAAACACGGAAAGCGATCCGTGGTTCCGGGAGTCCGGGACGAATGGGTCAGGCGCTCTTGTCGCGACGCTCGTCGCGGCTGGCCTTGCGCGGCACGATCGTCGGTAGGACGTTGTCGCTCACCGTCTCCCCCGTCACGACGACCTTCTCCACGTCGTCGCGGCTCGGGATGTCGTACATCACCGGCAGCAGCACTTCTTCCATGATCGCGCGCAGTCCGCGGGCGCCGGTGCCACGGTGGATGGCCTGGTCGGCGACGGCCTCGAGCGCGTCCTTGGTGAACTCGAGCTCCACGTTGTCCATCTCGAACAGCTTCGTGTACTGCTTCACCAGCGCGTTCTTCGGCTCCGACAGGATGCTGACCAGCGACTCCTTGTCGAGATTGGTCACCGATGCGACGACCGGAAGACGTCCGATGAACTCGGGGATCAGACCGAACTTGATCAGGTCCTCCGGCATCACCTCGGCGAAGTGGTCGGTGGTGTCGACCTCATCCTTGCTGGTGACCTCGTTGCCGAAACCGATGCCGCGCTTGCCGATCCGCTCGGACACGATCTTCTCGAGCCCGGCGAAGGCACCGGCCACGATGAAGAGCACGTTGGTGGTGTCGATCTGGATGAACTCTTGATGCGGGTGCTTGCGACCACCCTGCGGCGGAACCGATGCCTGCGTGCCCTCGAGGATCTTGAGCAGCGCCTGCTGGACGCCTTCGCCCGAGACATCGCGGGTGATGGAGGGGTTCTCGCTCTTGCGGGCGATCTTGTCGACCTCGTCGATGTAGATGATGCCCGTCTCGGCACGCTTGACGTCGTAGTCGGCCGCCTGGATCAGTTTGAGCAGGATGTTCTCGACGTCCTCGCCGACATAGCCCGCCTCGGTGAGCGCGGTGGCGTCGGCGATCGCGAACGGAACGTTGAGCATCTTGGCGAGCGTCTGCGCCAGGTAGGTCTTGCCGCAGCCGGTCGGGCCGAGCATCAGGATGTTGGACTTGGCCAGCTCGACGACCTCACCGCTGCGCGAGTCCTTCTTCTCCCCCGCCTGGATGCGCTTGTAGTGGTTGTAGACGGCCACGGCCAGGGTCCGCTTGGCGGTGTCCTGCCCGATGACGTAGTTCTCGAGGAAGTCGCGGATCTCGGCCGGCTTGGGGAGCTCGTCGAGTTTCACGTCACCGTTCTCGGCGAGTTCCTCTTCGATGATCTCGTTGCACAGGTCGATGCACTCGTCACAGATGTACACGCCGGGCCCGGCGATCAGCTTCTTGACCTGCTTCTGACTCTTTCCGCAGAACGAGCACTTCAGCAGGTCGCCACCGTCTCCGATTCGTGCCATCTCGTGTACGTACCTTCCTGTTGCTCCGGTCGATTCGACGCACCGTCACCGCGCGCAGCCGGGCATGGGTCACTGTTCGGCAGTCGAATCGCCCAATAACCCGACGGTACCCGCGTGCCGCTCGAACTTCGACCGATAAAGGCAAATGTCGTACCCGAAGTTTCGGTCGCCGTCCATCTATCCGATTGTCGTGCCTGTCGCCACCCGCTGTGTCGGATGCCGCCGGCACCGGGCTGCCTGCCCGATCTACACCCTGCCCGATCTACACCGGCGCAGACGTCAAGGATGACTGCCGCGCCCGATGTTCGGCACGAACCTCGGCCCGGCGTGTCGGGACGAGGTGCGTGCCCGTCGGTCAGTGACTGGCCTTCTTGAACGACTTCTTGCGGTACTCGAACACCTCGTCGACGATGCCGTATTCCTTTGCCTGATCCGCCGAGAGGATGTTGTCGCGGTCGGTGTCCTTGCGGATCTTGTCCGTGTCCTGCCCCGTGTGGCGAGACAGGATCTCGTCGAGCCGATTACGGATCCGCTCGATCTCGGCCGCCTGGATCTCGAGGTCGGACACCTGACCCTGGTAGGCGCCACCGGTCCGCGGCTGGTGGATCAGCACGGTCGCGTTCGGCAGCGCGGCACGCTTGCCCGGAGTTCCACCGGCCAGCAGGATGGCCGCCGCCGAGGCGGCCTCGCCCAGACACACCGTGACGATGTCGCAGTGCACGTACTGCATGGTGTCGTAGATGGCGAGCATGTCGGGCACGCTGCCGCCCGGCGAGTTGATGTACATGGTGATGTCGCGGTCGGGGTCCTGGGACTCCAGCACCAGCAGCTGCGCCATCACGTCATTGGCGACCGTCTGGTCGATCGGGGTGCCGACGAACACGATGCGCTCCTCGAACAGCTTGGCGTACGGGTCGTACTGCCGCTGACCGTTCGGGGTGTGCTCGATGAACTGCGGGAGGATGTAGCGCGCCTCGATGCTCTTGATGGCGAGCGCCGACGACGGGATGCCGGCGGCGACGTCGGCGGGCAGGGCGTCGAGGATGCGTGAATTGGTCATCTTCTGCTCCGTTGGTGAGATGTGGCCTCGTGCTTGCGGTACGTGGACGGCGCTCAGGACGGGGTCACCGACCCGGCGCGGGTGACCACATGGTCGACCAGCCCGTACTCGAGCGCCTCTTGCGCGGTGAACCACTTGTCGCGGTCCGAGTCGGCCTCGATCTTCTCCAGCGGCTGTCCGGTGAACTCGGCGTTGAGCCGGTTCATCTCTTTCTTGGTCGCCGCGAACTGTTCGGCCTGAATGGCGATGTCTGCTGCGGTACCGCCGATGCCCGCCGACGGCTGGTGCATCATGATGCGCGAGTGCGGCAGCGCGTGACGCTTGCCCGGGGCGCCGGCGGCGAGCAGGAACTGCCCCATCGACGCCGCCATGCCCATCGCATAGGTCGCCACATCGCACTCCGCGAGTTGCATCGTGTCGAAGATGGCCATGCCCGCGGTGACTGAGCCACCCGGCGAGTTGATGTAGAGGTTGATGTCGCGGGTCGGATCCTCGGCCGAGAGCAGCAGGATCTGCGCACACAACCGGTTGGCGATGTCGTCGTCGACCTGGGTGCCGAGGAAAATGATGCGCTCACGCAGCAGTCGTTCGAACACCGAATCGGTCAAGTTCAGCCCGGCCACGCCCGAACTCAGTGTCGGGGTGTGGATGGTCGGCTCAGTCACTGTTCCTACCTTTGCCTGTCGTGGTGACGTGCGGTCTCACGACCGCGTCAACCGGTTTCTCGGTCCAGCGTGTCTCCGGAGACGAATCCGAAAGTCCGCGGGATTCGTCGCAAGGTCCTCTTCGACCCTAACCAATGGGGTCGGGCGGACAGTCCCGACGACCCCGCTATTCGCTGAGAGCAGAACAGCCGGCGACGGGTACGGCGACCCGGCTCCGGCTGTTCGGCCAATCTCGTACTGACGTGTGTCAGCTCTCGTCGTTCTCGTCCGACTCGTCGTCGGGGGTTCCGAAGAACTCGTCGGTGTCCACGGTCTCGCCACTGCTGTCGGTGACGGTCACGTCCGACACGATCCCGGCGAGCGCCTTGCCGCGTCGCACGTCGGCGTACACCGCGCCGACCTGTCCGGCGCTCTGCAGCTGCTGGATGAACTCCTGCGGCTGCATGCCGTAGCGCTGGGCCTGAAACAGGATCTGCTGGGTCAGCTCGTCCTGGCTGACCTCGGTGTCCTGCTGGTCGGCGATCGCATCGAGCAGAAGCTGGGTCTTGACCGACTTCTCCGCTTCCTCGCGAGCCTCGGCGTCCCACTCCTCGCGGGTCTTGCCCTGCGCCTCGAGGAACTTCGCGACCTGCTCGTCGTCGTGGCCGAGCGCATGCACGATCTGGTGCTGCTGCCCCTCGACCTCTTCGGCGACAACCTTCTCCGGCAGCGGGATCTCGACCTTGGCGATCAGCTCCTCGAGCACCTTGTCGCGGATCGCGTTGGCCTGCTCCATCTTCTTGGACTGCTTGACGCGGTCGACCAGGCTCTCGCGCAGCTCGGCGACGGTGTCGTGCTCGCTGGCCATCTGGGCGAACTCGTCGTCGAGCTCGGGCAGTTCGCGTTCCTTGACGGAGTTGACGGTCACGGTGACCTGCGCCTCGTCACCGGCGTGCTCGCCGGCGACCAGCGTGGTGGTGAACTCCTTGGTCTCCCCGGCCTTCACGCCGATCAGCGCCTCGTCGAGACCGTCGATCAGCTGCCCGGAACCGACCTCGTGCGACAGGCCCTCGGTGGATGCCTCGTCGACGGCCTCACCGTTGACCGTGGCGGCCAGGTCGATGGACACGAAGTCGCCGTTCTCGGCGCCGCGGTCGACACCCTTGAGCGTGCCGAAACGCGCGCGCAGACCCTCGACCTGCTCCTCGACCTCGGCGTCATCGATCTCGATGGCGTCGACCTCGACGGCCAGCGTCGAGTAGTCGGGCAGTTCGATCTCCGGCCGGACGTCGACCTCGGCGGTGAAGGTGATCGGGTCGCCGTAGACGAGATCGGCCAGGTCGATCTCGGGCTGGCCGATCGCCTTGGTCTCCGTCTCGGCCACTGCCTGCGAGTACTTGCCGGGCAGCGCGTCGTTGACGACCTGCGCGAGGATGGAGTCGCGGCCGACGCGGGCCTCGATCAGCTTGGCGGGCGCCTTGCCCGGGCGGAAGCCGGGGATTCGGATCTGCTGCGCCAACGACCGGTAGGTCCGGTCGAACTCGCCGGACAGCTCCTCGAACGGTACTTCGACATTGAGCTTCACCCGGGTCGGGCCGAGCTGCTCGACGGTGCTCTTCACGCCTGCTCCTTACATCTGCATTTCTGCTTCGGTGTCATTGTCTCTGCGGGGCCGGAGCGGTCATACCGCCGCCACACGAGTCGGGATGACAGGATTTGAACCTGCGACCCTCCGCTCCCAAAGCGGATGCGCTACCAAGCTGCGCCACATCCCGGCGACCCTGATCGACGAACGCTTCGCCGACCGGCGACAACGCAGAGCAGGGCCAACAGAAGATAGTACGTGGGCCCTTGCCCACCACCTAAACGGGTGGGCACCAGCCCACATGAGTACGACTCACCGGACACCGATTTCGGGTTCCGACATCGCATTGGGTACAGTCTTGGACGCACGCGACGCCGGTGGCGATCCCACAGGTGACGCGGCACGCGGGTGTAGCTCAATGGTAGAGCCCTAGTCTTCCAAACTAGCTACGCGGGTTCGATTCCCGTCACCCGCTCCATCCCGGGCCGTTCCGTGTTCCCCTGCCGTGTTCGGGTCCACCTCCTGTGATCCACGCCACTTCAGGCGTAGGGTTGGGGCATGTCTTCCAGCCACACCAAGAGTCAGCGAAAGTGTCCGAGCTGCGGGGCAAATCTGTACGTCCGCAAGGATGTCGCGCAGTCGGACGCCGGCCACGGCCGGGTGGACGTGATGTTGGTCTGCCGCGACGAGGCGTGCATCGAGCCGGCACGCCACCTGCGCACCGAACATCCGCAGCCCGCCTGACCTCTGCTTCCTAGTGCTCGCACGCCGCCGGTCGTGCGCGCGAGGTCGGCGTGGCCTGACGACTCCCGTTCCGCCCCTTGAGCTGAGCCGGGTCACCGGCCCCCGGATTGACCACTCGGTCACGGTCCGATCGCGGCAGCACAACCCGCCGCCACCCTGGTCTGTGTGACGGTTCTCACACCGTCTGGGTCGACCGACCCGCTCACCACGCAGTTCCGTTCAACGCCCTCGCGCATGGGGTCTGTTGGCCTGTTGTTCGCCGATGCGACTTTGGCCCGATGGCAACGTTTGTGTAACGATGGTTCAGCGCTCCGGGGGATGCGCTTCAGTAACTCAAACTGCAAAGGTCTCTCTGTGTTCACATCGAAGCCTTCTCGTCGCGCGCGCAAGGGCGCGACGCGACGTGTGGTGGCCACCATCATCGGTGCAGCCGCCGTGACGCTCATGCTGCCGATGACCGCCGGCGCCGCACCCGTGACCGTCATCCCGGGCCTCCCCCCGGTGGAGGTTCCCGAGGGGTGGGAGATCCCCGAGGTCCCGGGCGTGCCGCAGATCCCCGGTGCTCCGTCGACGCCGAAGACAACGACTCCGGAGCCTCCCCCGACGACCACGGAGACCCCGAAGGGCCCGGCGATCCCGAATGTGAAGACCTCGACGGGTTGGATCGCGATGGCCGATGACGCCACGCACCAGATCACCTGGTGGCACAACGGCAACCAGGTGAAGACCATGCCGATCTCGATGGGTTCGGACAAGCACCCGACTCCCAACGGTGTGTACTACACCAAGGAGAAGTACCGCGACATGTACATGGATTCGTCCACGTACGGTGTGCCGGTCGACTCCGCGGAGGGCTACCGGACTTATGTCGAGTACGCCACGCGCATGTCGTGGGACGGCATCTTCATCCACGCCGCGCCCTGGTCGGTCGAGCAGCAGGGCCGCAGCAACGTGAGCCACGGCTGCATCAACATCAGCACCGAGAACGGCAAGTGGGTGTTCAACACGATTCCGCGTGACACGCCGATCGTCGTGCGTGGCACCATCGGCCCGGACTACATCCCCGGTAGCTGACGCAACGCCTTTCACTTCGGGCCCGGACATGCATGTCCGGGCCCGAAGTTTTTGCGTCGGTGCGGGAGTGTTTGCGTCGGTGCGGGTCTCGACCCGTGTCGGATCCGTTCGCACGAAACCCGATGCGGTCAGCGGCCGAGCATCTCCGTCAGCCGACCGCCGGCTCTCCCGCATCCAGATCCAGGCGGTGGCCCTCGGCGCGCACGCGGGCGATCGCACGCATCTTGTTCACCGCATCCAATGCCGCAACCTTGTACCCCTCGGCCAGGGTCGGATAGTTGAACACGGCGTCGACCAGATAGTCGACGGTGCCGGACAACCCCATCACGGTCTGGCCGATGTGGACCAGTTCGGCGGCGTTGCTGCCGAACGCATGGACACCGAGCAGGGTCCGTTCCTCCGCGTGGACCAGCAGTTTGAGCAGACCATACGAGTCACCCATGATGGCGCCGCGGGCCAGTTCCCGGTAGCGGGCCACCCCGACCTCGAACGGGATGTTGGCCGTGGTGAGCTGGTCCTCGGTCCGTCCGACAAAGCTGATCTCGGGAATCGCGTAGATGCCGATCGGCTGCAGGTCCGCGTCTGTCGCACCCACCGGCTCGTCGAAGGCGTGGTAGGCGGCCCGTCGTCCCTGTTCCATCGAGGTCGCGGCCAGTGCCGGGAACCCGATGATGTCGCCGACCGCGTAGATGTGGTCGACGGCCGTGCGGAAATGTTCGTCCACCTTCAGGCGGCCGCGGGCATCGGCGGTCAGCCCGGCGGCCTCCACCCGCAGTTCGTCGGAGACCCCCTGTCGGCCTGCGGAGTACAAGACGGTGTCGGCCGGGATCTTCTTGCCCGATTCCAGGATGGTGAGAGTGCCCGACGGATGGTTCTCCACCGTCCGCACGTGCTCGCCGTATCGGAAGGTGACACCTCGTTCGCGCAGTTGGTACTGCAACGCCTCCACGATCTCCCGGTCACAGAAGTCCAGCATCGTGGGCCGCTGCTCGATGACGGTCACCTTGGTCCCCAGGGCAGCGAACATCGACGCGTACTCGATGCCGATCACGCCGGCACCGACGACCACCATCGACCCCGGCACCCGGTCCATGGCCAGGATCTGGTCGGAGTCGACCACGGTGATGCCGTCGAACTCGACCGTCGACGGCCGGGCCGGCCGGGTGCCGACTGCGATCACGAAGTGGTCGGCGCTGACACGTTTCAGGTCGCCGGTCGCATCCTCCACGGCGATCTCGTGCGGTTCGACGAAGTACGCGTTCCCGATGAGCATCGTGACGGAGTTCCGTGCCAGCTGATTCTGGATGACATCGATCTCCTTGCCGACCACATGCATCGTCCGCGCCGACAGGTCACCGACGGTGATGTCGGATTTCAGGCGGTAGGACTGGCCGTAGAGCTCGCGTTGGTTGAGTCCGGTCAGATACAGAACGGCCTCACGCAGCGTCTTGGAGGGGATGGTGCCGGTGTTGATGCACACACCGCCGACCATGTGGCGGCGTTCGACGATCGCGGCCCGCTTACCCAGCTTCGCCGCGGCGATCGCGGCCTTCTGCCCGGCCGGCCCGGAGCCGATCACGACGATGTCGAAATGATCCACGGTGCTGTCTCCACTCGATCCGGATGCGCTGGGCGCACCACACCCTGCGCTCAGTGTCACCCTCACCGATCTCCGCCGAAGCCGCAGCAGCACACTGTTCCACGGGATTTAACACCGCCGAATCAATCGACCGCGGGCGGAGCGTGACCCTCCGCTGATCGAGTAGACCGCAGCGCAACCCCCCGCTGATCGAGTAGACCGGAGCGCTAGCGGAGGTCGTATCGAGATCCCGTACGGTGCCAGAGGATCTCGATACGGTCTCGCCTAGCGGCTCGACCTACTCGACCAGCGGTTTGGGGCTTCCCCCGTCGATCGAGACATCCCTGAAGGTTTGATGTCAAGCCTTCAGGGATGTCTCGACCAGCGGTTTGGGGCTTCCCCCGCTGATCGAGTAGACCGGAGCGCTAGCGGAGGTCGTATCGAGATCCCGTTCGATGGCAGTGGATCTGAATACAGTCAGCGGTTGGGGGTGGCTCGACCGGCGGAGGTCACGCGGCCAGTTCGGTGTCCAGGGCGCTGCCGGCGCAACCGACCGGAGAGAACGTCGCCTGCACCTGGAGCCACCGGGCGAGGGCCTGGCATCCCGTGGTGTCGGGGTCCGTGACCGGCGCGCGCCGATAGGGTTCGCGCGCATACGAGGTGTGCCGCCCGCCGCGCGGATTGCGCACCGCCACAGAATGCCAGCGGAGTGTCCCGGGCAGGTATCCGGCGATCTCGCGCATCGCCGTTCGCATCCGCCCGAGGTCGCGGCGGACCTGTTCGAACCCGGGCGAGGTCCGCGACGCATTCTGAAAACTGTTGGTACGCAGCACTGTCCACAGTTGCGATACCCATCGTCCGATGCCGCCGAAGGCCAGCGCCGCGGTGAGGTCCGCGATGTCGCGGACAAACGAGTCCGCGGTCGCGTTGCAGATCATGTCGTCGGGCGCACCGACCCAGTACGTCGGCACACGGGCCGGCATCGGTCGGCCCGGACCGGCGACTCCCCAGCCCGCGCACCCGGTCACGGCGCCGGGCGGTTGGTGTGGGTCGGCGACGAGACCGACCGCGAGCACGCGGTCGACGATCGGGTCGCCGGCGTCGGACAATTCGGTGAGGGTGTCGCGGATGACAACTGCGCCTTGGGAATAGCCGATCAGTGCGATCGGGCCATCGACCTCCCGCAGACGACGGCGCAGTTCGCGGGTGCCGATTTCGAGGCTGTCGCGGTAGCTCATGCCGACCAGACGTGGAGCCGGGCCGTAGCTGGCCGGATAGCCGACCCATCGACAGGTGAATCGCTCGTCGAGGTGCGTGGTGACCGCGCGTAGCAGACCCGCAACCTCCGATCGCTCGTCACCGGCATAGGATTCGCCGGTGCCGCCCACCGCGAAGAGGGTCACGCGCGGCCGGTCGGCGGGTCCGGTCTCCGCATCAGCCATGTGTCCATGGTGCGGGTCGAGGATGAGAAAATCACTGCGCCACGCTGAGTGTCGGCTGTGACGATGACTGTCGGCGGCGAATCGGCTACGGCTGGCAGGTGGGACACCAGTACAGGTTCCGCCCCTCGAGTTCCGCGACCCGGATCGTGGTACCACACACCCGGCAGGCCTCGCCCGCACGGCGGTACACATAGGTCCGGGGCCGGTCGGGTGCGTAGGACCCCGGGCCGTGGTCGTCCTCCGGACGGACGACGTGGATGCGGCCACGTCGCACGCCCACCCGCATCAATGCGGTGAGGTCCGCCCACATCGCCTCGACCGAGTCGGGGGGCACCGACCGTCCCTCCCGGTACGGGTTCATCGAGGCGCGGAAGAGCAACTCGGCACGGTAGACGTTGCCGACGCCCGCGATCACCTTCTGATCCATCAGCAACGCACCGATCGGGCGCCGGGAGCGGCCGATCGCCGACACGGCACGGGTCGGATCGGCGTCGGGACGCAGCGGGTCGGGCCCCAGGCGCGCGACGAGTTCGTCGAGGTCGGCAGGCGTGAAAAATTCGCACGCGGTCGGGGCCCGCAGGTCGACGCCGACCCGGGCACCCTCGATCCGCATCCGTACCTGTCCCACCGGTGCATCCATCGGCACCGGCGATTCGGTGAACGCCCCGTACAAACCGAGATGCACATGGATCATCCGTCGCCCGGCGCGCCCGCGGCCCGCGGCGTGCGCCGGCCGGAAATGCTGGATCAGATGCTTGCCCCACGCCTCCGCCCGCGCGAACACCATGCCGTCGACCGCGGCGGCACCGTCGAGAAACCTGCCCTGTGGGCTGGTGACATGAACCTGTTGACCGGCGAAAACCCGTTGCTGGCGCCGGGCCAACCGGTGCAGGGTATGACCTTCGGGCACCGTGTCGTCGGATCAGGCGCGATCAGCTGTTGCCAGGGACCGCCGGCGCCTCGCCGGTTCGCTCGTACTCGGCGAGGATGTCGATCCGACGCTGATGCCTCGGCTCGTCCGACCAGGCCGTTGCAACGAACGCATCGACGATGGCGAATGCCTCGTCGGTGCTGTGCATCCGGCCGCCGATGCCGATCAGCTGGGCGTTGTTGTGCTGGCGCGCGAGCTGCGCGGTCTCCACGCTCCAGGCCAGCGCACACCGCGCTCCCGGCACCTTGTTGGCGGCGATCTGCTCACCGTTGCCGCTGCCGCCCAGCACGATCCCGAGGCTGCCGGGATCGGCGACGGTCCGCGTCGCGGCGTCGATACAGAACGCCGGGTAGTCGTCGAGAGCGTCGTACTCGTGGGCTCCGCAGTCGACGACCTCGTGGCCGGACGACCGCAGATGGTCGGCGATGAGGTTCTTCAGTTCGAATCCGGCATGATCGGCACCGAGGTAGACACGCATGGCGCCACTATAGATTGGTCGCGTGGACGCTCATTCGCCGATACCCAACGTTCCCGGCATCGCCGACGCGGCATCGCACAGCGGCGACCGACCTCCCGCAGACGGCGAGCCCGCGGCGGGCACATTCTGGCTGCCCCCGGCCCGGTTTGCGGCCCGGCCGCGGCTGCATCCGTGGGAGATCCCGATGCTGATCCTCGTCATCGCCGCCACGCTCGTGGGCTATCTCGCGATCGTCTGGCTGGTGATCCTGGGCCAGTTCAGTGACTATTTCCTGCTGTTGCTGGCACTGCCCCTCATCCTGCTGCTCATCCGCGGTCTGACCTATGCGGGGCCGCGCGTCAATGGTGTACAGATGACGCCCACGCAGTTCGCCGAGGGATACCGCATGGTCGTCGAGGCAGCGGCCCGCTACGGGCTCGAGTACGTGCCGGACGCGTATGTGGTGCTCGGCAACGGCATGGTCAACGCCTTCGCCTCGGGCCACGGGTTCCGGCGGTACATCGTCGTCTACTCCGATCTGTTCGAGATCGGCGGACGCGCCCGCGACCCCGAGGCACTCGAGTTCATCATCGGCCACGAGATCGGCCACATCGCCGCCGGCCACACGTCCTATTGGCGGCAGCTCGCGACCAGTGTCGGGATGAACATCCCCTTCGTCGGTGCGGCATTGTCCCGGGCCCAGGAGTACACCGCCGACAACTACGGCTACTACACCCGGCCCGCCGGGGCCCCCGGCGTCGTGGGTGTGCTCTCGTCCGGCAAGTACATGCTGTCGGCCGTGGACTTCGACCAGTTCGCCGACCGCGCCACCCACGAACGTGGATTCTTCACCTGGGCGGTCAACGCATTGGCGTCACACCCCGTGCTCACCTGGCGGGCCGCGGCCCTGCGAGACCGCACCCGTCCGGGCGCCATGCTCTTCCGGCCGCGCACCATCGTCCGCGGGGTCGGCAGCGGAAACGTGGCCCCGGTGCCGCCGCCACCGCATCCGGCAGCCGTGGCGCCGGGATCACTACCGAACGGGTTGTCGATGCCGCCCAAGGTCTAGTGCCTCAACTCCGTCAGTCGAACTGAGGGGCCTCGTCCCGGGAGCGCTTGAGCTCGAAGAAGTGCGGGTAGGACGCGAGGGCGACGGCCCCGTCCCACACGGTGCCGGCGGTTTCGCCACGCGGGATGCGTGACAGCACCGGCCCGAAGAACGCGACACCGTTGACGTGGATGGTCGGTGTCCCGACGTCGTCGCCGACCTTGTCCATGCCCTCGTGGTGGCTGGTACGAATCCACTCGTCGAACTCGTCGGTGTCGGTCGCTGACGCCAGAGCCGGGTCGAGCCCGAGCTCGTCGAGCGTCTCGGCGATGACCTGGTCGAGATCACCGATGCCCTTGTTGTGGATGCGCGTGCCCATCGCGGTGTAGATCGGCGCGAGGATCTCGTCACCCTTCTGGGCCACCGCGGCCGCGATCACCCGGACCGGACGCCAGGCCTGCGCGAGCTTCTCGCGGTACTCGTCGGGGATGTCCTTGTTCTCGTTGAGCACGGCGAGGCTCATGAGGTGGAAGTTCACGTCGATGGGCCGGACCTGCTCGGCTTCGAGAATCCACCGGGACGTGATCCAGCACCACGGACACAACGGGTCGAACCAGAAATCCACCCGATCGCGCTGCTGTTCCGATGTCTGCGTCGTCGTCATCGACTGCCCTTCCGCTCTGGTGCATGGATCGACCTGCTCGACAACTGCAACCAGATTGCGCTCCGAACATTCCCGTTAAGCTGGCCACCGGACCACGAATCGAGAGGTGATGGACGGACTGTGACTGCTCCCAATCTGACCCGCGACCAGGCGAAGGAACGCGCCGCGACGCTGGACGTCGGCAACTATGCGATCGAACTCGACCTCACCGACGGCGACGGCGCCCCGGGCCTGAACACGTTCCGGTCGGTGACCACGGTGACCTTCACCGCGACGTCGGGCGCATCCAGTTTCATCGACCTCGTCGCCCCGACGCTGATCTCGGCGACCCTCAACGGCACCGAGCTCGACGTGTCCGACTTCGACGAGTCGGCCGGGATCCCGCTGCCGAACCTCGCCGCGGACAACACCCTGACCGTGGTCGCCGACTGCGCCTACTCCAACACCGGCGAGGGCCTGCACCGGTTCGTCGACCCGACCGACGACGCGGTCTATCTCTACTCGCAGTTCGAAACCGCAGACGCCAAGCGGATGTTCGCGTGCTTCGACCAGCCCGACCTCAAGGCCACCTACACGGTCACCGTCACCGCTCCCGACGACTGGAAGGTGATCTCCAATGCCGCGGTGGTGAACACGCTCAAGGCCGAGACCGGACCGAACGGTGGCACTGTTCACAGGTTCCGCGAGACCCCGCTGATGAGCACCTATCTCGTCGCGTTGATCGCCGGTCCGTACGCGGAGTGGACCGACACCTACAGCGACGACCACGGCACCATCCCGCTCGGTATCTACTGCCGCACGTCCCTCGCCGAGCACATGGACGCCGAGCGCCTGTTCACCGAGACCAAGCAGGGATTCGGCTTCTACCACAAAAACTTCGGTATCCCATATGCCTTCGGGAAGTACGACCAGCTGTTCGTCCCGGAGTTCAACGCCGGAGCCATGGAGAACGCGGGCGCGGTGACCTTCCTCGAGGACTACGTCTTCCGGTCGCGGGTGACGAAGTACCTCTACGAGCGTCGCGCGGAGACCGTCCTGCACGAGATGGCCCATATGTGGTTCGGCGATCTCGTCACCATGCAGTGGTGGGATGACCTGTGGCTCAACGAGTCCTTTGCCACGTTCGCATCCGTGCTCTGCCAGTCGGAGGCGACGGAGTACACCAACGCGTGGACCACCTTCGCCAACGTCGAGAAGTCGTGGGCGTACCGACAGGATCAGCTGCCGTCCACGCATCCGGTTGCCGCCGACATCCCCGACATCGCCGCGGTCGAGGTCAACTTCGACGGGATCACCTACGCCAAGGGCGCCTCGGTCCTCAAGCAGTTGGTCGCGTACGTGGGCCTCGAGGACTTCCTGGCGGGACTGCGTGACTACTTCACCGCGCACGAGTTCGGCAACGCCACGTTCTCGGATCTGCTGACCGCACTGGAGAAGTCGTCGGGACGTGACCTGTCCGACTGGGGCACCCAGTGGCTCAAGACCACCGGCATCAACGTGATCCGCCCGGATTTCGAGGTCGACGACGACGGCCGGTTCACGCGCTTCACGATCGTGCAGGATGGCGCCCGGCCGGGTGAGGGCGAGACCCGGGTGCACCGGCTCCGCGTCGGCGTGTACGACGACAACGGCTCCGGCGCACTGGAACGCACACAGAGCGTCGAGCTGGATGTCGAAGGCGAGCGGACCGACGTCGCCGACCTCGTCGGTGTCCCCCGCGGCGCGCTGATCCTGTTGAACGACGACGACCTGACCTACGCCTCGGTGCGCCTCGACCCGGACTCGCTGGCCACCGCGACCTCACGGGTCGGTGACATCGTCGACCCGATGCCCCGCACCCTGGTGTGGTCGGCGGCGTGGGAGATGACGCGGCAGGCCGAGATGGCGGCCCGTGACTTCATCGAGCTCGTACAGCGCGGTATCGCCGCGGAGTCCGAGATCGGCGTCGTGCAGCGCGTACTCATGCAGGCGACGAGCGCACTGGAGGCCTATGCCGATCCGGAATGGGTGGCGGCGACGGGTCGGCCGTCGTTCAGCGCCCGGATGCTCGAGCTCGCCCGCGCGTCGGAGGCGGGATCGGATCATCAGTTGGCCTTCGTCAACACCCTGCTCGGTGGTCGCCTGAACGAGGACCAGATCCCTGTCGCACAGGCCCTGCTCGATGAGGCCGACCCCGCCGAACACGGGCTGCCCGGACTCGTCGTGGACACCGACATGCGATGGAAGCTGGTGCGCGCGTTGGCAACCGCCGGTGCGATCGACACCGATCCCGCGAGTTCGCCGGTGATCGACGCCGAGGCGGCACGTGACAACACCGCCACCGGGCAGCGACAGGCGGCCGCCGCGCGCTCGTCCCGACCACTTCCCGAGGCCAAGGCGGAGGCGTGGACGCAGGCCACCGAGGACGACTCGTTGTCGAACATCTACACCCGCACGATGATCGAGGGATTCGCACGCCCCGGCCAGTCCGGGATGTTGGGCGAGTACGTCGCGAAGTACTTCGCCGCGGTGCCCGATCTCTGGGCGCGGCGATCGAGCGAGGTCGCGCAGACGGTGGTGGTGGGTCTCTATCCACACTGGGCCATCGATGACGACGGACTCGCTGCGGCGGATGCATTCCTGGCCGGCGATCATCCGCCGGCGCTCAAACGGTTGATCTCCGAGGGGCGTGACACGGTGGCCCGGTCGCTACGCGCCCGCCGGTTCGACGCCGAATCGGCGTCCTGACGTCGGCAGGACCTCAGGTGCGCGACCGCCAGCGGTAGCGCACCTGGGGGCGGCCGGTGTTCCCGTACTCGGTGATGCGCTCGACGGTGTCGTCGTCGGCGAGACGTTCCAGGTAACGCCACGCGGTCACCCGCGAACTACCGAGCGCCACGGCCACTTCCGACGCGGTCATACCACTCTCGCTGTCCCGCACCGCCCGCCCCACCGCATCGAGGGTGTCGGGGGCCGCGCCTTTCGCCGCGGTCGATCGGGTGTCGGTTGTCCGCAGCGCTGCGACGGCGCGGTCCACCTCACGCTGGCTGACCGCATCGGCGCCCGACCCGAGGGCATCGCGATACCGCAGGTACTGCTCGATCTTCTCCCGGAACGCGGCAAACGTGAACGGCTTCAACAGGTACAGCAGCACTCCGCGCGAGATCGCGTTGCGCACCGTGGCCAGATCGCGTTGTGCGGTGATCGCGATGATGTCGGGATCCGGACCGATCCCGGACAACGCGGAGGCGAGGTCGACACCACGCGCGTCGGGGAGCCCGAGGTCGAGCAGCACCAGGTCGACCGGCGCATCCGCTTCTGCCGCGGACCGCACGGCGCGCATGGCCTGCTGGGCCGTGCCCACGGCGGCGACGACCTCGAAACCGCCCACCCGGTGCAGGAACTCGCGGTGCGCCTCGGCGATGAACGGTTCGTCCTCGACGATCAGTACACGGATCATCGGTCCTGCCCCACGCTCGGTACCGCCGCCTCTCCGGTTTCCGCCTCGGCTGTTCCCGGTTCTCGCGTCGCCACCGCGGACACCGTCGCGGTGACGACAGACCCGTACGTGGTCTCGGCCGTCAACGTCCCACCGTGGCGGGCGATGATCTGCGCGACCAGCGCGAGACCGAGGCCGCGTCCGGCCGCATCGCCACCCGACTTGGTGGAGAATCCACGCATCCGCGCTCGACGGAACACGTCGGGGGCCATGCCGGGGCCGCTGTCGGCGACGACCACCGTCAGTTCGGAAGCGTCGCCGATGACGGTCACCTCCACCCACGGATCAGCCGGGTCCGCCGCGTCGAGCGCGTTGTCGACGAGATTGCCCACGACGGTGATCATCTCACCCGCCGGGAGCAGCTGGGTCGCGGCGTCGACGAGCAGTGAGTCCTCCGTCAGAGTCAGTGCGACACCGCGTTCGGCCGCCTGGGCGGTCTTGCCGAGCAGCAGGGCGGCCAGGGCGGGTTCGGCGACCGATTCGCTCAACTCGTCGATCAGGCGCTGCGACAGTTGCAGTTCGGAGGTCGCGAGCCGGGCGGCCTCGGCCCCGCGGCCCATCTCGATCATCGCCACGATGGTGTGCAGCAGATTCGCGGTCTCGTGCGCCTGGGACCGCAGCGCCTCGGCGAAGCTGGTCATGCTGTCCAACTCCCCCAGCGCTTCCGACAGTTCGGTGCGGTCGCGGATGGTCACCACCGCAGAGTCCCGACTGCCCGGAACCGGGGAACGGCTGACCACGAGTGTCCGGCCACCCTGCGCATAGAGTTCGTCCACCAATGGCGTTCGGCTGCCGTCCAGAAACTCAGGGACGGGCGCGCTTTCGGGTTCCGATGGCACGTGGTCACCGTCGAGGTCCAGCAGTCGTCGGGCTTCGTCGTTGACGAGTGCGGGCCGCCCGGCCTCGGTGACGACGAGGCCCTCGCGGACCGAATGGAGGACGGCGTCGTGGTGCTCGTACATGAGCCGTAGTTCCGCAGGTGCGAGCCCGCCGGTCTGTCGGAGCAGGCGCCTGCGGATCAACCACAATCCGGCGCCGGCGAACAGCAGCACCAGGGCCGCGATGGTCGCGATGAGAGGCAGCTGAGCCGTCCACGCGTCGGACAATGTCTGTTGGGTGATCCCCGCCGCGACCAGGCCGACGATCTGCCCGTCGGTGGCACGCACGGGCGCGATGGTTCGGATCGACGGCCCCAGCGTTCCGGTGTAGGTCTCCGTGTGCACCTCGCCGCGCAATGCCTCGGCGCGGCTGCCGAGGTACGAGCCGCCGATCATCTCGGGATCGGTGTGCGTGAAACGGCGTCCGGCGGGGTCCATGATCGTGATGAACGCGATGTCGGTGGCCTGCCGCACCTGTTCGGTCACCGGTTGCAGGAGTGCGGCCGGGTCCGGCGACATCACGGCCTCGGCGGTCGACGGAGCGTCGGCAAGACTCACCGCGACGGCGGTCACTTCCTGTCGTGCGGCCCGATCGCCGTCCAGGCGGGCATCGACCGCTGCCAGGACCCCGCCCACGACCACGATCACCGCGACGAGGGCGAGCAGCCAGGCGACGGCCTGCCCGGCGAGGGTACGTGGCACGACGCTCGTCATCGGTCTTCCTCGGATGTGTGCGGGTCGACGCCCGGCGTGAACGAAATGAACTCAATCGTGACCCATGTCACGGGATACCCCAACAATTCGTACACGACACAAAAACCCGACGCGCACGGTGGCGCGCGACGAAAGGAATCCGATGAACCTCAGATCACGGGCCGGCCGCAGGGGTGACCCCTCGCCCGGCGCCACGGCGGACATGCCGATGCAAGCCCGGAAACGCGACCGTACGCATTGGCTCTACATCGCGGTGATCGGCGCCGTGGTGGCAGGCGTCCTCGTCGGCATGGTGTGGCCGGAACTGGGCCAGGACCTCGGTGTACTCGGCACGATGTTCGTCAGCCTGATCAAGATGATGATCGCACCGGTCATCTTCTGCACGATCGTGCTCGGCATCGGGTCGGTCCGCAAGGCGGCCACGGTCGGCAAGGTCGGCGGCCTGGCCTTCGTCTATTTCCTGGCGATGTCCACCGTGGCACTCGGAATCGGGCTGGTCGTCGGAAACGTAATCAACCCGGGTGAGGGACTGAACGTCTCGGCGAACGCAGGCAAGGGCGCCGAATTGGCCGAACAGGCACACGAATCCGGTGGGACGTGGGAGTTCATCGAGGGCATCGTTCCGACCTCGCTGCTCAGTGCCCTCACCGAGGGCAATGTCCTGCAGGCTCTGTTCGTCGCGCTCCTCGTCGGCTTCGCGATCCAGGCGATGGGACGTGGTGGCGAACCCATCCTCACCGCGGTGTCGTACTTCCAGAAGCTGGTCTTCAAGGTGCTGTCCATGATCCTGTGGGTCGCCCCGATCGGCGCCTTCGGCGCCATCGCCAACGTCGTCGGCCAGACAGGTTGGGCCGCAGTCCAGCAGCTGCTCATCCTGATGCTCGCCTTCTACCTCACCTGCCTCGTGTTTGTCTTCGGGGTGCTCGGCGTGTTGCTGCGCACCGTGGCCGGTGTGTCGATCTTCCGGCTCGTGCGTTACCTCGCCCGTGAATACCTGCTGATCTTCGCGACATCCTCATCGGAGTCGGCGCTGCCGCGGCTCATCGCCAAGATGGAGCATCTCGGCGTGGAGAAGACGACGGTCGGAGTCGTTGTGCCGACCGGCTATTCGTTCAATCTCGACGGCACCGCCATCTACCTGACGATGGCGTCCATCTTCATCGCCGATGCGATGGGCGACCCGCTGTCGATCGGCGAACAGATCGGGCTGCTGGCCTTCATGATCATCGCCTCGAAGGGCGCCGCAGGCGTCAGCGGCGCCGGATTGGCAACACTCGCAGGTGGATTGCAGGCGCACCGACCCGACATGCTCGACGGCGTCGGCATGATCGTCGGCATCGACCGGTTCATGTCCGAGGCACGCGCGGTCACCAACTTCTCCGGCAACGCGGTGGCCACCCTGCTCGTGGGCTCATGGACGTCCACGATGGATCGTGGTCGGGTCGATTCCGTCCTGAGCGGCGACGATCCGTTCGACGAGTCCGACATGGTCGATGACGACCCCATCGACCAGGTCCCCGATGAGCCGACGCCGCAGCCGCGGCAACCGGCCTTGGCGCACTGACCGGAGCCGGCAGCACATAGACATCGGCCGCTCACCGAAATGGTGAGCGGCCGATGTGGTGGATTCTCGGGTCGTCAGGACACCGCGGCGGCGGTTGACATGACACGCAACGCGGCGATCAGCCCGTCGATCAGATCGCCCTGGCGGAAGCTCGTGACCGCGGCGGTGACGCCGAGTTGCGCCACCCGGTCGTTCACCCGGTCGGCGACCTTCGTGCCGGACACGACGACGACGTCGTGGGTGTTCGGCGAGACCGCGATCAGGGTGCCGTGGGCGGGTTCGGGGGCGCGGAGCAGAACGGCCCGGGCGTCGGCGACGGCGTCGGAACCCAGTTCGCCGATGAACACCGAGAACCGGATGAGCGCCTTCTCGCTGGCTGCCTTCAGCGCCTCGTCGAGACCGATGAGTTCCTCACGCGTGAACGGCGGTGTCGTGGGCGCCTGCCCCGGGAAGCGGGTGGCCGACACCCGGCCGCTGTTGGTGACCACCGTGCCGACCGGCAGTGCCGTCGTCGCCGCCGAGGAGACGGACACATCGCCGTGCTGTCCTGGGACCACGTCACCATTTGCCACTTGCCGAACCTCCGTCCGTGTCGCTCGCCTCTGCGTGATGTGCCAGGGCCATCGGTTCGATGTCGGTGGCGCTGAACAGCAGCGGTTTGTGCTGCCACTCCTGATCGAGGGTGTAGTTCTGCACCTTCGGGTACTTGACACCGCGCGTGAACGCCATCGCGACGACGCATGCCACGACGGACAGAACGGTCAGGATCGTGACCGGCACTCCGATGGGGACGATCAGGTCTTCCATGCCACCCTTTCGATCGGTTGGTGCTGAGCCCTGCATGCGACTGCGGTGCAGGTCGTGTGATCAATCTAGCCCACCGCTCGACGTCGCGGGCGACGACCCCTACACCGCGTCGTAGACGGCGCGGGATGCCGCACTCACGCGGCGCCGGCGTCGATGTACTGGGTCCAGACGGGGTCGATGTCCTTGATCGTCGCGAGCAGACGCCAGTGGCGCCCCTTCGGCGCGGACGGGGTGACCCGCAGCTTCCAGCCGAGCTCACTGAGCAACCGGTCGGCCTTGCGATGGTTGCAACTCGCGCAACACGCGACACAGTTCTCCCACGAATGCGCCCCGCCGCGGCTGCGCGGTACGACGTGGTCGATCGTGGTGGCCTTGCCTGCGCAGTACCCGCAGCGGAACCGGTCGCGGTGCATGAGCGCGGCACGCGTCATCGGGATCACCGCACGGTAGGGCACCTTCACAAAGGAGCGAAGCCGGATCACCGACGGCACCGGCACGGACAGATCCGCCGAGTGCACGACGAGGCCCGCGTCGTCCGCGTGGACGACGTCGGCTCTCTCCCGCAGGACGAGGACGATCGCGCGGCGGAGGGACACCGCGGTGAGTGGCTCGTAGGTGGCGTTGAGCAGCAGCACCCGTCGGCGGCCCCACAGCGACGCCGACGGCACGCCGACGACAGGGTGGCCGGCGCCCACCGAATCCGACTCACGACCACCGGGCACCGTGGTGAGTGCGTGGACGCGCTGCCGCGCGCCATCTGCCGAGGTCACCTTCGTTGCGGACCTGGCCTTCATACGCATCTCCCACCTGAACATTCGACGAGGTCAAGTTGACCACGGAACACCCCTGTTTGCACGACAATTCTGCGTGTCAACGCAGGTCGACCACGTGAACAACGGATGACGCACCCGCCGCCGACCAGTGATGTTGATGAGTTCGCCGGCGGTCAGGACAATGGTGGTCGTGAGCAGTGAGGTCCCAGGCGGTATCCAGCCGAGTACACCCGCGACGCAGCGAACCTTCTATGACGAGGTCGGCGGCGCGGAGACGTTCGATAAGCTCACCGCCAAATTCTACGAGGAGGTCGCCGCAGACGAGGTGCTGCGACCGCTGTACCCGGAGGAGGATCTGGGCCCGGCCGAACGCCGCCTCCGCATGTTTCTCGAGCAGTACTGGGGTGGCCCGCGGACGTACTCCGACGAGCGGGGTCACCCACGGCTGCGGATGCGCCACCACCCCTTCCGGATCGGACCGATCGAGCGCGACGCATGGTTGCGGTGCATGCACATCGCGATCGCGTCCATCGACTCCGACACCCTGGACGATCCGCACCGTCGGGTGCTCGTCGACTACATGGAGATGGCGGCGAATTCGATGATGAACTCGCCTGTCTGACACGCCGAACGGCGAACCGACGCGCCGAGATGACCTGGACGTCTCGTCGAAAACACTGGTAAGGCACAATGACGACGGTGAGCGACGAGACATCGAAGGTTGTCCCCGCCGAACCGGAACCTGAGGACGCAGACCAGGCCTCCCAGACCGGTGTCGACGACGCCGCGACACCGTCGGATGCGGGGATCGACGAGGACCCCGCAGCCGGCTCCGACACGGATGCAGAAGACGGCGACGACGATCCGACGGCGGCAGACGCCGTCGCGGCGACCGACACCGCCGAGCAGGATGAAGCCGCTGAGCAGGATGAGCAGGCCGAGGCCGCGGCGGACGACAGCCCTGCCGACGACACCCACGCGGACGAGGACACGGGCGCGGTGCTCGCCGACCCCGAGCCCGCCGACCCCGAGGGCGCCGACAGTGAGGTCACCGACGCCCCTGACACCGACACCACCGAGGACTCCGAACCGCCAGAGGACGAGCTCGCGGTGGTCCCCGCCTCGACCGCAACCCAGCTCGATCCGGCCGACACCACGTGGTGGAAGTCCGCGATCTTCTACCAGATCTATCCCCGGTCGTTCTCCGACATGAACGGCGACGGGGTCGGCGACCTCGCCGGTGTGATCGACAAGCTCGGCTACCTCGAACTCCTCGGTGTCGATGCCATCTGGCTGAGCCCGATCATGCGCTCCCCCATGGCCGACCACGGCTACGACGTGTCCGATCCGCGCGACATCGACCCGCTCTTCGGAGACATCGCGATCTTCGACGAGCTGATCACCGAGGCCCACGACCGCGACATCCGGGTCACGATGGACCTGGTGCCCAACCACACCAGCGATCAGCACCCGTGGTTCGTCGCCGCGCTGGCAGCCGAACCCGGCAGCGCCGAACGTGCCCGTTACATCTTCCGCGATGGCCGCGGGGAGAACGGTGACGAGCCACCGAACAACTGGCACAGCGTCTTCGGTGGGCCGGCCTGGACACGGGTGCCCGATCCCGACGGCAGCCCCGGTCAGTGGTATCTGCACATCTTCGCGGCCGAGCAGCCGGATCTGAACTGGGAGAATCCCGAGGTCTTCGACGACCTCGAGACGACGCTGCGTTTCTGGCTCGACCGGGGTGTCGACGGTTTCCGCATCGACGTCGCGCACGGGATGGCGAAGCCTGCCGACCTGCCCGACATGGACGTCGAATCCGCAGGCCTGCTGCAGAATTCGGACGATGACCCGCGGTTCAACAACTACGCGGTACACGACATCCATCGCAAGATCCGTACCGTGCTCGACGACTACCCCGGCGCGGCCAACGTCGGTGAGATCTGGGTGGACGACAACGAGCGCTTCGCCGAGTACCTTCGCCCCGACGAACTGCACCTCGGGTTCAACTTCCGGCTCGCCAAGGCCGCTTTCGACACCAAGTCGATCCGCGACGCCATCGAGAACTCGCTGGAGTCGGTGCTCTCGGTGGACGGGACACCCACCTGGACCCTGTCCAACCACGACGTCGAGCGCGAGGTCACCCGCTACGGGCGCCTCGGCGATGGTACCGACGGCGTCGATGTCGATGTCGATCTCGGCATCTTGCGTGCGCGAGCGATGCTGTTGGTGGAACTGGCACTGCCCGGCACGGTCTTCATCTACAACGGCGCCGAATTGGGTCTGCCGAATGCCGAACTACCCGACGAGGCCCTGCAGGACCCGGTGTGGGAGCGTTCCGGACACACCGAGCGCGGCCGCGACGGATGCCGGGTTCCGTTGCCGTGGGAGGGTTTCGAACCGCCCTACGGGTTCAGCACCACTCCCGACACCTGGCTGCCGATCCCCGACGACTGGACTCGGTTCACCGTGGAGGCGCAGCTCGAGGACGTCGGCTCCACGCTGTCGCTCTACCGGCAGGCGATCGAGATGCGGTATCAGCGAACCGAATTCGACGGCGACACGGTGGAATGGTACGGGGCACCCGAAGGCTGTCTCGCGTTCCGTAGGTCCGTCGGACACCTGATCTGCGCACTCAACACCAGTGACGTCCCGGTCCCGCTGCCGCCCGGTGAGGTCCTGCTGTCCAGCTATCCGCTCATCGACGGTCAGCTCGCACCGAACTCGGCGGCCTGGCTGGTCTGACGTCGGCGTCGGCCGCGCTCAGAGCGTCATCATCGCGATGCGTTCGCGACGCTGGAACACCGAGCCGAATCGGGCGTCGATGCGTATCCATGCGCCGGACAACCGGATCCGGACCGGTTCTGACTCGCTGATCTTCTCGATCGGCGACGACTCGGTGACCTCATGTCCCTCGGCGTCGCGGATGAACCCCATCGCGGTGAGTGCGAACAGCGAACGCATCGACACCGACGCTTGTTCACCGCCGTCGGTGGACGCCACGTCCAGTACGTCCTGGTCGAGCAGCCCGGTCGCGGGGCCGTGCGCGCTTCCCTCGGTGCGTGCGAGATGTGCTCCGCCGCGCGACAACTCGACGACGGTACGGGCCGGGACGTCGTCGAGCTGGGTGAAGCCGGTCATCGCCGGCAACGCACCTCGCCATGCGCTGGCGAGGGCGAATCCGGGATCGACCTCGGTCCCGGGTTCGGCCGCGCTCAGTGAGCTTCGCAATGTCGCTGCGTCACAGACGATGTCGTCAGGGCGCATGGTGCCGAACACCGACCGGCCGGCGAGGACGTCGAATCCGGTGGCAGCCCAGAGCCCGATGAGACCGTCCGCCCGCGCGGCAACCCGGATCACGGCGGCGTCGTCGAGGCGCAGCGCCCGACCCAGGAATGCCGTTGCGTCGGCCCGGTCGGCCGGACCGGTCAGGGTGATGTGCCGCTCGCTCTCGGTCATCGGTTCGCCGTCCGGTCTCGTCGGAACGAGGCGAGGTACTCCTTCTCCGCCGGGGTGATTCGGCGCAGACGTTGCGCGTCGACGTCGAACGCGACGAGTTGCGTGGTCGCCGTGACAGCGGGCTTGGCGTCCGGGCCGTCGCCGTTGCGCCGTACCTCGTATCCGACGGTGAAGTCCACGGCACGCAACTGCTCGACGTACATCGTGACCTCGATGGGCCCTTCGTCGTGACGCACCTGCTCCCGGTACCGGACGTGCAGGTCGGCGACCACACACCCCCGGCGCAGAGCCGCCGTCGGCCGCTCGTCGTAGAACAGCCACGGAATGCGGGCCTCTTCGATCAGCGTCACCATGCGTGCGTGGTTGATGTGGGCGAAGACGTCCATGTCCGACCACCGGACCGGAACCTTGACGACATAGCCGGCCTCGGTTCTGGTTCCCTCGTCCTCGTAGAGCACGTGGCTCCTCTCTGACGTCGACACGGTCGCGGCTCGGCCGCGGCAGTGGATGATCGCGGTCCACCCTACGCACCACGTGTCCCGGACTCTCCCCGCGACCGCACGGCCTCGTGATCAGGCGGGGATGATCTCCACCGGCAGCCCGTTGAGGGTGACCGTCCCGGACAGCGGGTCCATCCGCGTTCCGTCGTTGAGCTGATTGACGTTGGCGCCGGGTGCCGCGGCGGCCACTGCCATCCGGGTGCCGGCCAGATCGTGCCCCCACCCGTGCGGCAGGGACACGACACCCGGCAGGATGTCGGCGCTGATCTCGACGGGGACCTTCAGCTCGCCGCCGGGACCGCGCACGATGGCGATGTCATCGAGCCCGAGGCGCGCGGCGTCGTCGGGGTGCACGTACAGCGTGCAGCGGTTCGTGCCCCCGGACAACGCAGTCAGGTTGTGCATCCAGCTGTTGTTGGACCGCAGGTTCCGCCGCCCGATCAGGACCAGGCCGTCGGAGGTGCGGTGCAGCGCCGACCGAAGCCGCTCGACGTCGGCGATGAGGTCGTCGGCGGCCAGCTCGACCGTGCCCGACGCGGTCCGCAGCACCCCGGGCAGGCGGGGTTGCAGTGGGCCCAGGTCGACACCGTGCGGCGCGGCGAGCACCTGGGCAAGGGTGAGAGCGTCGGGCCGGACGCCGAACGCGTCGCCATAGGCCCCCAACCGAAGCATCATGTCCAGTCGCCGTTCGTGTCCCGGGGCGTCGGGCAGCATCTCGACGAGCGATGCGACGTCGC
The DNA here is from genome assembly GCF_036350515.1 of Gordonia prachuapensis. Taxonomy (NCBI): domain Bacteria; kingdom Bacillati; phylum Actinomycetota; class Actinomycetes; order Mycobacteriales; family Gordoniaceae; genus Gordonia; species Gordonia prachuapensis. The sequence continues at coordinate 99,630 of NZ_JAZDUE010000004.1, read as the reverse complement.
GGCCCGCGACCGGCGAATGCGGGTCGGCGACCTCCTTCGCCAGTGTCATCGCGATCACCTGCTCGTCCACCAGGGCCGGGTCGGCGTCGACACCGAACCCTCCGAGTCCCAGGACGATCCGGCAGATGATCTCCGATTCCCCGGGGCGGCCGTCGGTCGGCGTGACGGGCGGTGAGTATCGTGCCGTCGCCCGTACGGCGAGATTGTTGAGGATGAAGTCGAAGTGCGGGCTCTGCGACGGCGGTGGCGGCGGCAGGATCACGTCGGCGTGCCGGGTCGTCTCGTTCAGGTACGGGTCGATACACACCACCAGTTCGGCACCGTCGAGAGCCCGCGAGAGCCGGTCTCCGTCCGGCGCCGACAGGACCGGGTTGCCGCTCACGGTGATCAACGCACGCATGCGGCCGTCGCCGGGTGTGTCGAGTTCCTCGGCGATGGCGATCGCCGGAAGTTCGCCCGCGACCTCGGGATGTCCGGAGACCCTGCTGCGCCAGCGGCCGGTCCGGAATGCGCGGCCCGGTCGCGGCGGTCGCGGTGCCGGCGCGGTCGGTGGGGTCGGGAACATCACGCCGCCCGGGCGGTCGAGGTTGCCGGTGAGGATGTTGACCGCATCGATGAGCCAGCTGGTGACCGTGCCGAATTCGACCGTCGTCGTACCCATCCGGCCGTACACCGCTGCCGAGGGGGCCGCCGCGATCGACCGGGCCAGGTCGCGGATCGCCTCTGCGGACACTCCGCAGTAGGCGGCCACACGCTCGGGCGCGAAGTCGTCGGCCTGCGCGCGCAGAACGTCGACTCCGGTGACGTGACGCGCGATACCGCCGAGGTCGGGAGCCACCAGATCCTCGTCGAACAAGGTGTGCACCACGCCGAAGAGCAGGGCTGCGTCCGTGCCCGGGCGCGGCGCCAGGTGGGTGTCGGCCAACTTCGCGGTCCGGGTGCGCGCCGGGTCGATGACCGTCAAGCGCCCCCCGCGCTTGCGCAGGGCGGCCAGTTTGCCGGGGAAATCGGCCGCAGTGGTGACACTCCCGTTGGAGACCACGGGATTCGCGCCGATGACGACGAGGTGGTCGGTGCGGTCGAGGTCGGGCACACAGAAGGCGTATGGGTTGCCGAAGAGGTACCCGAGGGCGATCTGTTTGGGCATCTGGTCCAGCGTGCTCGCGCTGAACAGATTCGACGTGCCGAGGGTCTTGACCAGAACCGGCGCGTACAGCGCGCCCGCGACCGTGTGCGCGGTCGGATTCCCCAGGTAGACACCGACAGCGGAGCCGCCATGATCGCCGATGATGCCGCCCAGGCGCTCCACGACCGTGGTCAATGCGTCGGACCAGTCGGTCTCGACCAGTTCTCCGTCACGGCGCACCAGCGGCCGCTGCAGGCGGTCGGGGTCGTTGTCGAGATCGGGCAGACTCGCCCCTTTGGGACAGATGTAGCCGTGGCTGAACACGTCGTCGGCGTCCCCGCGGGCGGTGAGCAGCCGCCCGTCGTCGTCGACGGTCACGGTGAGTCCGCAGGTGGCCTCACACAGCGGACAAATTCGCAGCGCAGTCCGGGTCATGCCCCACGATAGACCGATCGACCCGGGTCATGGCCAGCGATCGCGCCGACCCGGGGCACTGGTGTCCCGCCATGCTGCGTGACGTGTCAGCGGATGACGCTGCGGAGTTGCCGGGCGGCCACCGACAACGTCGCGAGATCGGGGTCCACGAGATCGTTGATGTCGGCGAGCATGGCCCGCATCCGCGACAACCGCGACGAATGCGAGGACTCCCACTCGCCGATCATCTCCGCCGCCGTCTCGTCCGGCTCCCCGATCTCCAGGATCTTCAACGTGATCGCGCGCAGCGCACCGTGCATGTCGTCGCGAAGAGCCAAGCGCGCCAGCGCATGCCATCGGTCGCCGTAATCGAGATCGGACACCGAGGTGAGCAGTTCCTCGATGCGGAAATGCTCCATGACACCGAAGTAGAGTTCGCCGACCTCGACCGGATCGTGATCGGCGATCTCGGCGGCGTCGATGATGTCGAGCAGACAGAACCTGTGCAGGCTCACCGCGACGCCATGCGCCAGGTCCTCCGGTACACCGCACGACCGATAGTGCTCGACCCGCTGGTCCACGTCGAGGGCCGAACTGGTCCCGAGCCAGCTGTCGAGCAAGGCGGTCAGCTCTGCGACACGCTCACGGTAGCGGGTGATCTCGGCCGCCATCGCCAACGGCTGCGGCCGGAAGGCCAGCAGCCAGCGCGACGACCGGAACAGCAGCCGCCGTGCGTAGAGGGTCATCTCGTCGATGACGCCGACCGCCGCCGGTGCGTGCAGGATTCGCTCGGACAGTTCGTCCATCCCGAACACGGCCGATGCGACCACGTAGGCACGGACGCCTTCGTCGGTGGACGCGCCGGCCCCCTCACGCAGCCGGAACAGGTGGGTGGTCCCGGCCTTGTCGACGACGTCGTTGACCAACGTCGTCGTCACGATCTCGCGCCGCAGGCGGTGGGAGCGGATTCCGTCGGCGAACCGGTTGCGCAGCGGAACCGGGAAGTAGCGGCCGAGCCGCTCGTCGAACACGTCGTTGTCGGGCAGGTCGGTGGCCAGCAGATCCGACTTGGTCGCCAGTTTGACGTGGGCCATCAAGGTGGCGAGTTCGGGTGAGGTGAGTCCGCGGTGTGGCTCGACGTCGAATCGCTTGCGTAGTTCCGCCGGTTCCGGCAGGGCCTCGAGGTGGAGATCCACCCCGTAGGTGTCGGCCAGGTCGGCGAGTTGCCGCACGTGGACGTCGACGCGGTCCCGCGAGAACGTCCGGCAATAGCCGAGTTCGGAGTTCTGCGACACGTTGTCGGCGAGCACCAGGTCCGCCACCTCGGCGGTCATCGAGTCGAGCAGTTCGGTCCGTTCGACGCCGCCGATGTCGCCCGTCGACACCGCGGAGTCGAGCAGGATCTTGATGTTGACCTCATGGTCGGAACAATCGACACCCGCGGAGTTGTCCATCGCGTCGGTGTTGACCCGTCCGCCGCAGAGATCGAACTCGATGCGCCCGCGTTCCGTCGCCCCGAGGTTTCCGCCCTCCCCGATCACCCTGGCCCGCAGTTGATCACCATTGACCCGGATCGGGTCGTTCGCCTTGTCACCGACATCCGCATCGGATTCGGCAGACGATTTGATGTACGTGCCGATCCCGCCGTTCCACAGCAGGTCGACAGGGGCGAGCAACACTGCCCGGATCAGCTCGGGGGGCGAGAGTTCGGTCGTATCGTTCTCGATTCCCAGCGCGTCACGCATCTCTGCGCTGACCGGGATGGACTTCTGATGGCGCGACCACACGCCGCCGCCGCGGCTGATCAAGGACGTGTCGTAGTCGTCCCAGGACGACCGCGGCAGCGCGAACAGCCGTGCCCGTTCGCGGAACGCGGTGGCGGCATCCGGGTCGGGGTCGATGAACACGTGGCGATGATCGAATGCGGCGACGAGCCGGATGTGCTCGGACAGCAACATCCCGTTGCCGAACACGTCGCCGCTCATGTCGCCGATGCCGACCACCGTGAAGTCCTGTGTCTGGGTGTCGACACCCATCTCCCGGAAGTGCCGCTTCACCGACTCCCAGGCACCGCGGGCGGTGATGCCCATCTCCTTGTGGTCGTACCCGGCGGAGCCGCCGGATGCGAAACCGTCGCCCAGCCAGAAGCGGTAGTCGGCCGCGACCTCGTTGGCGATGTCGGAGAACGCGGCCGTTCCCTTGTCGGCCGCGACCACCAGATACGGATCGTCGGAGTCGCGTCGGACCACCGACCGTGCGGGCACCACGACCCCGGTCTGCCGGTCGATGTTGTCGGTGACGTCGAGCAGTCCCGCGATGAATGCGCGGTAGCACGCGACCCCTTCGGCCCGATGGGCGTCACGGTCTGCGGCGGGTTCGCCCGTCGGAGCGGGCGGCCGCTTCACGACGAAGCCGCCCTTGGCCCCCACCGGGACGATGACCGCGTTCTTGACCGCCTGCGCCTTGACCAGGCCGAGAATCTCGGTACGGAAGTCCTCCCGCCGGTCCGACCACCGCAGCCCGCCGCGAGCGACCATGCCGAACCGCAGGTGCACCCCTTCGACTCGCGGCGAGTACACGAAGATCTCGTGCATGGGTCTGGGTTGTGGCGCCTGTGGAATGTCGTTGGGTCGCAGCTTGAACGACATCACCGGCTGCCGGACGCCGTCGGGGTCGGTGACGAAGAAGTTGGTCCGCGACGTCGCGGTGACCACCGCCGCGAATGCCGACAGGATCCGGTCGGCATCCAGGCTGATGACCGTTCCGATCTCGCTGCGCAGCGCCTCCAGGGCGGTTCGCCGCCGGGTCTCGTCCGCGGATTCCGGGTCGAACGAGGCCGCGAACAGCTCGACCAGACCTTGCGTCACGGCCTTGTGATCGCCCAGAACAGACGCCACATGTGTTGTGGTGTAGGCGAATCCGCACTGGCGGAGGTAGCGGCCGTAGGCGCGGAGCATCGCGGCGGTTCGCCAGGTGAGGCCGCAGCGGATGATGAGTTCGTTCACCGCGTCTATCTCGGCGCTGCGCCGCCAGATCTGCCGGAACGCGTCGGTGAAGCGATGTTCGAGGTCGTCGAGCGAGCCGGTGTCGATGGTCATGCCCTCGCTCAACCGGACACCGAATTCGTATGCCCAGCAAGATGATCCGTCGTTGCGACGGAGGTGATACGGGCGTTCGTCGAGGACGTCGAGCCCCAGACTCTGCAGAACCGGCAGAACGTCGGTGAGGGTGGCTGCCTCATCGCAGAGGTAGAGGGTGAACGTCCAGCGCTGTTCACGCAGCCGGCGACCGTCGTCGGTGCCGCCGATACCCACGATCGGAGGGGTGTCCTCGGCTTCCTCGTCGCCGAGCGGACGACCGAGGGTGACCGTCAGGTCCCCGGGCGCCAGCCCGGTGACATGAACGAGATCGGCGAGACCGTCCCGCGGGCTGCGCTGCTCCTTGTAGTCGTCGGACAACGACGGCAGCATCCGCAGAACCGCGTCGGCGCCACCCTCCGGCCATGCCGCGGCCGGTTCCTGCACGTCGACCGCGCGCGCCAGTTGACGTACCCGCTCGTCCCAGCTGCGGATCGCGTCGGCCAGCTGCGCCTGCATCCTGCGCTGTGCATAGCTGCCGGTGTCGAGGGCGCCGAGCGAGCGTGCGACGTCGCCATCCACGCGCACCAGCACCTGCAACAACGCGAGCGGCATCTCGCTGACCCGAGCGGTGTACTCGATCGCGGAACCGCCGAGCGCGCGCAGCAGATGGGACTGGAGCTCCAGACGTGTCTTCGTGTTGTAGCGGTCACGCGGGAGATAGACCAGCGCGGAGGCCATCTCACCAGCCAGATCGGTGCGGACGAACAAGCGCAGCGACCGGGTGGCGACCGCGTCCAGCAGTTCGTCCACCCGCCGGCCGAGCTCTTCGTCGGACGCCGCGAACATCTCCACGAGCGGATAGTTCTGCAGCAGTTCCAGCATCGACTGCCCGGCGAACGAGTCTTCGTCGACCTTCGCGCGGCCGAGCACACCGTGCACCTTGGCTCGCAGGACGGGGACGTCGAGCACCGTCTGATGCAATCCCGACGAGGTGAAGGTACCGACGAAGCGATGTTCACCGACGTGTGCGCCGTCGTCGCCGAAGGCCGGGATCTGCAGCAGTGTGGGGAAATCCGAACGCTGGATACCGGTTTCGAGGTAGACCCGTGACACCACGGGCAGCAGCGGCGCCTGCACCGCCGTCGGAAACGCCGACGACACCTGTTCGGTGCGCCAGATACCCAGGCGATCGGTGGATGTCGTCTCGTCGGTCGCCCGGACGTACCCGAGTGGCAGGAAGTGGTTGCCGGCGAACCACTCGAGCAGTCGTGCGTACTCCTGGCGCTCGCCCGCGAGCAGACCGCTCTCGGCGGACGGGGGTGGTGACATGCACTCGGCCGCCAGACGGGTCAGCTTCTCCCGCATGATCGAGACGTCCTCGTCGACGTCGGCGACCCTACCGATGACCTCCGTGAGCTCCCCGGCGAGGGCGTCGGCGTCGAACTCCGGCTGCCGGGAGAGCGCCACGACGAAGATCCACGACTCGACCGCACTCGGATCATCCGGCGCGAAATCGACGAGCACACCATCCGCCGAGCGCAGGACCGGGATCACCGGATGGTCGATCCGGCTGACCACCAGGTCGTGCGCCTCGACGGTGGCCAGCACGGCCTCGACCAGCAAGGGCATGTCGTCGTTGACGACCACGACCTCGATACCACCGGAATCGGTGGCCGCGACGTCGACGAGCGTTCGACCAGGGGCGCGGGTTTCGGCCAGCTCGAGGTGACGCCGCACCCGGCCCACTTCCTCGTCGTCGAAGGAGTCGGGATCCGGGAGCCGGGTGTCATCCGCGAAGGCCGATGCCGTGCCGAAGTAGCGCGCAATCGCTTGCGGCAGAAGCGATGTCATGTTCGTCACGGCACTCACCCCATCGCGGCGAGGCAGGAACCCGGAATCTCCGGGTGTACCTCCCTGTGTGCGATGGTAGTGATCCTCACGCCTGCGCGGCCCGGGATCGATCGCCGCGTGTCCTCCGACCGCGAGGACGCGACGATTCGTTCAGTCGCGGGTCAGGCGACGGTGCGTCACGCGGTGCGGTCGCGCGGCGTCGGCACCGAGGCGCTCGACCTTGTTGGCCTCATATGCCTCGAAGTTGCCCTCGAACCAGAACCACTTGCCCTCTTCGACGTTGCCCTCCCACGCCAGGATGTGGGTACAGGTCCGGTCCAGGAACCACCGGTCGTGGGAGATGACCACGGCGCATCCGGGGAACTGCTCGAGCGCGTTTTCCAGTGAGCCGAGAGTCTCGACGTCGAGGTCGTTGGTCGGCTCGTCGAGCAGGATCAGGTTGCCGCCCTCTTTGAGGGTGAGCGCGAGGTTGAGGCGGTTGCGCTCACCGCCGGAGAGCACCTCGGAGCGCTTCTGCTGGTCCGGGCCCTTGAAGCCGAACGCGCTCACGTAGGCACGCGACGGCATCTCGTTCTGACCGACCTCGATGTAGTCGAGGCCGTCGGACACGACCTCCCACACCGTCTTCTTCGGGTCGATGTTGGCGCGGCCCTGGTCGACGTAGCTCAGCTTGACCGTCTCGCCCACCTTCACCGACCCCGAATCCGGCTCCTCGAGTCCGACGATCGTCTTGAACAGAGTCGTCTTGCCGACACCATTGGGACCGATCACGCCGACGATGCCGTTGCGCGGCAACGTGAACGACAGGTCCTTGATCAGCACCCGACCCTCGAACCCCTTGTCGAGGTGGGAGACCTCGACGACCACGTCGCCCAGACGCGGCGGCGTGGGGATCTGGATCTCCTCGAAGTCGAGCTTGCGCGTCTTCTCCGCCTCGGCCGCCATCTCCTCGTACCGCGCGAGTCGGGCCTTGTTCTTGGTCTGTCGCGCCTTGGCTCCCGAGCGCACCCACGCCAGTTCTTCCTTGAGCCGACGCTGCAGCTTCTGGTCCTTCTTGCCCTGCACCTCGAGCCGCTCGGCCTTCTTCTCCAGATAGGTCGAGTAGTTGCCCTCGTACGGGTGCAGCTGGCCGCGGTCGACCTCGCAGATCCAGCCGGCGACGTGATCGAGGAAGTAGCGGTCGTGTGTCACCGCGAGGACCGCGCCGGGGTATGCGGCGAGGAACTGCTCGAGCCACAGGACGCTCTCCGCGTCGAGGTGGTTGGTGGGCTCGTCGAGCAGCAACAGGTCCGGCTTCTGCAGCAGCAGCTTGCACAAGGCGACCCGGCGGCGCTCACCACCGGAGAGATGGGTCACCGGCGAATCCCCGGGCGGACAACGCAACGCATCCATCGCCTGCTCGAGCTGCGAGTCGAGGTCCCATGCATCGGCGTTGTCCAGATCCTCCTGGAGCTTGCCCATCTCCTCCATGAGCTCGTCGGAGTAATCGGTGGCGAGCTGCTCGGCGATCTCGTTGAAGCGGTCGAGCTTCACCTTGATCTCGCCCATGCCCTCCTCGACGTTCTCCTTGACCGTCTTCTCCTCGTTGAGCGGCGGCTCCTGCAGCAGGATGCCGACGGTCGCCTCGGGGTCGAGGAAGGCCTCGCCGTTCGACGGCTGGTCCAGACCGGCCATGATCTTCAAGATGGACGACTTGCCGGCGCCGTTGGGGCCGACGACGCCGATCTTGGCTCCCGGGTAGAAGGACATGGTGACGTCGTCGAGGATGACCTTGTCGCCGTGCGCCTTGCGCACCTTCTTCATGGTGTAGATGAACTCAGCCACTTACGAAATCTCCTTCGGACCCTGGTTTTCGTTGCCACGCATCTTGTTGCCACCGATGGGCTCTCTCGAGCAAATCCCTACGCGGCTCCGGCCATGCGGCGGACTGCCACAACTCGCTCCAAGCCTAATGGTCTGACGCCCCGACCGGGGCGCGCCCCCCGCCCTGTCGACGTACCGTTCACACTTCCCTCGCCCACTGGGCGTCAGGGTGGTCGAAATCACGACCTGATCAGGACTTTCTGCTCAATGGAACAACCGGCTTGGAACGTACCATTCTTGGTATGACCACCGATGAGCAACGAGTTCTCGACGAAGTCGCCGGTCGAATCCAGGCCGCCTACCCCAACCGCTCGCCCGACGAGGTCCGCCGCACATTCGACACGGTGGTCCGTGACTTCGACACCGCACGTGTCCGTGACTTCGTGCCGCTCCTCGTCGAGCGCCGCGTGCGGGCAAGCCTCGAATTCTAGGCGTTCACGCCGCCGCCGGGCGCCTTTCGTGACCTCCGTCCGCGCCGATGGCCGCCGTGTCCGCGGACGCCCGACCGTGGTCCGCCACCCCCGTGTACGTCACCACGCATCGGCTCAGGTCGAGCCCGACCGCACTCGCGGTCATCTCCAGGTCGGCACGTCTCTCCCCGTCCGCGGTCACGTACTCATTGGTCTTGATCTGCCCGTGTGCGATGACGGGTCGGCCCTTCGCCACGGCCTGCGAGACCCCCGCCAGCAGACGTCGCCAGCAACTCACGGTCAGGTACAGCGTGGGGCCGTCGACCCATTCCTGGCTGCGCTTGTCGATGCGCCGTGAGTTGCAGGCCACGCGGAACGAGATGACCGGCTCGCCGGTGGTGGTCTCGCGATGACGCGGATCGGACACCACTGTCCCGATGACGGTCGTGTAGGTCTCGTACATGATCGGCTCCTCCGGCTCGTCGAGCGCCACGGTTCTCCGTGACTGCCGACAGCATCCGGCATCGCGCGGCTGCGTAGCCGATCCGCAGACGATCTGTGGACAACACGCCGCGAGTCGGGTCGATCAGCGTTTCTTGTTGAGTTCTCTGAGCATCTCGTTGTAGTCGGTGAGGTTCGCGTCATGATCGCGATCGGCGCGACGATCCAGCCGTTGCGCCTGCCGCTCGTCCTGGCGACGCCATTGGACGAACAACGCCAGCATGATCACGACGAGCGGGATCTCGCCGGTGGCCCAGGCGATGCCACCACCGACCCGCTGGTCGTCGGCCAGCGTGTACTCCCACGGCAGGTTGAGACCCAGGTAGTAGCCCTCGGCGATGACGGCGCTCGTCATCATCAACGCGACACCGAAGAACGCGTGAAATGGCAATGACCCCATGACGATTCCGAGTTTCGCCACCGGGGACACCTGGCGGGGCGCCGGGTCGATGCCGATCACCAGCCAGTAGAAAAGGTACCCGCTCACGATGAAATGCACGTTCATCAGCAGGTGTGCGGCGTGGTACGGCACGACGGTCTCGAACAGCCCGCTCAGGTAGAGCAGGTAGAAGCTGCCCACGAACAGCACTGCCGCGATGGCCGGGTGGGTGACGAAGCGCGACGGCGCGCTGTGCAGGGCCGACTGGATCCATTCCCGCGGTCCGGGCGGATTACCCCGTCCCGCGGGCGGCAGCGCGCGCAGGGCGAGGGTGACCGGACCGCCGAGAACGAGCAGCACCGGGACCATCATCGACATCGACATGTGCGCGATCATGTGCACGCTGAACATCGCTGGCGAGTAGCGACCGAGCCCCGAAGACGTGGTGAACAGCAGCAGCGCACACCCGAGAATCCAGGCAACGGTGCGTCCGACCGGCCATGCGTCGCCACGTCGGCGCAGCCGGATCACCCCGCGCAGGTAGACGATCGCCAGAACGAGCGCGAGGGTCCCGAACAGGATGTCGAAGCGCCAGTCGAAGGCGATTCGCGCGAGTGTGGGCGGTGCGTCGATGCGATAGCCGATCTGATTCTCGACCGCACTGATGTCGGCGATCTCCCCGATCGGCGGTGGCGTCCGGGACAGTCCCACCGCCACACCGAAGGTGACCGCGAACACCAACAACTCGACGACGCCGAACCGGACGAACAGCGAGCGCTCGGCCGGACCGTCCTCGAGACGCGCGATCGTGGCCCGCCGATGCCACCAGCCGAGCGCACCGAGGAGCACCAGCGCCGCCACCTTGGCGAGCACCAGCGCGCCGTACACGTCGGTGAACAGATCCGACAGGGACATCCGCACGAATGCGTTGATGACGCCGCTGACGCCGACGACGATGATCGCCCAGAACGCCACGCGGGAGAACCGGCGCACGGCCAGCGTCCGCCACCGACCGCCGGCGAACGCGTACACGAGTACCGCGAACAGGCCACCCATCCACACCGTCGCGCCGACGATGTGCAGGATCAGACTGTTGGTCGCCAGATCATGGTTGCCGCCCGTCGACGAATGACCGGCGAGCGCAAGCGGCATCAGGCTGAGAAGTGCGATGGCGAGGACCGGGACCGTCCAGCCCCAGCGCAGGACGATCCGCGCCAACGCGGCGGCGGCCACGGCGAAGATCGCGGTCCACAGCCAGGTGGTCGCGTCGGCGACCTGCGGATATGCCGTGATGAGATTTGACGGCCGCAGCGTCTCCGACAACGGCTGTCCGCTCACATTGGAGATCGACAACGGGATCATCAGCACCGCGCAGACCGCCCACACCAGCGACCCGGTCGACGCAATCCGGATCGCCCGATAGCCACCCACGTCCAGGACTCCGTCGGCCTGTGGCGGGACGAAGAACGCCGCGAACATCGACGATCCGACGGCGATCGCCGCACCGATCTGTCCGACCACGGTCACGACCGCGACGCCGTATGTGGTCGGCCATCCCGGATCGGGGACTCCGGCGAGTTCGATCGCTGAGGCCGCCGACAACGCCGTGGCCGCGATCGCCACGAGGGCGGCCGCCCAACCCACCGCCCAGGCGAGACCCGCGACGACACCGCGATGCTCGTGCATCGAGTCGCGGCCGGGGTCGGCCGGAGCTCTCGGCGTTGCGCTGGTCATGGATCAACTGTAGGACGGGATATACTCGCCCTCGCTGCCGCCCGGAGCGGTACCAGCCTCCGTAGCTCAGGTGGATAGAGCAAGGGCCTTCTAATCCCTAGGTCGCAGGTTCGAGTCCTGCCGGGGGCACCGTGACATCCCTGCCGACCTCCGGTCGGTGTGCCCCCACTGTGTGGTTGAAAGAGATTCACGCGGGGGCACCGCCGCAATAAGCCGACTTCCCGCGTTCGCTCGGGGCGCGCACCTCACCCGAGGCCGCGATGGCCCGCCCACATCGTGGCCGCGCGGGTCGCGGCATGCTCGATCAGCTCGGCGATCTCGGGATCGTCGGGGACCCGAAACGAGGTGTAGGCCCCTCGGCCCCCAGCCGTCGGCCTTCCGTAGGCCCTGGCGGCGAGCCGACCGTCCGACAGCATGCGGACGTTGAGCGTGGTCAGGCGGAACTCGACGTCGCGCCGCACGTCGGTCCACTGCAGGTGTCCGGGAATCGCGACGTTGATCGCCAGTGCGCTGACCTCGACCTCGTCGCCACCACCGCGCGTGGCGTCGTCATTCATTCCCCGCATGCCCGGACCGTACCGCCGTGGCGGGCGATGCTGCTGAGAGAGGACGAAAGTCCCTTCGCCACTCCGAAACCCGACATATGCGCCGGAACCCTCGTAGCATCCTGCGCATGGAATTCATGTGGGTGATGCCGGCTGTGGCCTTCGTCTCGTGTGTGATCATCGGAATCGGTTTCTTCGTGGGGATTCCGGGCAGCAAGGACTAAACCGTCCCGCGCCCCTCCTCAGCGCTGACCGTCCCGCGCCACCGCCCGATCACCGCCATCGAGTGGTAGATGAGCAGCGCGGCGGCGGCGCCGAGCGCGATGCCGCCGAAGTTGAGGTCCCCCACCACCCACGTGTAGTCGGCGATTCCGATGATCAGTGGAATCGCCGCGGTGAACTGGTTGATGGGTCGGCCGAAGTCGACCCGGTTGGAGACCCAGATGTTGACGCCGAGGATGCCGACCAGGCCGTAGAGCGCCGTGGTGACTCCGCCGAGGACCCCGGGCGGTACCGCCGCTATCACCGCACCCACCTTCGGCGACAGCCCCAGCAGCACCGCGGCCACTCCGGCGATCCAGTAGGCCGCCGTCGAGTACACCTTGGTGGCCGCCATCACGCCGATGTTCTCCGCGTAGGTGGTGGTGGCCGTGCCGCCGCCGCTGCCCGAGATGACCGTCGCCAGGCCGTCGGCCGCCAGGGCACGGCCGATTCTGCGGTCGTAGTTGATGCCGGTCATCGTGGCGACCGATTTCACGTGACCGATGTTCTCCACCAGCAGGACGAGGACGACGGGCAGGAACATCGGGATGACCGAGAGATGGAAGCTCGGAGCCTGGAAGTCCGGTAGCCCGATCCACGCCGCGTCGCCGATCCCGCTCGTATCGACCTTGTCGAAGATCAGCGAGATCACATAGCCGATGATCACGCTCAGAAAGATCGCCAAGCGGCCCAACAGACCCCGGAACAGCACCACCGACGCGACGAGGAGAACCAGCACGATCGTCGCGATGACCGCGTCCTGCTCGTAGTTGTCCTTCGCCGCCGGCGCCAGGTTCAGTCCGATCAATGCGACGATCGTCCCGGTGACCACCGGCGGCATCATCACCTCGATCCAGCCCGTGCCGGCGAAATGCGCGATAGCTCCGATGACGACCAGCAGCGCACCCACGATCACGATCCCGCCCAGCGCGGCGGATTGGCCGTTGGATGCGGTGGCAGCCAGCACCGGGGCGATGATCGCGAAACTGGAACCGAGGTAACTCGGCAGCCGGTTGCGCGTGATGATCAGGAACAGCAGGGTGCCGATCCCGGAGAAGAGCAAGGTGGTCGACGGCGGGAAGCCGGTGAGGACCGGCACGAGAAACGTTGCCCCGAACATGGCGACGACGTGTTGCAATCCGATCCCGACCGTCCGCGACCAACTCAGTCGTTCGTCTGGGGCGATCACCCCTCCGCCGTCGACCTGCCGCCAGGACAAGAAACCACCCGATCGCGTTTCCGGAGTCGCCATGGGAATCAGTGTGCGGCATCGCGGGTCGCCTCGCTGCCGCAACGGGTGTCGCTTCGACGCCCACTCCCGCGCCCGCTGCGCAGCGGGCGCACGCCTGACAGGCGTCTCCCAGTTCCGGGGCAGCCACCCGGCAGAAACGGGCCATAGGTTTCATCGGGTCGGCATCACCGCCGACAACGGAACAAAGGAGAACCACATGGCCCAACCGACACCGAAGCCCAACGCCTCACGCGCTCGGCAGCAGGCCGCACCGCAACGCCGACGTCGTCGCGCATGGGACCCTCGGCTGCGCCGCTGGAACTGGCTGTGGTTCTGAGCGGCACGCTTTCGCGCTGACCCATCCCGCGCCCCGGGTCGTGACACCCCCAATCACGACCCGGGGCCTCCCCGTGCTGATCGGATACCCACAGTTGACCGCCCGCGCCGCCTTTCGCCGCTTCTCCCCCCTCTTGTCCGGCGAACTCGTTCGATTCGCCTGGGCTGCAATACTTCTGCTGTTCGCCACGGTATGCGAGATCATGGCGATCTTCGTGCTCTCCGATGTCATCGACGGCGCCCTGTCGGCAGACGGCGTCGAGCAGTTCGTCGAACTGGCGGCCCTCTGGCTGCTGATCACCGCGGCATCGACCGCCGCCGACTACCACGGGCAGGTCTGTGCGATCGGGATCTCCGAGCGCGTCGTCCTGCGACTGCGTGATCAGCTGTTCGCACACGTCCAGCGACTCGCTCCGGTGACCCACCGGCGCTTCGGGATCGGCGACCTGGCCGTGCGCCATTCGAGCGATCTCGAAGCCGTCGAATACCTGGTCGGCTCCGGCGTGATGCAGTTCGTCGTCGCCGCGGTGAACACAACGGGTCTGGTCATCGCCGCGCTGGTGATGAGCTGGCAGGTGGCACTGGTGGCGCTCGCCGCGGTCCCGGTGCTGTGGGTGGTTTCGGCGGCCTATGGCCGCCGACAGACACTGGTGACCCGTGACGAACGGATCGCGAACGCCGACATCGCGAAAGCGGTGACGGCGGCGCTGGCCGGCCACGAGACCGCAGTCGCCTACAACCAGCAGGACCGCGAGCACGCCCGCCTGCACCGGCATGGCGTCACCTGGCTGGGCGCCCGGATGACGCAAACCCGGATCGAGGCGGGCTTCGGCGCGGTCATGGGATTCGGGCAGGTCGTCGTCACGCTGGCCATCGCCGTCGCCGGCGTGTGGCAGGTTCGTTCCGGTGGCCTGAGTGTCGGCGAACTACTCGCGCTCACCGGCTACCTCGGCATGCTCTACCCCAAGATGCAGGAACTCGCCGAGGTCCGGTTGGCCCTGGCCTCCGCGGCGGTGAGTGCGGAACGTCTGGTCGAGTTGCTCGATCTCGGCCCGTCCGACGCCGACGAACCGGATGCCGCTCCCCATGTCGGCACCGACAACCGGATCGTCGTCAGCGAGGTGAGCCTCCGACGCGGCGAGACAACCGTCCTAGACAGGGTGTCGCTGGAACTGCGGCCGGGTGTGATCACGGCGCTGGCCGGCCCCAGTGGTGCGGGAAAGTCGACTCTCGCGTCGCTGCTGTGCCGGTTCGAGCGGCCGAGCCACGGGCAGATCACATTGGGCGGCAACGACTTCACGCATCTGACCGGCGCGTCGATCCGCGACCACATCACCCTGTTACCGCAGCAACCGATCATCACCGCCGCGTCGGTGGCGGACAACATCGCCTATGGTCGGCCCGACGCCGATCGCGCGTCGGTGGTGCAGGCAGCGGTCGCCGCCGACGCCGACGCGTTCATCTCGGCCCTGCCGGACGGTTACGACACCGTCCTCGGCGAGGATGGCCTGACCCTGTCCGGCGGACAGCGCCAGCGCATCGCGATCGCGCGCGCGGTCCTTCGCGACACCCCGGTCCTCATCCTCGACGAGCCGACGTCCGGACTCGACGACGCGACCACGCAGCGCATTCTCGAACCGCTGCGTCGTCTCGCGGCCGGCCGCTCGACACTGCTGATCACACATGACGCCCAGGTCATCGCAATCGCCGACGAGGTTCTCGAACTGCGTGACGGACACCTTTCGGCCCGGAATCGCGTCGTCGGAGTCGCGTGACCACATACGCAACTCAGTGCATATGAACTTGGTTGCATAGTGCACGAGTGCAGTGCTATTTTGAGCTCGTGGCGCTCGAACACGCGATCCTGGTGTCGCTGGCCGAACGGCCCGGAACGGGCTATGAGATCGGCCAGCAGTTCGACCGATCCATCGGCTACTTCTGGTCGGCGACCCATCAGCAGATCTACCGCACCCTGAAGAAGCTGCACGCCGACGGCCTGGTGAGTTTCGAATCGATTCCCCAGGACGGTCGACCCGACAAGAAGGTCTACACGGTCTCCGACGCGGGCCGGAATGTGCTGGCGGAATGGGCGATGAGTCCGACGCCGCTGCAGCCCCTGCGCAACGACCTCGGAGTCAAGTTGCGCGCCGCCGAGTTCGGCGATCTGGCGACCATCATCGGCGAGCTCAAAGCACATCGCGACGAACATCTCGCCCAACTCACCCTGTTCAACGGCTTCGAGGCGGCGTACTACCCCGCTCCCGACACCCTGACCGGCCGCAAACTTCACCAGTATCTGGTGCTGCGCGGCGGAATTCGATCCGAGCAGGGCTTCGTCGACTGGTGCGATGAGGTCATCGACGCCCTCGAACGCGAACTGTCCACCTGACCCCACGATCACCTGCCCGCAACGACCCCGACACGAGAGGCAACGCCATGTCAGCCCACACGGCCGAGCGAAATCAACAGTTCCCCAATCTGTTCGAACCATTGCAGATCGGCGGGATGACCATCCCGAACCGACTCATCATGGGTTCGATGCACACCGGTCTCGAGGATCGGGTGTGGGACATCGACAAACTCGCCGCGTATTTCGCCGAGCGCGCCAAGGGCGGTGCCGGTTTGATCATCACCGGCGGATTCGCCACCAGCCGTACCGGTGTGCTGTCCATCGCGGGCGGCAAGATGACCAACGTCCTCGAGGTCAAGCGACATCAGCGGGTCACCAAGGCCGTGCACGACGAGGGCGGCAAGATCGCGATGCAGCTGATCCACGCCGGCCGCTACGGCTACAACCCGTTCAAGGTCGCCGCCGGTTCCGAGCCGTCGCCCATCCACCCGTTCAAACACCTCAAGATGAACGAGCCGATCATCCGGCACGTCATCCGCAGCTTCGGCCGGTCGGCGAAGCTGGCCCGGCAGGCCGGCTACGACGCGGTCGAGATCATGGGCGGCGAAGGCTACCTGATCAATCAGTTCCTCTGCCCGCACACCAACGATCGCACCGACAAGTGGGGCGGTTCCACCGAGAACCGGCAGCGGTTTCTCGTCGAGGTCATCAAGGAGATGCGCCGCCAGGTGCCGCGTGACTTCCCGATCATCCTGCGCCAGTCCATCGCCGACCTCATCCGCAACGGGCAGACGTGGGACGAGGTCGCGCTCATGGCCCGTAAGGCCGAAGAGCACGGGGTGGATGCGATCAACACCGACATCGGCTGGCACGAGGCACAGGTGCCCACCATCGTCACCTCGGTGCCCCGCGGCGCGTTCGTGAAGTTCACCGAACGTCTGCGCGACCAGGTGTCGATCCCGCTGATCGCCGCCAACCGCATCAACACCGCCGAACTCGCCGAGGAGATCCTGGAACGCGGACGCGTCGATGCCGTCCAGATGGCGCGCCCGTTCCTCGCCGATCCCGAGATCGCCAACAAGGCCCGCGAGGGTCGGGCCGACGAGATCAACACCTGCATCGGCTGCAACCAGGCCTGCCTCGACCACGCGTTCGTCGGCAAGCACGTCTCCTGCCTGGTCAATCCGCAGGCGGGCCGCGAGACGACGCTGCTGCTCGGACCGACGCGCCGCGCCAAGCGGGTCGCGGTCATCGGCGCCGGACCGGCCGGGTTGTCGGCCGCGGTCGCGTCGGCCAAACGCGGCCACAAGGTGGATCTCTATGAAGGCGGTCCCAGCATCGGTGGCCAGTTCTCCATCGCCTCCCGCATCCCGGGCAAGGAGGAGTTCAGTGAGACGATTCGCTACTACACCCGTCAGCTGGAGATCAACGGTGTGAACGTGGTGCTGAACAAGCGCGTCACCGCCGACGAGATCATCGAGGGCCGTTACGACGACGTGATCGTGGCGACCGGTGTCACCCCGCGCATCCCGACCATCCCCGGCGTGGACCACCCGATGGTCATGTCCTATGCCGACGCCGTCCTCGGGCGCCGCGAGATCGGCAAGCGCGTCGCCGTGATCGGCGCCGGCGGAATCGGCTTCGACGTCAGCGAGTTCCTTGTCACCGACGAGTCCCCATCGTTGAATCTCAAGGAATGGGAGCAGGAATGGGGCGTCACCGAGGACGGCGACAAGCCCGGATTCGTCACCAAACCCCGTCCGCTGCCGGCGATCCGTCAGGTCTACCTGGTGCAGCGCAAGCCGGGTAAGCAGGGCAAGACACTCGGCAAGACCAGCGGCTGGGTGCACCGCGCGACGGTGAAGATGAAGGGCGTGGAACAGATCTCGGGCGCCACCTACGACAAGATCGACGACCAGGGGCTGCACCTGAGCTTCCACGACGACGAGGGGAAGGTCACCGACACCCGCATCCTCGAAGTCGACAACGTGGTGGTGTGTGCCGGTCAGGAGTCGGTGCGCGAACTCGTCGACCCGCTGACCGTCGCCGGGGTGACCACGCACGTAATCGGTGGCGCCGACCTGGCCGCCGAACTCGACGCCAAGCGTGCCATCCGGCAGGGCACCGAGGTGGCCGCGGGCATCGCCTGACCGCGACCGGGGAGGTCTCGATTTCGACGAGCGCAGCGGGTGTATCCCACCGCAGATCGAGTAACCGCGCGAGCGCAGCGAGCCGGTGTATCGAGATCCCCCCGACCCCCCGACTAGGATCGTCAGACATGGGTGTCCCGTCGCCGACCGAGTCCTCCCGTGCCGTTGTCACCGGCGCGTCCTCAGGGATCGGGATGGCTCTCGCCTGGGCGTTGGCCGCGCGTGGGCATTCGTTGATCCTCGTCGCCCGGCGCGGCGACGTTCTCGAGAACCTGGCCGTCGAACTGCGCGCCACCCACCAGGTGCAGGTGGAGGTCCGCCCCGTTGACCTGTCCGATCCTTGTGCACTGGAAGTGCTGTCGGCCGAACTCGCCGGCCGAGAGGTGTCGATTCTCTGCAACAACGCGGGCATCGCCACGTTCGGCCCGGTCCGCGACCTCGACCCCGAGTACGAACGCGCGCAGGTACGTCTCAACGTCACCGCCGTGCACGACCTGACCCTTGCCGTGCTGCCCCAGATGGTCGATCGGGGGTCAGGCGGTGTCCTGATGGTGGGGTCCGCGGCCGGCAACATGCCGATCCCGAACAACGCGACCTACGCTGCCAGCAAGGCCTTCGTCAACTCGTTCAGCGAATCCCTGCGTGGCGAGGTCGCGGCACAGGGAGTGCACATCACGCTGTTGGCCCCCGGACCCGTACGTACCGAGACTCCCGCCCCCGACGATGCCTCCATCGTCGATCGGATGGTCCCCGACTTCCTCTGGCATTCCAGCGCCAAGGTCGCCGAGATGAGCCTGGACGCACTGGAGCACAACAAGATGCGCGTCGTGCCCGGAACATTGTCGAAGGCGATGTCGGTCGCCGGCGGATACAGCCCACGCGCGGTGGTCGCGCCGATCGTCGGTACGTTTTATCGGAAGCTCGGCGACGACAGCTGAATCATCCACAGCCCCAACCGGCCCTGAACTGCACCGACGAATCTTGTCGGTGGGTGCCGATACCTTGGTGTCATGCAATCGAGCGCACCCGCCTTGGCCCAGATGGCCGACGATGAGCAGCACTCGGCCACTGAGTTGGTCGAGGTGCTCCATCACTGCAACGCGGTGCGCGCTTCGGCCGACTATCGAATGTTGCAGGCGGCCAGCCTGATCCATGAGGAGCGTGAACAGGACCACCTGGTGCGGTTGGCCGCCGAACTCGGTGAGGAATCCACCTCCCTGGCCGATCTCGAACGCCTCGCCATCCGCGCCGCTGCCGGCGAGAATCCTCGCGCCCGCTTCGGACCAACCGGGTTGGAGGCTGCGATCGCCGAGGTCGGTGCCGCGTTGACGGTGCCGCCGGCGCGGGCGCGTGAGTTCATCGAAGCCGGCAGCGTCCTGCGACACCAACTCCCGTTCACCGGTGCCACCCTCGGCTCCGGGCGCATCGACCTGCCCCGGTTCCTGGTGGTGGTACGCCGCACCGCCCTGTGCACGCCCGAGATACTCGATCAGCTCGACAAAGACATCGCCACGGCCATCGAGTCCCGCGAACCGATGTCGATGACCCGGTTCACCACGATGATCGACACACTCATCGCGAAGATCGATCCGGCCGCGGTTCGACGCCAACGTGAGCAGGTCGACGCCGATCGCAACATCAGCGTGCGCCCTGACCGCCACACTCCGGGCCAGTCCCGCATCGGTGGCGCGCTGCCGGCCGAGCAGGCCGCCGCAGTCGACGCGCGTCTGGCGGCGATGGCCGCCTCGGTCCATCCCGACGACCCGCGCA
Source organism: Gordonia prachuapensis (assembly GCF_036350515.1). NCBI lineage: Bacteria > Bacillati > Actinomycetota > Actinomycetes > Mycobacteriales > Gordoniaceae > Gordonia > Gordonia prachuapensis. Next base: position 79,629 of record NZ_JAZDUE010000004.1, on the reverse strand, counting down.
CCGCCGGACAGCGTCGCGCCGACGCGCTGGTCGCCTTGGCCTCTGGTGCCGGCCGTCTCGCCTGCCAGTGCGGGACATGCACCGACGATGGCGACTCCGACGCTGTCGGCGAGGTGGTCGGTGAACCCGACGTGACGACCGGTCAGGACGAACCCGAGAACGATGCAACCGCGACCGACATCGCCGTGACCGGTGAGTCCGAGATCAGCGGCGAGCAGACCGACGACCCGACCCCATCGGCCGATACCGTCACAACCGACTGCGCAACGCGCCCGACCTTCCACATCGTGGTCAACCTGAGCACCCTGCTCGGCCACGACGATGATCCGGCGTTCCTCGACGGGCAGGGCGTCATCGACGCCGACGCCGCCCGCGCGCTGGTCGCCGAGGCCCGACGCTGCTACATCACTGCCGAAAGCGCCAACCGCGCACACGTCGACCGCTACGCCCCATCCAAGAAGCTCGCCGACCTCATCCGGGCCGGCGAACTGTGCTGCAGCTTTCCCGGGTGTAACAACCGCGCGTATCACGCCGACATCGACCACTCCGTCCCACACGCCGAGGGCGGCGCCACTGACGAGCGAAATCTGAAGCCGCTGTGCCGTTTTCATCACCGAATCAAGACCTTCGCCACCGGCTGGCGCGACTACCAGGACCCACTGGGCACGGTGTTCTTCCAATCACCGACCGGGCACACCTACCTGGGCAACGCCTTCACCGGACGCGACCTGTTCGGTTCGCTTTCCCGCAGCACTCGACCTCCCGACGATCCCGCCCGTCAACGCATCGACACCATCCGCACCAAACGCTCGGCGTCGGTGAAACGCGCCGACAAACGCGCGATGGACCGCTGGAACGAGCAGAACCCACCACCGTTCTGAGGTTCTGTCCGCCTGGTGCGGCCGGAGCCGAGGACTCCGGTGACGCGATACTGTCCGTCGACCGGCGGCTAAGGTTGAGCGCGTGCAGGACAAACTGGTGTGGATCGACTGCGAGATGACAGGTCTGCGGGTCGAGTCCGACAGATTGATCGAGATCGCCGCCTTGGTCACCGACAGCGAGCTCAACGTGCTCGGGGACGGCGTGGACATCGTGATCCACGCATCCGACGAGGAGCTGGCCGCGATGCCGGATGTGGTCACCAAGATGCATGCGGCTTCTGGGCTCACCGAGGAGGTGCGAGCGTCGACCACCACAGTGGCGGAGGCCGAGAAACAGGTACTCGACTACATCCGCACCCAGGTGACGACCTCCGGCGCCGTCCCCCTCGCGGGCAACTCGATCGCCACCGACCGGGGCTTCATCGCCCGGGACATGCCTGCACTCGACGCCTACCTCCACTATCGGATGGTCGACGTGAGCTCCATCAAGGAACTCTGTCGTCGCTGGTACCCGAAGGTCTACTACGGGCAGCCCGAGAAAGGGCTGGCCCATCGGGCTCTCGCCGACATCCGTGAGTCGATCCGGGAGCTGAAGTACTACCGTGCGGCCGCATTCGTCCCGGCCCCGGGTCCGGACGCCGACCAACTGGCCACGATCGTGAAGGACCTCGGACCTGCGTGAACACGCGGATCGGCAACCGATTGGAGTTCGGGCGCCTTCACCCGCTAGAGTTAGTCCCTGGCTCTGGGACCCGGTGAGAAACCCTGGGTGACGGACGCCGATGGTGGATGTAGTTCAGTTGGTAGAGCACCAGGTTGTGATCCTGGCTGTCGCGGGTTCGAGTCCCGTCATCCACCCCGACACCGGCCCTCCGCGGACACGCGGAGGGCCGTTCTCGTCGGCCCCGGTTGTTCATCTTCGGTGCGTACCATCCCGGCATGCTCGAGGATCTCAACAAGTCCGCAAAGAAGGCCGGCCTGCACGTCGCCGCCGCCAAGAAGTCGGGTCTCTATTCGGTCCGCAAGGCCAAGAACGGGAAACTCCTCGCGAAGAACGTCGACGCCGACGAGGTCGAGAAACTCATCAAGAAGCACAATTGAGCGCGCAGGTCCCACATGCGATGGCATGCGGGGCCTGCGCGCCGGGTCGGGTCAGACCCCTGCCTGAGCCATCCGGGTGCTCGGCCGGATGTAGTTGAACCAGGTGACGCCCAGCAGCGCGATGAAGAAGAACACGTAGAACCACAGGGCGGGTTCGATGTTGCCGAAGGCGCTCTTGGACCAGGCGTAGGCCAGCGGGACGATGAATCCACCGAAGGCCCCGACCGACGAGATGATGCCGAGGGCGCCCGCGGCCTGACGACGCATGTTGGTCATGATCTCCGGGGTGCCGCCCGCGTCCTCACCCTTGACCCGGAAGATCTTGGAGATCATCCGGTACGTGGAACCGTTCCCGATGCCGGTCGCGACGAACAGCAACATGAACGCAGTGAAGAACAACGGCAGGTTCTCGGCCTTCACCGACCACAGCGCGAGGGCCGCGCCGGCCGCGAGGGCGACGAAGCTGAACGCGGTGATCCGGGCGCCCCCGATCACGTCGGAGAGTTTGCCACCGAGCGGACGTGCGATCGAGCCGATGCCGGCCCCCAGGAATGCCCAGGCCAGCGCGATGTCACCACGGTCGAACACCGCCTTGAGGAGGCTGGGAAACGCGGCCGAGTACCCGATGAACGAACCGAATGTGCCGATGTACAGCAACGACATCACCCACGTCTCCCGGTGCCGCAACGACTCCCACACCGGCTTCACGTCGGCCTTGGCCTCCGAGAGGTTGTTCATGAACAGGAACGCGAGCACTGCGGCGGCCACGGCCAGCGGCGCGTAGAACAGCCCCGCGTAGGACAGGGTCAGACCGCCACCGATCACCACGATGGACGGGACGATCTTCTGTGCCACCGCGACACCGATGTTGCCGCCGGCCGCATTGAGCCCCAGCGCCCATCCCTTCTCCTTCTCGGGATAGAAGAAGGAGATGTTGGCCATCGACGACGCGAAGTTGCCACCGCCGAATCCCGCGGTCGCCGCGATCGCGAGCAACAGTGCGAACGGGATGTCCGGGTTCGACACCGCCCACGACAGTCCCAGGCACGGGATCAACAGCAGCAGCGCCGAGATCACCGTCCAGTTGCGACCGCCGAACACCGGTACCGCGAACGTGTAGGGCAGGCGGAGGAACGCGCCGACGCCACTGGGCACCGCGACCAACCACAATGCCTCCGTCGTGGACAGCGCGAATCCGGATGCGGCAGCGGTACCGTCGGCGTTCGCCGTCATCTGGACCACGACGATGCTCCACAACAGCCACACCGAGAATCCGATGTGCTCGGCAAAGATCGAGAAACAGAGGTTCTTGAAGGCGACCTTCTTGCCGACCTTGTTCCAGAATGTCGGATCGTCGGGTTGCCAGTTGCGAATCCAATGGCCCTCCTGGTCGAGCAGGACCTGGTCGGAGGTACGCGTGTGCTCCAGGGTTGTTGTCATCTCAGTGCTTTCGTCGAGAGTTGCGACGGAACCGGGCGGCGCTGCCCATGAAGTACGCGATGAAGCTATGAACGTCCGGTTACGCTGCGCGCATCATCCCGTTACACGACAGTCAAGGTGCCCGCACACCTACGGTCCCGGGCTGTGAGATTCGGATTCGCAGCCAGACCTCTCTCGAAAATCATTGCGCTCAAACATATTTCATCACCAATGCGAAGCTGCGACCATCCACCGGGAGTTGTTCCGGCGCCCGGAATGAGACAAGCGGGTCCATGTCGTACCATCCCGACATGCTGGAAAATCTCAACAAGGCCGCCAAGAAGGCCGGACTGCACGTCGCGGCCACGACGAACAACGGACGGTATTCCATCCGAAAGGCCAACACCGCCGCATTGATCGCGATGGATGTCGACGCGAGCGAGGCCGCGTCCATCATCGCCGCCCACTCCTGACCCTGCCGCCACCCTCACCGTGTCATCGCCCCCGCCCGCGACCACGGTGTTGTGATCCCGGCGTGTAGCTCCCGTTCCAAGGACACACGCCACATTCGCTGTTACCATGCCGTTACTTCAGGTCAAATGACCTAAACATTGGACCGATAGCGTTCGACGCATCACCCCGGACCCACGGGTCCACGGCAGGACGGAAAGCCTCCATGACCCAAGACTTCTCGCGTCGCCTGTTCCTCGGTACCGGACTTGCCGCGGCGGGTGCGGCGGTTGGGGCCGCCACCCTCGGCGGTGGCCGTGCGTCCGCGGCTCCGGGCGACACGGTGGACGCCGTCGTCGTGGGTGGAGGCCTGTCCGGGCTGGCCGCTGCGAAGACTCTCGTCGAGTCGGGGGCGTCGGTGACGGTGCTCGAGGCGCGCAACCGGCCCGGCGGACGCGTGCACAACATCAAGTCACCGAAACTCGGCGCCACCCTCGATGCGGGCGCCGAGTTCATCGGGCCGACGCAGAATCACATCGCTGCCCTGGCCCGCGAGTACGACGTTCGTACCATTCCCACCTACAACCAGGGCGACAGCGTGTTCTGGAACAGCGGCAACCTGACCCGCATGCCCGCTGCCGTGCCATTACCCCTGCAGGCCGAAACCCTGGAGGCCGGAGCGGGTCTGGGTCGGGCCCAGATCGAGGCGCTCGCGGGCTTCCCCGTCGGCGAACCCTGGAAGCACCCGAACGCGCGATACCTGGACTCGCTGACCTGGGGGCAGTACAGCCGACAAATCGCATCCACGCCCACCGGACGGGCGCTGATGCAGGTCGCGATGTCCGCACCGCTGTCGGTTCGGCCCGACGAGGTGTCTGCGCTCTATTTCCTCAACTACATCGCGGCGTCCGGGGACGAGAACAACCCCGGCACCCTCATCCGCCTCCTGAGCACCGACGACGGGGCCCAGGAGAGCCTGTTCGAGGGCGGCGCAGCGCTCATTCCCATCCGGATGGCCCGCGCGCTCGGCAACCGGATGGTCTACAACGCTCCGGTACGGTCGATCAGTTGGTCGGACGGCCGGGCCGAGATCGTCAGCGGGGCGGGTACTTTCCACGCCCGCAAGGTCATCGTCGCGATGTCGCCGGCGATCAGTGATCGGATTCGCTACGCACCCGGTCTCCCGGCCGCCCGTGTCGGCCTCACGAACGGGTATCACATGGGCGCGGTCTCCAAGTTCGCCGCGCTCTACCGCCGGCCGTTCTGGCGCGAGAAGGGGCTGTCGGGGCAGGTGTACGGCAACGGCCGACCGATCGACGTCACCTTCGAGAGCTATGCCGAGGATCGACACATCCTGATGGGGTTCATCTCCGCAGATGCGATGCGGCGGCTCGATCCGGCACCGGAATCGCAGATCGTGCGTGAGTGCATCGACAACTTCGTCGATTACTTCGGACCTGAGGCCCGAGACTTCATCGACTACGGCATCTACAAATGGGATCTCGATCCCTGGGCGCAGGGCGGGCCGGTGGCCGTGTCGTCGCCGGGCACTCTGACCAGGTACGGTCCTGCGCTGCGCGCACCGGTCGGCCCGATCCACTGGGCCGGCACCGAGACCGCCGACTACTGGACCGGTTACATGGACGGCGCTGTCCGCTCCGGCAAGCGCGCGGCACGCGAAGTGCTCGGCGCCCTGCGCTGAACCTGCTCGAACCGAACAGAGGAACGACGATGGCCCGAATGCCGGTCGAGAAGCGCCGAGACCTGTTGCTCGACGCGGCATTCCGCGTCATCGCTCGCGGTGGTGTCGATGCCGCGACCACCAGGGCGATCAGCGCCGAGGCGGACATGACCCTGTCGACGTTCCACTACGTCTTCGCCTCGCGCGAGGAACTGCTCACGGCATTGGTCCAGCGGGGCACCGACAACGAGATATCCGTGATCGCCGAAGCATTGACCGCCGCAGCCGAGGATCTGGTGGGTGGTTTCGACGGCGTCCGGGTCATGTTGCGGGAGAGCCTGTTCGGCTATATCGACGGCGTCGTCGCCAATCCCGAGCGGGAGCAGGCGATGATCTCGCTCAACCAGTACGCGCGCCAGACCACCGGGCTCGCGTGGCTGGGCGCGGAGATGTACCACCGCTACTATGCCGCAATCGCGGACGGGCTCGCCCTGGCCGCAGCGCAGGCACACGTCGAGTGGTCTCGCCCGGTCGAGGAGTTGGCGCCGCTGGTCGTGGCTGCGACCGACGGGATCACGTTGGCCTACCTCAACACCCGCGACCGCGCGATCTGTGACCGGATCGCCGACGCCACGGTCACCTTGCTGCTCGGCCACGTCGTCCGCAGGTAGCGGACGACGTTTCACCCGCGACGACGGTGTCGCCTCACGATCAGGGGGACAAAACCATGGGGGTATCACGCAGACACCTGCTCACCGGAGCAGCGGCGACCGCCGTCGGGGGCGGCGTCGCACTCGTCGCCGGTCAACCGACGGCGGGTGCGACGCCGGATGGCACAGCGCCGCCGGCATCGGACGGTTATCTCGTCGGGTGTGGTCGTGCCGACATGACCGGCGCGATCGCAGGTCAGGGCATGATGGGCTACTCCGATGCCGAACAGGTGGCGGCCGGTCTGCTGCAACGGTGTTGGGCACGCGCCTACATCGTCGTCGACCGGGCGACCGGTGAGCGGGTCGTGTTCGTCACCAGCGACGTCGCCTGTCTGTTCCAGTCGCACCACATGGGCGTGGTGCCGCGGCTTCGCCGACGATTCGGCGCGCTCTACACCGAGCGCAACGTCAACCTGAATGCCACCCACACGCACGCGTCATGCGGGGGTACCGCCTGGGACTTCGCCTATTCGCTCGCGGCTTACGGTTTCAAGAAGAACTCCTACGATGCCGAAGTCGACGGTATCTACACCGCGATCGTCCGTGCCCACGAGAACCTCGCTCCGGGAACGATCTCGATCGGCCGCGGCGAGCTGCACGATGCCAGCCGCAACCGCTCGCAGACCGCATTCGATCTCAACCCGGCATCCGACCGTCGACACTTTCCCGCCTCGATCGATCCGTCGGTCACCGTGTTGCGATTCCGCCAGGGCGGTACAGACGTCGGGGCGATCACGTGGTTCCCGACGCACGGCACGTCGCTGACCGACCGCAACAAACTCATCGCAGGTGACAACAAGGGCTATGCGAGCTATCGCTGGGAGCGCACCGCACCCGGTTTCGTCGCGGCATTCCCACAAACCAACAGTGGCGACATGACGCCCAACCTCAACCTTGTCAAGATGCAGCCGGGCGGACCGACCGCGGACAACAAGACCAACTGCGAGATCATCGGCGAACGTCAGTACCGGGCGGGCCGAGCGGCATTCGACGCCGCCCGACCGATGACCCGCGGCGGCGTGGACTCCGTCGTGCGCTATGTCGACATGTCGTCGGTGCGGATCGACGGGGCCTACACACCGGAGGGCCGTCCGGCCGCGACGACGCCGGCGATGATGGGTGCCGCGGCCGCGGCGACCAGCACCGAGGACAACTGGCGCTCGCAACTCGGGTTCCTCCAGGAGGGCACCACCAATCCGCTCGTCACCGCGCTCGGCGGCGATCGTCATCCCCCGGTCTCGCCATGGATACGGGACATGCAGGCACCCAAGCTGATCGCCTTTCCGTTGGGGCTGTTGCCGCCCTCCCCGTGGATACCGCACGTCGTCCCACTGCAGGTACTGCGCATCGGCGAACTCGTCCTGGTCGCCGTGCCGGCGGAGGTCACCATCGTCGCGGGACTGCGGCTGCGGACGGTGGTCGCCGATGCTCTCCGGACAGGCCCCGAGAACGTTCTGGTACAGGGATATTCGAACGCGTTCACCCAGTACGTGACGACGCCGGAAGAGTACGACTCGCAGCAGTACGAGGGCGGCGCGACGATGTTCGGCCGCTGGACTCTCTCCGCATACATGCAGGAGTTCCACGCCCTCGCATCGGCGATGGCGAAGGGGTCGGCGCCGGGGCGAGGCCCGGCGCCGCTCGACAAGTCGGGGTTCCAGCCCGACCTGCTGCCGCCCGTCCCCGCGGACCGGCCACTCGCCGGATACGCCTACGGCGACGTGCTGGCGGCGCCGCGAGCCCGCTACCGGGCGGGTCAGGTGGCGGTGGTCGAGTTCGTCGGGGCGCATCCCATCAATGACTTCCGGACCGGTGGAACGTATCTCGAAGTGCAGCGCCGAACGGCCACCGGGTGGGAGACCGTCGCCGACGACAACGACTGGGAAACCGTCCTACAGTGGCGGCGCCCGCCGGGCCAGGGCGACGCGTCCGTGATCCGCATCGAATGGACGATTCCGGAACGAACCTCGGGACGCTTCCGCATCCGCTACCTGGGCGACAGCCGCGCCGCGGACGGGGCCGTCCGCGCGATCGTCGGGGTGTCCCCCGCGTTCGTCGTCGGCTGATCGCTGTAATTCTCACGGCCGCAATCACCACAACGCCCGGCAACGATAAGGTCAGACGGGATTGCCCCTGCTGAGAACGCAACTCGAAGATCGGAACAAAGAACGATGAAGCTGCTCAGGCTCACCCTCTTGACGCTCGCCGGCGTCGTCACCGCGCTCCTCACCGTGTCGACCGCAACCGCGCACGGCGCGCCGGTATCGACCGCCCCGTCTCATCTGACCTCGGCGTCACCCGGCGGGATGAGCATCACGTCGGTGCTGCAGAACGCGTCCTTCGTGGCCCGGGACGCGAACGCCCTGACCGTGGTCGACGACAACGGCCGGACAATCGACAGCGTCGGGCTGTCCATCCCGCTCAACGGGGTCCAGGTACCGCTGCGTGCCGAGGTGAGTGCCGATCGGTCGACCGCGACCCTGACGCCGATGATCAGCCCGGAGATGCGGGCCGCGATCGCCGCAGGCATGCACCCCGCGTCCGCCCAGAAGGACCGCGCCTGGAACCGGATGATCTGGCACATCAACAACGGATGGAACCGTGGCGGCGGCGTCGCCACCGCCGTCGGTGCGATCGTCGGACTGATCGTCGGCTGCCTGGTGATCGTGGGCTGCATCTGGGGCGCCGGTGTGGGCGCCGCGATCGGAGCCGTCGTCGGGATCAACAACGGCGATCCCCGGGCCGGCCAGGCGATCCTGAACTGGATCAACACCCCGTGATACGGGACGGGTCGGAGTCCGCGATCCGCGGACTCCGACCCGTCTGTCGTCTGTTCACAGCGAACGCGCGATGATCTCCTTCATGATCTCGTTCGTACCCGCATAGATCTTCTGCACCCGGTTGTCGGCCCACATCCGCGCGATCGGGTACTCGTTCATGTAGCCGTACCCGCCGAACAGCTGCAGGCATTCGTCGGCGACGACCATCGCACGATCACTGGTCCACCACTTGGCCATCGCGACGGTGGGGATGTCGAGGGCGCCGTCGAGATGCTTGACGATGCAGTCGTCGACGAAGACCCGCGCGATCCGGGTCTCGGTGGCCGCCTCGGCCAACTTGAACTTGGTGTTCTGGAAGCCGAAGATCGGTCGCCCGAATGCCGTGCGGTCCTTGGTGTATTCGATCGTCTGTGCCACCGCGGTCTCCATCCCGGCGACCGATGCGACGGCGATGATCAGGCGTTCCTGCGGCAGTTGCTGCATCAGCTGGATGAATCCCTGGCCTTCTTCGGCACCGAGAAGATTCGAGGTGGGCACCCGGACACCGTCGAAGAACAGTTCGGAGGTGTCCTGGCCGCGCTGCCCCACCTTGTCGAGGACACGTCCGCGCCGGAAGCCGTCGCGGTCACCCTCGACCAGGATCAGTGAGATCCCCTTGGCGCCCTCGCCGACGTCCGTCTTGGCGACGACGATGATCAGGTCGGCCTGCCCGCCGTTGGTGATGAAGGTCTTGGCGCCGTCGATGACATAGTCGTCGCCGTCGCGAACCGCCTTGGTCTTGACGTTCTGCAGATCCGACCCGGTGCCCGGCTCGGTCATCGCGATGGCCCCGACCACTTCCCCGCTTGCCATCTTGGGCAGCCAGGTCTGCTTCTGCTCCTCGGAGCCGTACTCGAGGAGGTAGTGCGCGACGATGCCGTTGTGCAGGCTCGCTCCCCACGACGAGTCGGCGATCCGCGCCTGCTCCTCGATCAGGACGGCTTCGTGCGCGAAGGTTCCGCCACCCCCGCCGTACTCCTCCGGGATCGACATACACAGCAGACCGAGCTCACCGGCCTTGTTCCACAGGTCGCGGTCGACATGATGCTGCTCGATGAACTTCTCGATGTTCGGCTTGATCTCCTTCTCGCAGAAGCTGCGGGCGAGATCGCGCAATGCGGTGAGGTCGTCGGTTTCCCACGAGGAGCGGTCGGTCATCTGGCACCCTTACGGTCGGCGTTCATTTCACCGACGATCGTAACAGTGGCTGATGTCAACGTCTGGACGCGAGCGCCGACGGTCGAGACCGACCGTCGAACGACGCCAGGTCAGGCGTCCGCGTTGCCCTTCGACCATTCCTGCCAGGAGATGTTCCAGTCACCGAGCCCGTCCACGCCGGACAACGTCTCGCCGGCGGTGTTCTTCACGATCACCGGGTCGCCTCGGAGCGTGTTCTGCATGACCCACAGCGCGTCGTTCGGGCTGAGGTTCAGGCATCCGTGGCTGGTGTTGGTGTTGCCCTGCGCCCACACCGACCAGGGAGCCGAGTGGAAGAAGATGCCGCTGTAGGACATCCGGGTCGCGTAGTCGACCGGGGTGCGGTAACCCTCGGCGGCGTTGATCGGCACGCCATAGGTGGACGAGTCCATGATGATGTGCTCGTGCTTGTCCGACACCAGGTACACGCCGTTGGGCGTGTCGTGGCCGGGCTTGCCCATCGACGTCGGCATGGACCGGATGACGTTGCCGTCCCGGTTGAACGTGACCTGCTTGGTGTTGTTGTCGGCGGTGATGACCATCGACCGGCCGATGGTGAAGTTGGTCTTCGAGTTCTCCTGACCGAAGAGACCGTCCCCGAGGTCGATGCCGTAGGTGTTGACGGCGACGTCGACCTTGGTGCCCGTCTGCCAGTAATCCTTGGGGCGCCACCGGACCTCGGAGTCACTGATCCAGTAGAACGCGCCCTCGACCGGCGGATCGGTGGTGACCCGGATGGCGTCCTGCGCGGCCCGGCGGTTCGGGATCGGCTCGTCGAACTTGATGGCGACGGGCTGGCCGACGCCCACTGTCTCGCCCGGCGAGGGAGTCAGGTAGGCGAGCGTCAGATTGTTCGGTGCCTGCGTGGTGAACGACACGCGCTTGGTGGTCCGCCCACCGATGCCCACGGCGTCGGCCTGCAACGTGTACGTGCGGTTGTAGCCGAGCGGCTCGGCGCTGGTCCACGTCGTGCCGTCCTCGGACAGAACACCCTTGACCGGCTTGCCGTCCGACTTGTCGATCCGGACCCCGGTGATCGACCCCTCGGTCGCTGCGACCTTGATCGGGGCGCCCGGCTGCACGCCGATGGTCTGGTCGTTGAGCGGCTGGTTGCCCACCTCGGTGACCATCCCGGGCCGCAGCATGTCGTCGAAGAGGTTGGAACTACTGACATTCGACGAGTAGGTGGGTTCCTGCGAGCAGGCCGACACCATGGCGACTACTGCGACAAGAATGCCGATGATCGCGAGCGGCGAACGAGCGCCTGCGCGGGTACGACCGATCCGCATGATCCTCCATCCTGGAAACGCCGAAGAACTCACCATGCGATGTCGTCGAGGAGACTCCCCCTGTTACGCACGGCTGGCCACAAGTGTACGAGACATCTCACGACCGGATTGTCCGAGTCGGTCGGACACCCGACCGAACACGAAAGACGCCCCACATGCCGCGGGGCGTCTTTCGGAATCCTGTGCGCCATCAGGGACTCGAACCCCGAACCCGCTGATTAAGAGTCAGCTGCTCTGCCAATTGAGCTAATGGCGCTTGCCGGTGCGAGAAGGAACCTTACATGTCGGGACGACAGAAGTGAAATCGCCCCGACCGGCCGTCATCGCACACGAACGTGTCGCGATCGTGGCCGTCACTGCAGGATTTTTCGCACCACCAGTGCGACGACCACGGCCCCGACACCGGCCAGAGCGTACTTGACCGCCGGCTTGCTCAGGGTGGCGACGGCCTTGCCCTTCGCGTCTGCCGCCAGCCGCTGCGGGCTGGTTCGTTCGGCCAGCGTGTCGAGGGTCTTGGCGAGGTCCTCTCGCGCCTGCGCGATCTCCTGCTCGATCCGTTCGGTATCCCCGGACACGTGGTTCCTCCCAGCGCTTTGACGACATACATGACGACAGAGTGTCTCGACGTGTCAACGACAGCGTGACTCGACCTTCCGAGCGTACGGCATGTCGGCCCGCGTACTCGGGTCCCGTGAGTGCACTCGGGTCCCGTGAGTCAATCGACTAGCCTGACGGTATGCCAGCACCCACGCGGCTGTCCGTCGGAGACCCCGCCCCCACCTTCACCCTCAGCGACGCCGCAGACAACCCGGTATCGCTGGCCGACTACGCCGGCCGGAAGGTCATCGTCTACTTCTATCCCGCGGCATCGACGCCCGGCTGCACCAAGCAGGCGTGTGATTTCCGCGACAATCTCGCCGAACTCAACGACGCCGGGATCGATGTCGTCGGCATCTCCCCGGACAAGCCGGCGAAGCTGGCGAAGTTCGTGGAGAACGAGGGCCTCACCTTCCCGTTGCTGTCCGACCCGGACAAGCAGGTGCTCTCCGAGTGGGGGGCGTTCGGGGAGAAGAAGATGTACGGCAAGACGGTGACCGGGGTGATCCGGTCGACCTTCCTCGTCGACGAGGACGGAAAGATCGCCGCCGCCCAGTACAACGTCCGTGCCACCGGCCACGTCGCCAAGCTCCGACGCGACTTGTCGGTGTGAGTGTCGTCCGCAGGTCCGACGACGATGTCCGCGCCGCTCGCCGAGCCCCTCGTCCCGCGTAAGCGGCCGACCCAGGAGCGCAGCAAGAAGAAGTTCTCGGCGATGCTGGCCGCCGCGCGCGACCTGCTCACCGAGGTCGGCTTCGAATCCCTGACGTGCGAGGAGATCGCGTCGCGGGCGGAGGTGCCGATCGGCACCCTGTATCAGTACTTCGCGAACAAGTACGTCATCGTCTGCGAGCTCGACCGTCAGGACACGGTCGGGGTGCGCGAGGAACTCGCCGCGTTCGCCTCGGAGATCCCGTCGCTCGAATGGCCCCACCTGTTGGAGAAGTTCCTCGACCATCTCGCCGCCCTGTGGCGCGACGATCCGTCGCGCCGGGCGGTCTGGCTGGCCGTGCAGTCGACTCCCGCGACGCGTGCGACGGCCTCGGAGAACGAACGGGTGCTCGCCGACCAGGTCGCGAAGATCCTGGCGCCGCTGACCCCGACCCAGCGCACCCGCCGCGAGATGATGTCGCAGGTGCTGGTGCACACGGCCTACTCGGTGCTCAGCTTCTCGGTGCAGGACGGCCACGACCACGATCAGTCGGTCGCCGAGCTGAAACGGATGCTCGCCGGCTATCTGCTGCTCGAAGAGACGACGGCCGAGGACTGAACCCCCGTTCGCGCCGTCACGCGGGTCTGGCCAGCCGACGCGGGTCGGCCGCGGGAGCCACGCCGAACCGCGTTCTCCCGCAGCCGGCGGGCGCGAAAAGGCGTCAGACGCCTTCGAGGATCGCGACGGCGGCGGCGGTGTCACCGTCGTGGGTCAACGAGATGTGGACTCGGGTGTCGACGAGGATCTCGCCGATCTCGCCGCCCAGGCGGATGGCCGGACGACCCCAGTTGTCGGTGACCACCTCGATGTCGCTGTGCCGGATCAGCGGCAGCAGCGGCTGACGGGAGAACCGGCTCACCGACCATGCCTTCACAACGGCTTCCTTGGCGGCCCAGCGAGCGGCGAGATGACGGGCCTCGTCACCGGTCCCGGCGGCGGCGTCGCGACGTTCGCGGACCGTGAACCGATCCGCGAACGTCGTGCCGGGCTGGCGCAACTGCTCGCCGAACTCAGGGATCGACACGATGTCGATGCCCACACCCAGAACGCTCATCGCCGCATCTGCCCCGGCGGTCACACCACCTCGCCTGCGCGGCCGTAACTGCCGTCGGCGGCCAGACGGACCGCCGGATCGAGCAGCAGGCCTGCCTCGGCATCGTGCTCGTCGACGGCCTCGTCGAAGCGACGGTTGGCCGGGCGCCGGTAGGCCGGCTCGACACCGCACATCGCCTCCAGGAGACGGTGGTTGCCCTTGCGAGCGCGCTCGGCGGACACCCGCCGGTACTGCGCGGCCTGCTCGGCGTCCAGGGTCGCGACGAACGCCTCCGGGTGGACCACGGCGATCAGCCCGGACACGTGGCCGAAGCCGAGGCTGGTCAGCAGACCCGCCTTGAGCGGGAACCGCTCACCCAGATGCAGGGTCTCCCGCGGCCACACCAGGTGCGGGTACTCCCGCATCTGCTCGTCCACACAGTCGAGGCTGCGGTTCGGCGGGATCACGCCGTCACGGAGCAGCTGGCACAGCCCGATCAGCTGGAAGGCGGCAGCGCCGCCCTTGGCGTGACCGGTCAGCGTCTTCTGCGACACCACGAACAGGGGTGCACCGTCGCCGCGGCCGATGGCCGACGCGATCCGCTCGTGCAACTCGGACTCGTTGGGATCGTTGGCCCGCGTGGACGTGTCGTGCTTGGAGATCACCGCGACGTCGTCGGCGGTGACTCCCAGCGCGCTCAGCGACAGAGCCAGCGGTGAGGCATCGTTGCCGCGCGCCGCGCCCAATGCGCCGAGCCCGGGAGCCGGGATCGAGGTGTGCACGCCGTCACCGAAGCTCTGCGCCCACGCGACCACACCGAGGACCGGCAGACCCATCTGTGCGGCCACGTCACCGCGGGCGAGCAGAATCGTTCCGCCACCGGCGGATTCGACGAATCCACCGCGGCGACGATCGTTCGCCCGGGAGAACCGGCGTTCATCGATGCCACGTTCGGCCATCTTGGCCGAGTCCGCGGTCGCCGACATGTCACCGAATCCGACGATGCCCTCGATACCGAGATCGTCGAAGCCGCCGGCGACGGCGAACATCGCCTTGCCGAGCCGGATCTTGTCGACCCCCTCCTCGACCGACACCGCCGCTGTGGCGCACGCGGCGACCGGGTGGATCATCGCACCGTAGCTGCCGACGTAGGACTGCACGACATGTGCGGCGACGATGTTCGGCAACGCCTCCTGCAGGATGTCGTTGGCCTTCGACTCCCCGAGCAGGGTGTTGATGTACAGCTCACGCATCGAGGTCATGCCGCCCATGCCGGTGCCCTGGGTGTTGGCCACCAGACCGGGGTGCACCCACCGCATCAGTTCCGACGGGGTGAAGCCCGACGAGAGGAACGCGTCGACGGTCGCAACCAGGTTCCACAGGGCCACCCGGTCGATCGACTCGGCCATGTCCGGGGTCACACCCCAGCGTGTCGGGTCGAATCCGGTCGGGATCTGCCCGCCGACGGTCCGCGTGAGCGAGAACTGCCGCGGCACACGGATCTCCGTGCCGGCCAGTCGGGTGACCTGCCAGTCGCCGGTCTCCGCGTTCTCGGCGACGCGGGTCTTCTCCGGGTTCGCCGAGGCGAATGCGCGGGCCTCGGTCTCGGAGCTCACCGTGAAGGTGAGGTCCTCATCGAGGAAGACCGATGTCAGCAGCGGCGAGGTGTTGTCCACCATGGCGCCGTCGTCGGCGTAGCGGCGGATACCGCAGCGGGAGACGACCTCGTCGTGGTAGCGCTCGGCGATCTCGCTCTCCGGCACCGGGTCTCCGGTCTCGGTGTCGTACCAACCGGGCTTCGGTGCCGTGTCCCAGTGGATCAGGCCGGTGTTCCAGGCGAGCTCGACGACGCCTGCGGCGGAGAGCTTCTCGTCGACCTCCATCTCGAAGCGGGTGCGCGCCGAGCCGTACGGCCCGAGTTCACCGGCGCCGACGATGACGACGAGATCCTCCGGGCGCGCGTCGATCGACGGCCACTGCGGGGTCATCCCCTGCGGAGCGCGAGCCGGGGCCGGCAACGCCGACACCGTTGCCACGTCTTGCGTCTCGGACTCCTCGTCCTCGGCGACCGCGGAATCCGCGGCAGCAGAGGCGAGCGCCTTGAGGTCGACGGACGGGTCGAGCCCGCCGGTGAAGTCGGCGACTATGGCCTCACTGCGTGCGCCGGCGCGGTGCTCCGGGGTGCACAGGCCGAGCAGGTTGTCGGCCATCTCCTCGGTGCTCCAGGTCCGGACACCCGCAGCCTCGACGGCGTCGACCATGCCGTCGTTGTGGCCCATCAGTCCGGTACCACGCACCCAGCCGATCAGGGCATGGGCGAGAGTGATCTTCGTGCTCCAGGATTCCTCTGCGGCCCAACGGGTCACGAGCGCGTCCAGTGCGGCCTTGCTCTCGCCGTAGGCCCCGTCGCCGCCGAACATGCCGCGGTTCGGGGATCCGGGCAGGACGACGTGGACGCGGGCGGCGATGTCGTGATCGGCGTGGATCTCGCCGAGTCCGGCGATCATCCGCTCGACCGACCACAGCAGGACCTTCATCTCCAGCTCTGCGCGACCACCGGCATCGGTGAGGTCACCGGCGACGCGCGGCGCCGCGAACGGGAACAGCAGGGTGGGCTTCATGGCCGGCTTGATCACCGACGTCGTGCCACCCAGGTTCTCGGTCTGCTCGGCGCCGATCCACTCGACGAGGTCGTCGACGTCGGTGTACGACGCCATGTTGGCCGGTGCCACCCAGAGAGCGGCGTCGAACCGCGCGTTCTCCCGGTAGAGCTTCTTGTAGAACGCGAGCTTCGCATCGTCGAGCCGCGAGGTGGTGGCGATGACGGTCGCGCCGCCGGCCAGCAGGCCGCCGATCACCGATGCGGCGATCGATCCCTTGCCCGCACCCGTCACGACCGCGATGTCGTCGGCGTACTCACCCGCAGCCGGCTTCTCGGCTGCCTCGGCGATCGCCGCGAAGGTCCGGGCGTGCACCGCATTTCCGTTGGCCAGCGCCTTGCCCTGCCACCACGTCGCGTGCTGGGCGACGGTACGACCGGCACCGTCGAAACGGCCGACGACACTGTCGAAGTCGGAGTCGAGATCATGCTCGTCGGCCAACCACAGCCGGACCAGGTCCTCGCGGCTGGTGGCCCACCGGTCGTCCACCAGGACGACCTTCGCGACGTCGAACGCAGGTGCGACCGTACGCGCCCAATCGGAACCGAGCTCGGTGCTGACCCGCTCGGCCACCGCCGCATTCGGGTCCTCGACGATCTCCGCGGTCGACACCTCGTCGGCCAGGCCGAGTTTGGCGAGCACCGTGTAGGCCGCCGAGGCCAGTGCCCCGGACCGTCCGGTGATCTGTTCGGTGAACTCGCCGAGCGCCGCGGCGTCGACGGTCGCGCCGCCCCCGCCCTCGGCGGCCGGCTTGGCGACCGAGATGCCGCGCGCGGCACCCACGGTCGTCACCGCGCGGTCGATCAGCGCGTCGAGCGAGTCGGCGTTGGTGAGCGGCCCGTCGAGCAGGTTGCCGAGGTCCTCACCGCGCACGCTGGCACCGTCGCGGGTACCGAGTGCGACGGCGACCGTGGTGTGCAGACCCCAGCCCGGACCCAGCTGCCAGACGTTCGATACGCGATCGGTGATGTAGGACTGACGCTTGCCCACCGGGCCGAGCACCTTGCGGATCTGGTCTCCCACAGCGTCGGTCAGCACCGGGCCGAGCGGCTTGTATCCGCGGGCGAGGGTGTCGACGGTGGACGACAGTGCGGTCATGTCCGCTTCCGCGGCACCGTCGATCGCACCGAGACCCAACTCGCCACCGATGTCGAGCAGCAGCTGGTTGCGGCGCGACGACACGCCGTCACACAACGCCTCGATGGTGTCGGCGGAGCCGATCTGGTCGGTGCGCATCTTGGTCCACAGGGCGATCACGGACTTGACCGCGTCGGCCGGACCGAAGGCGATGTCGTCCGGACGCGGCCCCGCCGCGGCTGCCGGCGCCGGGGCGGGAGCCGCCGGTGTCGCAGTGGCAGTGGGCGCCTCGGGTGCGGCCGGGGCCTCGGCAACGGTTTCGTCGACGTCGTCCTCGGGTTCCGGGCCGGAGTCCTTGGCCAGGATCAGGTCGGAGTCGCGCTCCACGTTGGCCACCTCGGTGGTCGCCGCGGAGTAGTCGTCGAGCTTCAGCGTGTTGGTCGCCAGACCGGCGAGCGTCGGGGCGCCCTTGAGGCCGATCTCGACGAACCGCTGCACGCCGAGTCCGCCGCGTTCCGGGCCGGCGAAGAGCAGTTCCTGGGTCTCGATCCAGCGCACCGGGCTGGCGAACTGCCACGCCAGGAGCTCGATGAGGATGACACGGGCCAGGTCGCTCGGCTTGGCCGCCCACGAATCCCAGTCGGCGAGAACCGCGTTCAGCGGATCGGACGGGACCAGCGCGGCGATCTCCTCGACGAACGGACGTCCGAGGTTGAACAGCCGCGGCACCAGGTTCGGGATGTAGTGGCCGACGAGGATGGCCGGATCGAAGTGCTCGGGCAGCAGATCCTCGAGCTTCGAGCGGAACTCCGGCACACCGGCGCGCAACACACTGGAGTGGAACGGGACGTCGATGCCGGGTACCAGGATAAACGACCGCTTCCCGCCGAACTCCAGTCGGCGACGTTCGATCTCGTCCTCGAGGTGCTCGAGGCCGCGGACCGTTCCGGCGATCGCGTACTGGGAGCCGAGCAGGTTGAGGTTGACGACCTCGAGGAACTCTCCGACCGAGGCGGCCACATCGGCGACGAAGCCGGTGACGTCGGCGTCGGCGAGTCCGAACTGGCTCGGACGGATCGCGGCCATCCGGTAGTCGCTGCGGCCCAACTCGTCTCGCGGCACCAGGTGATGCATGGCCTCGCCACGCTGGAACACGACCTCGAGCACAGCCTCCAGCGGGAGGACGCCTGCGCAGGCGGCGAGCGCGTTGTACTCACCGACCGAGTGTCCGCAGGTGATGGCGCCTTCGACGAATCCGCCGGACTCCTTGAGTTCGGCGATCTGGGCGACGCCCAACGTGGCCATCGCAACCTGGGTGAACTGCGTCAGGTAGAGAACGCCGTCCGGGTGGTTGTAGGTGGTCCCGTTCGCCACCAGCGTGGTCGGGTTGTCGCGCACGACCGCGAGGATGGAGAACCCGAGCGCTGCACGGGTGTGCTTGTCGGCGCGATCCCACACCTTGCGGGCGGCCTTGGAGCGCGACCGGGCGTCGAGGCCCATGCCCTTGCTCTGGATGCCCTGACCGGGGAACGCGTACACGGTGCGCGGCGCGACCAGCAGACCGGTCGCACTCATCACGAGGTCATCGCCGACCTTGGCGCTGACCTCGACGACCTCGCGGCCCGCGTCCAGCCCGACACGGTCCACCCGCACGGTGATCTCGTCGCCGGTCCGCACCATGCCCAGATACCGTGCGGTCCAGCCGACCAGCGGGCGGGGCGACGGGATCGGCTGCTTGCCGTCGGTGGCCGTGACCACCTGCTGTGCGGCTGCCGACAGCCACATCCCGTGCACGATCGGCTCGCCCAGACCGGCGAGTTTCGCGGCGGCGGCATCGGTATGGATGGGGTTTCGGTCGCCCGACACCGCGGCAAAGCCGGTCATCCGGCTCGGCGCGGTGATCGTGGCCTGGCGCAGCAGCTTTCGGGTCGCCGACGTCTCGTCGTCGGTGGCGCCGCCGCCGCGGGCGGGATCGGCGAGCTCCGCCGCACCGAGTCGTCCGCGGATGGCGAATCGCTCGGCCAGGGTCGCGACCGGACCGGTCGCCCCCGCGATGTCCACGCTCACCTCGACGACCCGGCCGACCTCGGTGTCGGTCACCGCCCCGCAGCGGGCGGTCACCGTCAGTTCGGTGGCGTCGGCAGGGATCTCGCCGACGATGTGGATCGCGTGATCGAGGTGGACCAGGTCCAGCAGCCCCTCGACGACGGGCCTTCCGTCATCGGTACGGGCCGCGCCGATGACGCTGAACACGCTCGGCCAGGACGCACCGACGAGGGTGTCGGGAACCGCGAAGCCGAACGGCGCGGTCGGGGTCGTCGGACGCAGGTGGGCCGGCATGGTGTAGCCGGTGACCGCCGCGTGGTCGGCGACGCCGTCGGGGTCCCACGCCACGGTCGTGGTGGAGACCTTGTCGGTGACCTCGGCGAGGGCGCCACCGGCGGCCACCGTGAGGATCTCGGTCATCGCGGCCGACGCCTCGTCGATGCCGACCCGAGGGCTGCCGCCGTCGAGGATCGTGGCATCGATGTGCAGCGGGATACGCACCGAGGATCCGGAGATAGGGGTGACGAGGTCGAAGCGTGAGCCGTCGAGTTGGTCGGGCGCGCCCGCGACGCGTTCGAGGACCGAGCCGGTCGGCTCGTGCTCTGCGCGGCCGGGATCGACGACGTCCCAGCGGTCTACGTCGCCGAGCAGAGCGATCGGGCTCGACACCATCCGACCTGCCCAGTCCACGTCCTCGGCCTCGAGGACCGCGACGATCGCGCCCTCGTCGCCGACCAGACCGACCCGCTTGCGGGAGTCCACGGCCAGGGCCTCGACGCCGGTGTTGTGCAGGTCGGTCACGACCTGCGCCTCGAAACGGTCGAGCAGGTCGCCGACCGGCTCGTCGACCCGGGTGATACCGGAGACGGCGACCGGGCCCGGGATCACACACACGGCGTCGGCCGGGTAGCGGGCGTCGTGGGCCTGCCACAGGGAGTCGCTGCGCCACCAGCGGCGCACGTCCTTGTCGATGACGGGCACGAAGTTCACCGGCTTGCCGGGGGTCCGGCACAACTCGAGGAAGAACGCCACGTCGGCCGGGTGCAGCACATCGGTCTCGATCTGCGGGTAGACGCTGCCGATGGCGTCGATGGCCGAGTGCGGGTCGTCGGTGGAACCCATCTCGGCGAACATGGTCGGGATCTCGCCCGAGTCGGCCGGGTTCATGCGGGCCTCGGTGCGTTGCAGCATCTCGACGAACCGCTGCTGCCAGGTGATGTCGGCCCACGGGATCTGATCGGAGCGTCCGTCGCCGACGGCGAGGGTCGCGTAGCGGTCGAGCCATTCCCGGTAGGTCATGTCGGCGATGTCGCCGAAGTACGGCTTGGCGGTGCCCTCCATCGCGGCGATGATCTCGTCGCGGCGCTCGGCGACGGCGTCCGCGTCGCCGGCGACCTCGTCGAGCAGTCGGCCGCAGCGCGATGCGGTGTTGTCGATCTCGTGGATGTCGGCGCCGAGTTGGCTACGCCCGGATGCCATTCCGGCGGTGGCGTGACCTGCACCGATCCAGCCGTCGCACCCGACGGTGTCGACGAGCAGCTGCTTGACCTCGGGTGCGGTGGTGGCCTCCTTGGTGGCCATCGCGGCGGTGCCGACCAGGATGCCGTCCAGCGGCATGGCCGGGTAGCCGTAGACCGCCGACCAGGTGCCGGTCAGATACTCACTGGCACGTTCCGGGGTGCCGATCCCGCCGCCGACACAGATGACGACGTTGTCGCGGGCCCGCAGCTCACCGTAGGTGGCCAGCAGCAGGTCGTCGAGGTCCTCCCACGAGTGGTGGCCGCCGGCGCGCCCGCCCTCGATCTGGACGATCACGGGGTGATGCGGGACCTCGGCCGCGATGCGCACGACCGCGCGGATCTGCTCGACGGTGCCGGGCTTGAAAGCGACGTAATGCAGTCCGGCCTCGACGAACTCGTCGACGAGGGCGACGGCGTCCTCGAGTTCGGGTATGCCCGCCGACACGACCACGCCGTCGATCGGGGCGCCCTGGGCGCGCGCCTTCTGCACGAGACGCTTGCCGCCGAGTTGCAGCTTCCACAGATACGGGTCCAGGAACAGCGCGTTGAACTGCGCCTGCCGCCCGTCGTCGAGCATGTCGGTGAGGCGCGCGACGTTGTCGGCGAAGATCTGTTCGGTGACCTGCCCGCCGCCGGCGAGTTCGGCCCAGTGGCCGGCGTTGGCGGCGGCCGCGACGATCGCCGGGTCGACGGTCGTCGGGGTCATTCCCGCGAGCAGCATCGGCGAACGGCCGGTGAGTCGGGTGAAGGCGGTGTCCACTGCGGTCCGCCCGTTCGGCAGTGCGATCAGCTGCGGCGCAAACTGATGCCACGGCCGGGCGATTTCCGGGATACCGCCGGGACTGAAGAGGTTTCGCTGTCCGACCCGCAGTGCGGCCGGCACCAGGCCGACGCCTTGGCCGCGGACCAGCGCCGAGCTCAGGCGGGTCGCCAGGTCGCCGGGGCCGAAGTCGAGGATCCACGTCGCACCGGACGCGACGACGTCGTCGACGGTCGCGACCCAGTCGACCGGGTCCACCAGCACCGCACGCGCATGCGTCACGGCGGTGTCACGGTCGATCCCGCACTCCTCCGCCCAGCGTGCGACGAGGTCGACGGCCTCGGCCATCGTCGGATGATGGAACGCGACACTGACATTGAGATCGTCGAACTTCGGGGCGAACGGTGCACCACCGGTGACCTTGCGCTTGCGGTCGTCGGCCTCCTCGGCGGCGATCCGCTCGCAGAAGGCGGCGAACGCGGCGAGGTGGCGCGGCGCACCCGACAACGCGACCGATCGACGCCCGTTGTTGATCGCCAGTACCGGCGCCGAAGCGAGTTCGGTGTCGCTGAGACCTGCCCGGTACTCCACGAGGATGTCCGAGATGCGTTCCGGCGCGACCCCCGAGACCGCGAGCATCGGAGTGCCGTGGGTGGTGGTCGCCAGCCCGCGACGACGGGCGATCAGGGTGCCGGCGGCACCGATGAGCTGTGCGATGGCCAGGAGCAGGCCCTGCCCCGATTCGGCGACCTGGCCGTCGGCGCCGATCGCGTGAGTGGCGATCGCGCCCTGGGAATGGCCGATCACGGCCGTGGGCGAGATGACCGCGGTGTCGAGGCCCTGCTTCTTGAGCGCCTCGATGGCGGCGAGCTGGGTCAACAGGACGCCCGGGCCCGACAAGGTGAAGTCGGCGAGCTCGGCGTCGCTGGGGACGGCCTCTTCGGCGTCGTGAGCCCGCACCCAGGTCAACGGGTGGAAGCCGTCGACGAGAGCGATCGTGACCTGGTCGGCGACCGGGTCGATGATGCGTTCCGCGGCGGCGACGATCTTCGCGATGCGGTGTTCGAGATCTGCGTCGACCACCAGTTCGGCCAGGGTCGGCAACCACGGCGAGCCCTGTCCGCCGAAGCTGATGGCATACGGCTCGCCGTCGGCGAGACGATCGATCAATGGCGCGGTGGGGCGGTTCGAGTGCGCGGCACCCTGTGCTCCGGAGCGGTATTGGTCGACGGTCACGTGCACTCCTCTTGTCTCGACACGTTCGCGGGCGTGTCGGGTCGTGGATCTCGGGGGCTGGTAGTCGGCGGCGGAGCGCGGAATGTATCCGCACGTCGGGCGTCGGTCGGCCTGGTCGGGTCCAGGGCAGCAGTCAATGGCACACTGGTGAACACACCTGCCGCGCAGTGCTTTTCGCGGCTCGCGGGACTCATCCGTGAGTCACCGTCGGCGTGAACGTGACCCAATGATGACACACGAAAATGAGGGTTTCCTCATGTTCAAATCGAACCCGCCGGTATACCCACCGGTAACCTCGGCGGTAGGACAGGTGTTCACCGAAATACGCTCGCGGCCCTCGGGCATCGGTGCAGTTGAGGCGCGGCGCCCGAGCGCTCGATCGGCGGTTCGGACCCCCGAATCGGTGCGTTATGAAATCGTTATGTGATGTGTTCCACTCCTGGTGGCGACGTCGCGGGGCCCCGTCCGATCGACCTGCACCAGGGGCGGAAAAGTACCCTCGGGGGTCATGTCGTCCTGCGTGTTCTGTGCCATCGTCGAGGGGTCCGCGCCCGCCCGCACCGTCTACCGCGACGACGCGGTCATAGGGATTCTCGACATCCGTCCGGTGACCAGGGGCCACACCCTGATCCTGCCCCGCGATCACTCGTCCGGACTCGCGGACCTGGCCCCCGAGGTGGGCGCGCGACTGTTCGCCGCCGGCCAGCGCATCGCGGCCGCGATGAAGAGCGGCGACATCGCGGCCGATGGCGTCAATCTGGTGCTCAACGACGGCCGCGCGGCCTTTCAATCGGTGTTCCACACTCATCTCCATGTGGTGCCGCGACACGACGGTGACAAGTTGAGTTTCGCCAAAGGACTCGTCGTCCGGCGGGACCCGGACCCCGACCACACCGCGGAGATCCTGCGAGCAGCACTGGCGAGGGACTCGCGATGACCGACGACACCGTCTCCCGGCGCGAGGGCGACATCGCCATTCCCGCGGCCGCGGTCGAGGCGGTCCGTCGGGCCGAGGTCGTCACCGTCTTCACCGGCGCGGGGATGTCGGCGGACAGCGGGATCGCGACGTTCCGGGACACCGAGACCGGGCTCTGGGCGCGGTTCGACCCCACCGAGATCGCGACTCCCGCCGCCTGGCAGAACGATCCGGGCCTCGTCTGGGCCTGGTATCAGTGGCGTGCACGACTGGTCCGGGGCGCGGCTCCCAACGCCGGCCACCGGGCGTTGGCGAGCCTGGAACGCGACCGCGGGGTGTTCGTCGTCACCCAGAACGTGGACGACCTGCACGAGCGAGCCGGCAGCACGGCGGTCAGTCACCTCCACGGGAGTCTGTTCGCCCCTCGATGTAGCAATTGCGGTCGCCCGTATCAGGGCACCGACGCGGACCCCGAGCGGGCGGTGCAGGAGATCCGCGTGGAACCCCCGTCGTGCCCGGTCTGCCTGTCTCCTGTTCGGCCGGGGGTCGTCTGGTTCGGTGAGGGATTGCCGGCCGGCGAGTGGCAGGCCGCGGAGAACGCATTCGCGTTCGCCGACGTCGTCCTCGTGGTGGGCACGAGCGGTGTGGTGTACCCCGCCGCCGCGCTACCCGAGCAGGCGCTGGACCGCGGCGTGCCGGTCATCGAGTTCAATCCGGAGCCGTCGGCGTTGAGTCGGTTCGTCACCCACAGCGTCCGCGCGTCGGCAGCCGTGGGGCTTCCCGCACTCCTCGCGCACGTGGGCTGAGTACCGGCTCCTCCCCCGGTGGCGCTCTCACCCTCGAAAAATCTTGGCGGCCAAGCTCATACCCGGGAGATGAACGTGGTCACTCGCCGGCGGTGAGGTCGATGGGCGTCCATTCTCCACTGTTCGCGGCCGCGCCGCCGACGACCTTCGGACCGGGCACCGACCCTGGCTTGACCCCACGTCGATCCAGCGCCTCCCACAGTCCGGCGAGCGCGCGGTCCGGATCCAGTTCGTACTCGGACTCGCGAACACGCCAGAACTCCCATCCGCACCTGCGGAGTTCGCGTTCCCGCTCCATGTCCGATCGTGCCTGTTCGCCGGTGGTCCGGAACGTATCGCCGTCGCATTCCACGGCCATCCGGGCATCCGCCCCGGTGACGACGAGGTCGATGGTGCGGTTGTTGACGGTCATCGCGGGCACCACGTGGTACCCGCGCTCCGTCAGGCGGTTGAACACCCGCTGCTCGAACAGACTCGAGAACGGCTGCTGCCGTTCGATTTCCGAGACGTCTTCGGGCATCGGCGGAAGTGTGGGTCCCTGATTGGACTCCACGTACGCGACGAGTGACCGACGCAGATCGTTGGCCTTGAGATCGTCGAGGTCTATCGAGTGGAACAGCCACATCTGGTCCATCGCGCGCGATGCGGCCACATTGATCCGCCGTTGGGATTCCGCACGGGTCAGCGGCGCGATCGCGGCGGAATCCGACACCACCATCGACAGGAACATCACCCGACGCTCGTCACCCTGGAAATCCGGCGGGGTGCCGACCCGCAACCTCCGCTCACGCCACTGCCGGTCGGTCAGCGTCTCCCGGAGTCGTCGCGTGATCTCGTCGACCTGCTTGGTGCCCTGCAGAGCGATGACCCCGAAATCCGCTCCGTCATAGGCCGGGTCCCGCAGGCACGCCGACAGCGCATCCGTGATCGCGATCGCCTCGGCCTCGTTCACCAGACCCTGACCCTGCCCGCTCGCATCCCCATCCGGCACATGGACGGCACGCAGAGGCGGGAGGCGGTCGGCGCCGAACTGCCGCACCGGCACCAGCGGCGCGCCTGAATAGAACTGGCGGGACGAGAACTCGATGATCTCGGGCATCGACCGGAAGTGTTCGCGCAGGCGGATGAGATGCCCGAATCGGCTCCGCAGCAGCGAGAACAGACTCGACCGGGGCGTCAGTCCGTCCCGGAGGTAGGTCGGGAGGTCGGGCAGGTGGGCGTCGAGTTTGGCGAACGCATCGTCGAGGGTGGTGCCGGTGAGACCGCTCGGTGCACATTGTCGGTCGTCGCCGACGACGATGACACGCGGCGCCAACCACAGCAGGAACGAGCTCGTGATGTCGGCCTGGCTCGCCTCGTCGACGATGACGACATCGAACGCGTCGCGGCGCGGCGTGACGGTCTCCGCGACCTGGCTGATCGACATGATCCAGGCGGGTACCGCGCCCTGTGCCTGCTCCATCGCGGCGCGGGCGGCGGCACGAAAGCGGTTGGCGTACTTGCCCGATCCCTTGCCGAGGTTGATCATGTGATCGCGGTAGGACTGCAGCGCCTGGACTTCGGCGACCGTCATGCGTTCGAGGCAGGCCCGCCACGCCCGCGCGGCCGTGAGGCGGACTGTGAGGGCGCCGATGTCGGCCTCGAGTTCGTCGAGTTCGGACTGCAGGCGACCCTCGAGTCCGGGATCGCTGCGCTCCTCGATCCAGGTCTGCGCGCGCCGCCATGACCAGGCGGCATCGATATCCCGTAACCGCCTGTGCCACAAACGATCATCCGCGGTGTCGGTGAACACTGCGTAGAGTTCGGGAGCCTTGCTGCGCAGTCGCAGGGTCAACAGGTCGAGCGCTGTCTGGTCGGCGAGTTCGTCCCGGGCGGTGTTCCAGGCGCGGCGCGCGTCGCGAATGGTGTCGGGGTCGGCGCCCGCCAACGCCGACAACAGCGCGTCGCCCTCGGGGGAGGGCCCCTGCTCCACCTCGGCGGCCAGCCGGTAGGCGCAGTCGGCCAGTTCGTGCTCGGCGAGCACGGCGTCGTTGGTCGCGGCGATCGCGCCCGCCTGCCGGGCCACGGCGGACACGTCGGCGACGCTGCGCGGGCGTGGACCACCGGGACTGATCGCCTCGAGTTCGCGGACCAGCTGGTCACGCCCGGTCATCAGTTCGGAGATCCACGCCAACTGACCGTCGAGTCGCACCAGCGCGTTCAGCTGCGCCGACCGGGATCCCGTGTTGTCCACCGGGACATGCAGGTCCGCCAGCACCCGTTGCACCTTGCCCACGGCATCGAGAACCGCCAGATGGTCGGCGACCAGACGCAGACCCTGCTCATCGGTCGGTGCCCGGCCGTCCACGGTGGCGTTGATGCGGGATTCCTCGACGGCCCGCTGCTGCGGCGACCGCAGCAGCCTGCTTCGCCAGCGCCCTCCGCCGACCAGATGGTCGGCCGCGGCGGCGAACACCGCGTCGTCGCCCGGGCCGGCCCCGTCGACGTCGACGACATGGCCACCGATCGCACGATCGCGTTCGGCCGCGTCGGCGATCACCGGCGAGAGACCCACGACCCGCGACCAGAGATGGGCGGCCTGGCCGTCGAGCAGGCGATCCGCCATGTCGACGATCGCGGGTGGGAAGTTCGAGACCTCGCCGGCCGCCACCGCGAGCCGCTCGCACACCTCCTTGATCCGGACGAGCCGTGCGCTCTCGACATCGTCGAGGATCGACAGCAGAGACCCGCTCCCGACTTCGGGATCGGTGGGCCGCTGCGCGATCCGTGCGCAGATGTCGTCGAGCACTGCTGGTTCCGGCAGTAGCGTGGCCAGGTCGGGAAGTCGTTGACCCAGACGTGGTTCCGAGCCGAGGGTGCTCGTCAGCAGGGCCCTGAGCCGCTCGAACTCGCCGGTGTCCAGCGGAGGCGTCGCACCCTCGACGGGACCGGGGAGCCACCGGTATCGTTCCTCGTCGGCCTTGCACTGGCGTACCACTTCGGCCGCGGTGCCGCGGTAGTCACCGGCCACCCATTCGTGCACCTCCGTCTCGGACTCGCGCGCCGACCAGAGTTCGCGGAGGACTCGTTCGCGCCGGCGCAGCGCCTGATCGCGCTTTCCGATCACGTCCGCGATCTCCGCATCGACCACCCGGGGCTGGTATCGAGACCTCCGGTCCGCGATCGCCTCGACACTCGACACCGTCGCCTCGAAATCGTCGGTGCCGACATCGGCGATCGACACGGTGAGATCGCGCAGTTCCGGGGGCAGCATGTCGCGCAGGACGTGCAGCGCATGCGCCTTCTCACTGGTGACCAGCACGCGCTGCCCCTGTGCCAGCAATGCCGCAGTCAGGTTGGCGATCGTGTGCGTCTTGCCGGTCCCCGGTGGGCCTTCCACCACGACCCCGGTGTCGAGTCCGAGCTGGGCGAGCACGTCGCGTTGTTCGACGTTGGCGGGCAACGGATACAACGCCTCCCGCACGAGCTCGTCGGGAGCCTTCGCGCCGGTTCTCGCCAATGCCGCGACGCGGTCGGGCGCCTCGATCGGCGCGACGAGCTGCGCGAGGCCGACCGGCGCATCCTCGGATTCGGCACGCAGCTCCGCGAGCATGGCGTCGTAGAAGTCGAGCACGGCGGCCACGCCGCGTCGACGGAGCACGACCGCCGGACGCAGGTCGGCCGAGACCGACACGCGATCGCGGTCCACAGCGACCCGGGACAGCCACTCGTCGATCAGGTCGCCGATCTTCGGTCCGACCGGACTGGACAGTTCGGCGAGTTTCGCGCGCGTCTTGAGGGTACCGGACAGGTCGACGCCGTCGACCGTGGCGAGGAGGGATGAGTCGTGCACGACGGGTACCGCTCCGGCCCCGAGAACGACCCGGATCGAGCCGGTCTCGTCGTCGCGGTCCGCTACGACCTGCTGGGTGACGAGATGTTCATGTCGAAGCGGCGGTTCGTCCGAGGGCGCGGTCGCGTCGTGCACCGAGACGAGCGCGTTGGCGAGGACGAGCTCGAGGCCATCGGGGTCCTCCTGCAGCTCACCCACCATCCGTGTGAGTTCCGCGTGCGCGTCATCGGCCGGGCCGAGCTCCATGACCGTCTGCCCGGCGACCGCCGCCGTCCGCACCGGCACGGCGGTGGACTTCCCCACCCAGAGCACGCCGGGATGATCGCCGACGTCGGTGACGACGTCGAAGCGGGAGCGGACGAGTTCGCGGAGGTAACCGATCAGCCGGACGACCTGGTCCGGCTGCGACGTGTCGGTCTCCTCGGCCATCGGTGATCGATCCCTCCTGCGTACGCCTGCGCCGGCGTCCTCGGCTGGATCACGGGCGTGGATACCTCCCGCACGCTACCAATCCGACGCCGGCCCGAGAGACCGGACTACTCCTGGAACTGCGACCGCATCGCGCGGTAGCCACCGTCGACGTAGCGCACGTTGGTGTAGCCCAGGCCGGCGATCTCCTCGGCGATGACGGGGGCCTGGGACGAGACGGACACGACAGCGATCTCGGTGTCGGGGTTGCGCACGATCGGGAATGTGCCCGACGGCGTGGGCGTGAACTGCTCGCGCACGTCGGTCGGCTCCACGACGACCGCCCCGGGGAGGCTTCCCTGGTGGCGCATCACCTGCGGACGTGCGTCGACGAGGACTGCACGCGACGACTGGCAATGCTCTCGGGCGTCGGCTGCTGTTATCGAATTCACCACTGACACTGGTGACTCACCGTTCCTGTGTGTATCTCGTTGTCGAATGATCGGGGGTGTGCGTCGGCTCCGGTCGGTGCCCCACGCCGTGGCGTGGTCATCGATCACGTATCCTCCGAGCCCCCACACAAAGGTTACGGAATTATCTCGATCCGGCAAGTTCTGCCCCACGCGGCGTGAAATTCTCAGGGACTCCTAGGGATTCACTCAGCCGCGGCCGCGGCCGGCGATCCGCTTCGGACCGCGCTTTCCCCAGGTGTCCGACCTCTTCGCGTAGCCGTCGCGGGTTCCGCCGCCGCGCTGGCCCTGCCCGCGTTTGGCGCCGCCGCGAGTGCGTGGCGGCCCGTAGTCACGCCGGATGTCGATGGGGTTTTTCCCGATCTTGGTGTGCCGCAGCGACGCCAGGGTCTCGTTGTCGAGGTTCTCGGGCAGTTCGACCAGCGAGAAGTCGTCACGGATGCTGATGTTGCCGAAGTCCCCCCTGGTCAACCCACCTTCGTTCGCGATGGCGCCGACGATGGACCCCGGTGACACCTTGTGGCGGCGTCCGACTGCGATCCGGTAGGTGGCGAACTGGCCACCGGACCGGCGTGGCGCCCGCTCCCGACGCTCGGCTCGTTCACCCTCGGGCGGATCGGGCGCCATGAGGAAGCCGCCGTCACGTGTCTCCAGCGCCAATGCCGCGGCGACGTCGGCCATGGCGACGTCGTGCTCCTGCGCGTAGTTCTCCACGAGCTTGCGGAACAGGTCGAGGTTGTCGGACGCGAGGTTCTCGGTGATCGAGTCGGCGAACTTCGCCACCCGCTGGGCGTTGACGTCCTCGACGCTGGGTAGACCGATCTCGGCGAGGGTCGATCGCGTGGCCCGTTCGATGGCCCGGAGCAGGTGCCGCTCTCGCGGGGAGACGAACAACAAGGCGTTTCCGGACCGACCGGCTCGACCGGTGCGACCGATGCGGTGGACGTAGGACTCGGTGTCGTGTGGGATGTCGTAGTTGACGACGTGGGAGATCCTGTCGACATCGAGCCCGCGTGCGGCCACGTCGGTGGCCACGAGGATGTCGATGGAGCCGCTCTTGAGTTGGTTGATGGTCCGCTCGCGCTGTGCCTGCGCCATGTCGCCGTTGATCGCGACCGCGGAGAATCCGCGCGAACGCAACTTCTCCGCCAGTTCCTCGGTCGCCGACTTGGTGCGCACGAACACGATCATGGCGTCGAAGGTCTCGACCTCGAGGAATCTGGTCAGTGCGTCGAGTTTGCGCTGATGCGACACCTGCAGATAGCGCTGGGTGATGTTCTGCGCCGTCGCGGTCCGCGACTTGACGGTGATCTCCTGCGGATCGTTCAGGTAGCGCTGTGCGAGACGTCGGATGGCGCTCGGCATGGTGGCCGAGAAGAGCGCGACCTGCTTGTCGTCCGGGGTTTCGGCGAGAATGCGCTCGACGTCCTCGGCGAAACCCATCGTCAGCATCTCGTCGGCCTCGTCGAGCACCAGGAAGTCGAGTTCGGAGATGTCCAGCGTCCCCTTGTCGAGGTGATCGATGACGCGGCCGGGCGTCCCCACGATCACCTGGGCACCACGGCGCAGACCGGACAGCTGCACCCCGTAGCTCTGGCCGCCGTAGATCGGTAGGACCCGAACCTCGGGTAGGTGCGCGGAGTAACGCCCGAAGGCCTCGGCGACCTGGAGCGCCAACTCCCGAGTGGGGGCCAGGACCAGCGCCTGCGGCCGGCGCTTCGATGTGTCGAGCCGCGACAGGATGGGGATCGCGAAGGCAGCGGTCTTCCCGGTTCCGGTCTGGGCGAGCCCCACGACGTCGCGACCGTCCATCAGCGGCGGGATCGTCGCGGCCTGGATCGGCGACGGCGTCTCGTAGCCCACATCCGCGATGGCCTGCCGGACTTTCGGCGCGATGTCGAGGTCGTCGAAGGTGATGTCACCGGCTCCCGTGGAGCCGTCCGGATCCTCGGTGGCACTCATGCGCGCGCAGTCCTCTTCACACTGGCCAACTCTAGTGGCCGAACGCCCCGCAGGCGGAATCCTCGAGATCTGACACGGAGTGCTGTGACCGCCGCTACGCTCCGCGGACACCATTCTGTGATGCCGACCACGGATACTGGTACCGTCAGTTCCACTCAACAGAGCTGACGTGTTGACGCGGACAACACAGTGTCCGTTATGACCCATTTCGTGCGCGTAGGGGAGCCGCCATGCAGCAATACACCACACCGTCCGACCTCGCCATCGAGGACAAGGCGACGACGATCGACAGCATTCTCCGCTATCGGGCCGAACGTCCGACGATGCCGCTGCTGAAGCGGCGCTCCGGGGATCAGTGGATCAACGTCACCGCCAAGCAGTTCGTCGACGAGGTGGACGCGGTGGCGAAGGGTCTCATCGCATCGGGAATCAAACCGGGCGAGCGCGTCGCGATTCTGTCGTCGACGCGATACGAGTGGACCGTTCTGGACTACGCCATCTGGCGGGCCGGCGCCACGACGGTGGCGATCTACGAGACCTCAGCGCCCGACCAGGTGCAGTGGATCCTCGAGGATTCCGGCACCGCCCTGCTGTTCGTCGAGGGACATTCGCACTACACCAAGCACATCCGCGTCATCGACGAGGCACCCGCGCTGCGCGAGACCCTCGTGATCGACGATCATGCGCTCGCCACGATCACCAAGCGGGGCGCCAAACTGGGTGACGAGGAACTCGACGCCCGCCGTGCCCAGGCCCTGTCGTCCGATGCCGCCACCCTCATCTACACCTCGGGCACCACCGGCAAGCCGAAGGGCGTGGTCCTCACCCACGCGAACTTCCTCGCGGAGTGCGCCGCGACCCGCGACGCCGTCGGCGCCGGGATGGTCGAGGGCAAGTCGACTCTGCTGTTCCTTCCGCTCGCCCACGTGTTCGCCCGCGTCGTCGCCGTCGGTTGCATCGAGAACGGTGTCATCCTCGGGCACACCAACGACATCCCGAACCTGATCGACGATCTCGGCAAGTTCCAGCCGAGTTACGTGCTGTCGGTTCCGCGTGTCTTCGAGAAGGTCTACAACTCCGCCAAGCAGAAGGCCTACGACGGCGGCAAGGGCTCGATCTTCGACCGCGCCGCCGACACGGCCATCGCCTACAGCAAGGCGCTCGAGGACGGCAGTCCCGGACTCGGTCTGAAGATCAAGCACGCCTTGTTCGACCGGCTCGTGTACGGCAAGCTGCGCGCCGCGCTCGGCGGCAACTGTGAGGGCGCGATCTCCGGTGGCGCGCCCCTCGGCGCCCGCCTCGGGCACTTCTTCCGCGGCGTCGGCATCCCCGTCTACGAGGGCTACGGCCTGTCGGAGACCACGGCCGCGGTGACCGCGAACAACGAGGAGCACCAGAAGGTCGGCTCGGTGGGACGACCGGTCCCGGGCGTGACGGTCGCCATCGCCGACGACGGTGAGATCCTGCTCCAGGGCCCCGTCGTGTTCGGCGGGTACTGGAAGAACGAGAAGGCCACCGCCGAGTCGATCAAGGACGGCTGGTTCCACACCGGCGACATCGGTCACCTCGACGACGGCTATCTGTTCATCACCGGTCGCAAGAAGGAGCTCATCGTCACCGCGGGCGGCAAGAACGTCTCCCCCGCACAGCTCGAGGACACCATCCGAGCGCATCCGATGGTCTCCCAGTGCCTGGTGGTGGGCGACAACAAGCCGTTCATCGCCGCGCTCATCACCATCGATCCCGAGGCCGCGCCCGGCTGGCTCGAGCGTCACAACCTGCCCGCGGACACCTCGATGGCGGACCTCGCACAGAACGAGACCCTGTGGGCCGAGATCGATGCGGCCGTGAAGGACGCCAACACCAAGGTGTCCAACGCCGAGGCGATCAAGAAGTTCGCCATCCTGGAGGGCGACTTCACGATCGAGTCGGGCGAGCTGACTCCGACGATGAAGTTGAAGCGCAACGTGATCCACGACGCACACAAGAAGGCGATCGCGGACCTCTACACCTGATCGCACTGGCCAGACGCCCGGTCTCCGTCGAGGGACCGGGCGTTTGGTGTGTCGCGACACGTCATCTCCGCGACACCGCATTCGCCGAGACCGGGATCCTGCTCCGCCCCAGGTATTCTGACACCCGATGAATCGAGATCTCGCCATCGACGCGACGCGGGGGCTCGCGATCTGGAGCATGATCTCGCTGCATTTCGCCGCCGGCACGCGCATCGCGGCGCCCACCCATGCATATCCGTACGTCGACGGGATGTCGGCGTTCGTGCTGCTCTCGGGGCTGGTTCTCGGCCTGGTCTACCGGCGATGGATCGAACGTGCGTCGTTGCGGTTCGCGTATCGGCGCCTGACACGACGGCTGGCGGTTCTGTACGTGTGCCAGCTGACCATCTCGATCGTCGCGGTCGCCGCCGCACTCGCCGGGCACCGGTGGCTCACCCTGCTGCTCCCCGTCGACGGCTGGTCGGACGGTCTGCAACTGGCGTTCACGATGCGCTATCTCCCCAGCGGCGGGAACATCCTGTTGCTGTACATGGTGCTGATGGCGTCGGCGTACCTGCTGTTTCCCTTGCTGATGCGGAACCGGTGGCAGATCATCGTCGCCGGGTCCCTGGTGTTGTACGGGATCTCACTGCTGTGGTCGCCGGATTGGTTCTACGTCACCTCATTCACCGCGGGACACCGCATCCAGAACTGGGCGGGCTGGCAGATCATGTTCGTGCCCGCGGTGGTGATCGGCTGGAAGTGGCGCGACTGGGATGTGGCGGGCGTCATCGAACGGCACCTCGCACTCGTCGTGGCGAGCGCAGTCGGTTTCGCACTCCTGATGCACTTCGGGGTCGACGCGGGGCCGTGGATGCGGTTCGAACCCGCGCTGGCGGACAAGCTGGATTTCCGTCCCGCACGCGCCGTCGGCGCGTGGCTGCTCGTGCCGGCGATCTACGGCGTGTTCGTGATGTTGCTGCGCCGCTGGCATCACGACTGGCTCCGCCCGCTGGTGATGACCGGCACCCGCAGCCTCGACTCCTACGTGCTGCAAGCACTCGCGCTCGTCATCCTGCCCATTCACATCGCCCATCGCCCATGGAGCACGACGACGAGTCTGTGCGTCGTGATCGTGGTGTTCGGGTTGTGCTGGGCGTGGGCGGAGTTCCGCCGCGAGTTCGCGATCGACAAACTGCACCGGCTGCCGATGGTGCTGCACAACCGGTTTCGGAGGCATCCCGGCGGCCCCGACACCCCGGCCACGGGCCGGTCGGACCGGAGGGATCTTGCGAGCGTCTCCCCCGATCCCTGAGGAGCGAGCCTGCGAGCGTGTCCGCCGGACCCTGAGGAGCGAGCTTGCGAGCGCGCCGCCCTGAGTAGCGAGCTTCACCCCGGTCCCTGAGGAGCGAGCTTGCGAGCGTCACGAAGGGCCCTTCGTGACGATCCTCCGCTAGCGCTCCGGATCTCCTCCAGATGACGCAGCCGCGCCCACGCCGGGTGCTGGCCCGCCTTGGCCGGCCCCGCGCCGAGCACCACCGAAAGGACCGCCGCCTGACCCCAAAACCCCTCCGACCGGGACAAGCTCGCAATCTCCTCGGGCACCAAACCCGACCCTGAGCCTGAGCAGTCCCACCCTCACGCGACCAAAGCTCGGATGAAGGATGTTGGGCACCAACCCGTTTGCACGCTAGGTAGAGCACGCGTCAGGGCAGACCCCGGCCCGGAACCCACACCTCAAGCCACACCCCAAGCCGCGAGCACCACCACCACGCCCCGCGGCCATACCCCCACGCCACCACCACCATCAGCGACCTCTTGACCCCCAACGCCATAGGATGCTCAGGGACCAGGTGATTGGCCCACCCCCGACCCGTCACGAAGGGCGATCATCTACCTTGCCTCGTAGAGAATCCCTCGCCCGATCGCCTCTCGCACGACCGGTAGCGCCGCCTGCGCGAGCGCATCGGCCTCCACCCCATGGAATCCGGCGAGCAATTCGATCAGCGCGGCCAACGGCACCTCACCGCGGCACCCGGCCAGAAGCGCTCGCGAGACCTCGTCCACACCGAGGACCGCACCGGGACCGCCCGGGCGTCGTACCGCGGCCGAGATCTGCTGCCAGCCTTCACTGCCGGGGAGGTACTGCTCGTCCAGGAAGACCGGTGCCGACGACAGCCTCGTGGCCAGCAGTTGGTCGTCGGTCGTCGTCCGCAGGTAGTGGCGCCGAGCCAGGAACGCTTCGGCTTCCGGTCCGGTGATCTCCTCCCCTGCGCCGACGATCTCCTCGATGACCTGGTCCGGCTCGCCGCGCGTCCCGTCGGGCGGGCGCCGCAGGGTGATCGACCCCATCCCGATGCCGGCGATGTCGTTCTCGCGGAACCAGTCCAGCCATCGCGCACCCCGCTCCGCCGCGACGTCGGTCGTCTCCCCGGCATCCGAGAGCCACAGCGAGATGTAGCTGATGGGATCGGCGAACTCACGTTGCACCACCCACGCGTCGAGTCCGGTGCCGGCGAGCCATCCCCGCACCCGGTCCTGCCAATCCGTGTCGTTCGGCACCATCCAGTTCGCCAGCAGCTGCGCCGTGCCACCAGGATTGAGATGCGCGGGAACCTGTCGGATCAGATCGGCGCACAGCGCGTCGCCGGCGACACCGGAATCGCGGTAGATGTAGTCCTGCGTTCCCGCCCCGATGACGAACGGCGGGTTCGACACGATCAGGTCGAACCGCTCCCCCGCAACAGGTTCGAAGAGGCTGCCCGAACGCAGGTCCCAGCTCATGTCGTTGAGACGAGCGGTCGCCGCGGCCAGCGCCAGCGCTCGCGGGTTGGTGTCGGTTGCGACGATCTCGTCGCAGTGCGTGTCGAGGTGCAACGCCTGGATGCCGCAGCCGGTCCCGATGTCGAGTGCACGATGTACAGGTCGCCGGATCACCGCCCGCGCCAACGACACCGACGCACCACCGATGCCGAGGACGTGGTCGGGCGCCACCGGACCGGCGCGCATCACGGCGTCCTGATCGGACACCACGAGATAATCACGGACGTCGTCGGCGTGCGGACGGATGTCGAGCGCAGCCCGCAGCATGTCGCCGCCACCGGATCGCATCAGCACGCCGTTGCCGAGCAGCGCATCGATCCCGGATTCCGGGAATGACTGCGCCACATCTTTTTCGGACTCGTCGGAGCCGAGAAGGAACAGGCGTACGATCGTCGCGAGCGCCGTGGTCGTCTCCGGTACGCCGAGGGTGGCGGCGAGCGCGGGCCACCAGACACCACGACCGAGCGCCTCGTTCGCGGCCTCGCCGAGGAGATCGCCGACCCCGTCGCCGGTGTATCCGGCGCAGCGTAGATCCCGGCCGAGCGCGTCGATGACGTTCGCGTCGGTGAGCGGCATGCCGGCGGTCATCCGACCTTCCGGTACTTCTTGTGCATGGCCTGTTTGGACACGCCGAGCAGCAGTCCGATCTCGGCCCAGGAGAGACCGGCGTGCCGAGCCCGCCGGACCGCCACCTCCTCCTCGCGAGCGAGGTCGCGTCGCCGGGCGGCGACCCGCGCGAGTTCCTCGACCGGCGTCCGCCCGTCGTCGGCGTCGAATCCCGTCTTCATGGCACCAGCGTGCCGTCTGCGCCGCCTCGCGTCAACTGCGGTTGACGGTCGGCGGCCCGTGCGGAACTTATGTTGTGCACAACCAAAATCGTGTAGCGTCGATGACGTGACCGATGTTCGACTCGATGAGCAGCTCTGTTTCGCGCTGTACTCGGCGTCGCGGGCAGTGATCGCGGCGCAGCGGCCCGGCCTGGCAGAGCTGGGGCTGACCTACCCGCAGTACCTCGCGATGCTGGTCCTCTGGGAAGAGGACGAGATCACCGTGACCCGGCTGTGCCGGAGATTGCAACTGGATTCCGGCACGGTCTCCCCGCTGCTCCGCAGGCTCGAGACACTCGGGTACCTGACCCGCCGCCGATCGACGGAAGACGAACGGTCGGTCACCGTGGCCCTCACGCCCGAGGGCGCCGCCCTCGGGGCACGCGCGGACTGCGTGTACGACTCGCTGACGTCGGCGATCGCGGAGGCCGCCGAGCAGGACTCCGACCACGAGATCCCCTTCGACATCGATGATCTGGTCCGACTCCGCACCACACTGCATCAACTGACCGGCGAACTGCGCCGGCATCTCGATGAAGCAACCACCCGAAAGGACGCACCATGAAACCGATCTACACCGCCGAGGCCCTCGCCACCGGTGACGGCCGCAACGGGCACGCCCGCTCATCGGATGGGAAGCTCGATCTCGACCTGGACATGCCCAAGGAACTCGGCGGTTCGGGCGTCGGCACCAACCCCGAGCAACTGTTCGCGACCGGCTACGCGGCGTGCTTCCACAGCGCCCTGCGGCTCGTTGCCGGTCAGGCCGGCGCCGACGTCACCGACTCCACCGTCGGCGCCCGGGTGTCGTTGGGCTCCAACGATTCCGGCGGCTTCGAGCTCGCCGTCGAACTCGAGGTCACGCTGCCCGCGATGGAGGCGGGGACGGCCAAGGAACTCGTCGACAAGGCGCACGAGGTCTGCCCGTACTCGAACGCCACCCGTGGGAACATCGACGTCACGCTGACCATCGCCGACGACTGAGCGACGTCCCCGCTCGCAACACCTTCCGAAAGGACCCATGACTTCCCTCGATCTGATTCGTACCAAGAAGGACGCCCGCGGACCCCGCATCGCACGGCTTGCGCTGGGCACCATCCTCACCACAGCGGGGATCGGCCATCTCACGTTCCAGCGCAAGGAGTTCCAGGCCCAGGTCCCGGACGTCATCCCGCTGGACAAAGACTTCACGGTGGTCGCCTCCGGGGTGGCCGAGGTCGGTCTGGGCCTGAGCCTGATCGCCCTCCCACGTCACCGCCGGACGGTGGGTGCGATCGTCGCCGCCTTCTTCGTCGCCGTGTTCCCGGGCAACATCCATCAGTACCGGGAGAAGATCGACGCCTTCGGTCTCGACACCGACGGCAAGCGCCTCGGGCGGCTGTTCGGCCAACCGGCCCTCGTCGCGGCCGCCTGGTACGCCCGCGGCTGATACGCCGCCTATACCGACGGGCCGGCAACCACACCGGCCACAACCACCACTCGACGGCTCGGCGACACCGCCGAGCCGTCGAGTGGCTCTCATCGTCGCCGAGATCGTGCTACATGTGGTGCAGGAACGTCATCCGTCGCCGCAATGCCGGGGCATACGGAACACTCACCCGACGCGATCTCTCTGCGCTCGCGTTCTCCGGACGCCAGAAAGGCGACATCTGCGATGACCACCCTCGACGACGCACCCACCCCGACCGACCTCAGCAACCCGCTGCGTAGCCTGACCGCATCCGAGATCATCTCCGCACGAACCATTCTCGCCGAAGCCGGACATGTCTCGACCACCACACGGTTCGTCTACGTCGGACTCGACGAACCCGAGAAGTCGGCGATCCTCGCATTCGACGCCGGCTCCGGTCCGGCTCCGGACCGCCACGCCCGGGTCATGCTGCTCGACACCGCCACCGGAGACGCACTCGACGCCGTTGTGTCGGTGTCCCAGGGACAGGTGATCTCCACTGACGAGATCGACCACGCCGTCGGCCAACTGCCCATCCTGGATGCCGAGTTCGAACTCGTCGCCGAGTTCCTCGCCGGTGAACCCCGCTGGCGCGACGCTCTGCGCACACGCGGCGTCGATCCGTCGAAGACCGTCGCCGTACCGCTGTCGGCGGGAACCTACGAGAACCCCGGCGAGGCCGGAAGGCGCATAGTCCGCTCGTTCGCCTTCGTGCAGGAACACGACAAGGACCTACCGTGGGCTCATCCCGTCGACGGCCTCTGCGCCTACGTCGACATCATCAACCGCGAGCTCGTCGAGCTCATCGATCACCGGGTCTTCGACGTACCGGCGGAGTCGGGCAACTTCGACACCCCGGAGGTCGCCGGCCCGCCGCTCGAAGGTCTCAAGCCCATAGAGATCACCCAACCGGAGGGTCCCAGCTTCACCGTCTCGGGAGAGCACATCGAGTGGGCCAACTGGTCCCTGGACATCTCCTACGATCAACGCGAGGGCCTGATCCTTCGCAAACTCCGGTACCAGGGCCGCGACGTCCTCTACCGGGCGTCGATCAACGAGATGGTCGTCCCGTACGCGGATCCGTCCCCGAGCCGCTACTGGCAGAACTACTTCGACACCGGCGAATACGTGTTCGGTCGATATGCGAACGAGCTGGCACTGGGCTGCGACTGTCTCGGCGAGATCCACTACTTCGACCTCACCCTCGCCGACGAGCAAGGTGGGCCGCGGACCGTCAAGAACGGGGTCTGCATGCACGAAGAGGACTACGGGACGCTCTGGAAGCACTCCGACATCTTCACCGGCATGAACGAGGTCCGGCGGCAACGGCGTCTGGTGATCAGCTTCTTCACCACCGTCGGCAACTATGACTACGGTTTCTACTGGTATCTCTACCTCGACGGCACCATCGCGCTCGAGGCGAAGCTGACGGGCATCGCCTTCACCGCCGCGTACCCGGAGGAGGGCTCCGAATACCAGACCCTGGTCGCGCCCGGCCTCGGCCTCCCCTATCACCAGCACCTGTTCAGCGCCCGGCTCGACATGATGGTCGACGGCCTCGCCAACGCCGTCGACGAGGTCGACGCGGTGCGGGTCCCGATGGGTGACGGCAATCCCTGGGGCAACGCGTTCACCGTCGCCAGGACGCGGATCGCATCGGAGGCCGACGGCGCCCGGATGGCCGACGCCGCATCGGGACGCACATGGCACATCGTGAACACCGAGAAGACCGGCCGGATGGGCCATCATCCCTCCTACGCACTCCACGCCGAGCAGACCCCGATGCTGCTCGCAGACCCGGAATCCTCGATCGCGGGGCGCGCCGGCTTCACCACCCGGGCGCTCTGGGTCACGCGATACGATGCCTCCGAGCGGTATGCGGCAGGTGATTTCGTGAACCAGAGCGCGCTGGGGCAGGGACTGCCTGCCTACCAGGCAGCGGACCGGCCGACCGACGGCGAGGACATCGTCCTGTGGCACACGTTCGGCCTGACCCACTTTCCCCGCACCGAGGACTGGCCCATCATGCCCACCGACTACGCAGGGTTCACCTTGAAGCCCTACAACTTCTGCGACGCCAACCCCGTCATGAACGTGCCGCCGAACCCGTCGAAGCATTGTTGCGGCGACGACCGCTGATTCCGAGACCGCGTATCTTCTCCGACCATGGACGGTGACGCGGAGCTGATCTTCTACCACGGGCCGATGGGCGCGGGGAAGTCGACGTTCGCGCTGCAGACCCACTTCAACCAAGGACAACAGGGGCGAACGGGCCTTCTCCTGACCACCCTCGATCGCTCCGGCGAGGCCGAGGTGACCAGCCGGATCGGTCTGAGTGCGGATGCGGTCGCTCTCGGCCCCGGCGACGATCTCCAGGCGACGGTGCTGGGTCACCACGAGCGCCGCGAACTCGACTACCTCGTCTGCGACGAGGCCCAGTTCCTCAGCTCCACCCAGGTGGACCAGCTGGCGCGGATCGTCGACGACGCCGGGATCGACGCGTTCGCCTTCGGACTGCTCACCGACTTCCGGTCGGTGCTGTTCCCGGGCTCGGCCCGACTCGTGGAGATCGCCGACGAGGTTCACCGGATGCAGGCGATCGTGCTGTGCTGGTGCGGCCGGCCGGGATTCCTCAACGCGCGCATCGTCGACGGACGGGTGGCCCGGACGGGTGCGGTGATCGCCGTGGGCGACACCCACGACGGACCCGTCGTCTATCGGGCCCTGTGCCGGCGCCACTACGTGGAAGGCCGCGCGGCACGCTGATCAACCGCACGTGGTGCGCGAGGGGGGACTTGAACCCCCACGTCCGTAGACACTGGAACCTAAATCCAGCGCGTCTGCCAATTCCGCCACTCGCGCGTGTCGCCGGCCACACCGGCGCCGGGGTCAGCGTACCGCCCGCGAGCCGATCATCGCTGGCCAGGTACCGTCGAGGGTATGCAGTCAGGTTCGTCCACCCCGCGGCGCAGGCACCGTCCGGCGCTCATCGCGCTGGTGGTCATCGCTGCGGTGGCCTGTCTGACACTGGCCTGGTGGCAGTGGGATCGATACGAGTCGTCGTCGGGGACGGCGCAGAACCTCGGGTACGCGCTGCAGTGGCCGGCGTTCGCCGTCGCGGTGCTGTGGGCCTACCGCCGGTTCGTGGTGCTGGAGAACAACTCGGCGGAGCAGAGCAAGGTCGCGCACGGCACCAAGGGTCCGACCGAGATCCCGGCAGGCATCCTGCCCGACCGGCCGACGACGCCGAGCGCTTCCTCGTTGGCCTCGCGCCCCTCGGCGGGTGAGGACTCCGCGCTGGCCGAGTACAACACATTCCTGGCCGATCTCGATCGGTCCGACCATCCCGACGTGAGCAGTGAGGAACGCCCGAGGTGACCGACACGACCGACACAGGCACGACGACCCCCGTGGAGAAGGTCCGTGGCGCCTTGCTGCGCTACCGCGTCCTGGCGTGGATCACCGGCCTGTGGCTGCTGCTGCTCGTCGCCGAGCTGGTGCTGAAATACGGCTTCGACGTCGATGCACTCGATTTCGTCCCGATCGTGCACGGCTGGGTCTACTTCGTGTATCTGATCCTGACCATCGACCTCGCCATCAAGGTCCGCTGGCCCCTCGGCAAGATCATCACCACCTGCATCGCCGGTACCATTCCCTTCCTGTCGTTCTGGTTCGAGCACAAGCGCACCCAGGAAGTGAAGGCGGAGTTCGGTCTCTGACCGCCCTTCGTGACGCTCGGCTGGCGCCTCGCTCCTCAGGGAACGGCCAGAGTCACCACCCGATCCCTGAGGAGACCCGGAGCTTGCGGAGGGTCGTCACGAAGGGCGATGCCGACACAACGAGAGGTTCACGAGGTGATCGCCGCCGCGTGACGCCGTGGTCGGCATCCGTTCACCCACCACGGACAACACTGAGCGGGTGCGCATCGTGCAACTCGCCAACTTCTACGGAGCCCGCTCGGGCGGCCTCCGGACCGCGGTGGATCGGTGGGGAGCGGGCTATGTCGCCGAGGGCCACGAGGTGGTGCTCGTCGTTCCGGGAGCGCACGACGGTGCCGAGACGCTGCCGTCCGGTGTCCATCGTCTGTCCGTCCGCGCACCCCGACTGCCGTTCTCGGGCGGCTATCGGGTGGCGTCACCCGGTCGGGTCGCGGACATCCTTCGCCACCTGCGGCCGGACGCTCTCGAGGTCTCGGATCGGCTGACGCTCCGCGGCTTCGGACGCTGGGCCCGCGCCCGGGACGTGCACTCGACGATGGTCTCGCACGAGCGGCTCGACCGCCTGCTCAGCATGGCGATGCCACATCCCATGGCCCGCTCGATGGCCGACGAGGCCAACCGCCGCACCGCGCGATCGTTCGACACCGTGGTGTGCACCACCGACTTCGCCGCCGCCGAGTTCGGCCGGATCGGGGCGACCAACGTGCGGCACGCACCGTTGGGGGTGGACCTCGACGTCTTCGATCCGCGCCATGCCGACCCCGAGGTCGGGGCGCGCTTCGCCGACGACACCACCACTCTCATCACCCACTGCGGCCGGCTGTCGCCGGAGAAGCGGCCTGACCGCAGCATCGCGGCCATCGCCGAACTGCACTCGTCACGGCGACGGGTCCATCTCGTCGTCGCCGGGGACGGTCCCCGCAGACCGGCGCTGCAACGCGCCGCTCGCGGCCTACCGGTCACCTTTCTGGGCCACCTCGCCGACCGCCGGCAGGTGGCCGCGTTGTTGGCGACAACCGAGATCTCCCTGGCACCCGGGCCGCACGAGACGTTCTGCCTGTCCGCGCTGGAGTCGTTGGCGTCGGGCACCCCGGTGGTGGCGTCGCGGTCCTCGGCGGTCGCCGGCCTCGTCGATCCGACCTGCGGTGCGCTGGCGCACAACACGGCGGTCGGGTTCGCCGAGGCCATCGAGCAGGTGCTCGAACTCCCCCGCCCGGAGCGGGAATCCGCGGCGCGACGTCGCGCGGCGCTGTTCCGTTGGCCCGATTCGGTGGCGCGGATGCTGGCCATCCACGGCGGGGCGGAGGGCGAGCCGGTGTCAGTCGGCCAGCGACCGTAAGGTCGGCACCAGTCGCGCCAGCGCCGCGCCCCGGTGACTGAGCGCGTCCTTCTCCTCCGCCGGCAGCTCGGCCGACGAACGACCCTGCGCCACAGCATCATCGGGCGCGAACAACGGATCGTATCCGAAGCCGTTGGCACCTCGCGGCTCGCGCAGGATCGTGCCCCGCCACTCCCCGCGCACCACTGTTCGCTCCCCCGACGGGACCACCAGCGCGCAGGCGGACACGAACGCCGCGCCCCGCCGATCATCGGGTACATCGGAGATCTGGGCCAGCAGCAGGTCGTTGTTGGCCTGATCGTCGCCGTGGCGGCCGCTCCACCGTGCCGACAGCACCCCCGGCATTCCGTTCAGTGCGTCCACCGACAGTCCGGAATCATCTGCCAGACATGCCAATCCGGTTGCTTCCACACCGGCGACCGCCTTGATCAGAGCGTTGTCCTCGAACGTCGCGCCCGTCTCCGGCACCTCCGGGTACTCGTCCACCGCATCGAGTCCGATGACCTCGATACCGTCGATACCGGCCGCGTCGAGCACTCGCTGCAGTTCGACCAGCTTCTTGGCGTTGCGGCTGGCCACCAGCAGTTTCGGCATCAGGACCCCGTTGTCAGGACTTGGTCGGGAGCGTGCCGGGATACGGCGCGGCGAGCACCTCACGCTGCGCCTCGAAGAGCTTCTCCGTTCCGGCCATCGCGACATCGAGCAGCTTGTCGAGGGTGGCGCGCGGGAAGGTGGCGCCTTCTCCGGTGCCCTGGACCTCGACCAATGTGCCGGCATCGGTGGCGACCACGTTCATGTCGACCTCGGCACGCGCGTCCTCCTCGTAGGGAAGATCGATTCGCACCCGGCCGTCCACGACGCCCACACTCACCGCGGCGATCATGCACGACAACGGTTGTGGGTCGTTCAGCCGATCGGCGGCTTTCAGATAGGTGATGGCGTCGGCCAATGCGACGTAGGCACCGG
Source organism: Gordonia prachuapensis (assembly GCF_036350515.1). NCBI lineage: Bacteria > Bacillati > Actinomycetota > Actinomycetes > Mycobacteriales > Gordoniaceae > Gordonia > Gordonia prachuapensis. Next base: position 34,929 of record NZ_JAZDUE010000004.1, on the reverse strand, counting down.
TGATCGCGGCGGTACGGGTGCCGCCGTCGGCCTGCAGCACGTCGCAGTCGATGGCGATGGTGTTCTCGCCGAGTGCGCCGAGGTCGATGCAGGCCCGTAGCGACCGGCCGACGAGTCGGCTGATCTCGTGGGTCCGGCCACCGACCCGGCCCTTCACCGACTCCCGGCTCGAGCGCTCGTGGGTCGACGACGGCAGCATCGCATACTCTGCGGTCAGCCAGCCGAGGCCCGAGCCGCGCCGCCACGGCGGCACACCCTCGGTCACGCTGGCTGTGCACATCACGCGCGTGCCACCGAATTCGACCAGTACAGAACCCGCCGGATGGGTCGTGAAACCGCGGGTGAAGGTGATCGGTCGGAGTTCGTCGTCGGCCCTGCCGTCAGCTCGTGTCGTCACGGCACCAACTCTAACGATCGGTCACCGGCGTCGGCCGAGGCGGGAGGTCTCGATACGCGTCGGGCTCGCTGCGCTCGCACGTCGCTACTCGGGCACCGGAGATTTCACTGCTCAGGGCACCAGGTCGAAGACCTGGCCGGGACGGACGAGATTCACCGGACCGGAGAAGGTCGAGCGCGCCTCGGCGAGGATCTCCTCCGCGTCGTACCAGGGCGCCAGGTGGGTCAGGGCCAGGGAACGCACGCCCGCCTTGGTGGCGATCTGGCCCGCCTCGTACCCGGACAGGTGCAGATTGGGGGGCCGGTCGTCCGGTGCGTGCGTCCAGGTCGCCTCGCACAGGAAGATGTCGGCCGCTTCGGCGACCTCGACGACCTCGTCACACATCCCGGTGTCACCGCTGAACGCGACGACCTGACCATCGGGCCCGGTCACACGGAGTCCGAAGGTCTCCGGCGGGTGGTTGACGCGGACCGGTTTGATGGTCATCCCGCGCAGGTCGACGTCGACCCGGTCCTCCCACTCGATGGTCTGGAAGGTGTCGGAGATGTCGTCGACCTCGCCGCTGATCTCCGACGACGCCGAACCGATCCGCACCGCGGTGCCGGGCGGCCCGTACAGGCGGGCCCGCTCCTCGGCGGGGCGCGGCGCATACCGGCGCCACACCAGCATCGCGGGCAGATCCAGGCAGTGGTCGGCGTGCAGGTGGCTCAACACCACATCGACGTCGACGGGGTCCGCCCGACCCTGGAGTTCACCGAGTACCCCCGGTCCGCAGTCCATCAGGACCGGCCGTTCACCGTCGACCGAGAGCAGGTAGCCCGAGCAGGCACTACCGGGCCCGCCCACACTTCCGGAACACCCGAGGACGGTCAAACGCATACGCCCTACTGTGCCACGCGGGTCGAACCAGGACTCGCCTACGGGGTCACAACTGTCCAACGATGACCCGGTCGGGTTCAGAGGTGCTGCACCTGACCGATCGCCGGCCCGAGGAACCGGGTCGACAAACGAGCGAAGAACTCCGGATCGCCCGTTGCCCGGAACTCCCGAACGGCATCGCGGTCGGAATGGGGATGCAACAGATCGAGTTCGGTGAGCACCCGGAACAGATCCTTGGCGGTCTCCTCGGCACTCGACACCAACGTGACCTGATCGCCCATCGCCAGCTGGATGACACCGGACAGCAACGGATAATGGGTGCAGCCGAGCACGACGGTGTCGACGTCGGCCTCCTGCAACGGTTCCAGGTATCCCTGCGCGAGACCGAGGATCTGGCGCCCGCTGGTGATCCCTCGTTCCACGAAGTCGACGAACCGCGGGCAGGCGACGGCGGTGATCTCGGCGTCGCGGGCCGCCGCAAAGGAATCCTGGTATGCGCGTGAGGCGATCGTGGCCTTGGTGCCGATCACCCCGATACGACCGGACCTGGTCGCCACCACCGCGCGTCGAACCGCCGGCAGGACGACCTCGACGACCGGGATCGGCGCGTAGCGCTCACGCGCATCGCGCAGGCACGCGGCCGACGCGGTGTTGCACGCGATGACGATCGCCTTCACGCCCCGCTCGGCCAGGTCGTCGCCGATGGCCAGGGCGTGGCGCCGGATGTCGGGGATGGCGAGCGGCCCGTACGGCCCGTTGGCGGTGTCCCCGATGTAGGTGACGTCCTCGTCGGGAAGGAGGTCGATGATGGCCCGGGCCACTGTCAGACCGCCCACACCGGAGTCGAAGATCCCGATGGGGGCGTGCTCGGGCCCTATGACCGCACCCCCGGGAACTGCTGCGTGGCAACCTTCTTGGACTTGCGGCGGTCACGGTCGGCCAGGTACCAGGCGGCGATCACGCCGCCGAGGGCGCCGAAGAGATGGCCCTGCCACGACACGGTCGAATCGGTGGGCAACACACCCCACAACAGGGAGCCGTAGATGAGGAACAGCACCACACCACCGAGGATCTGCCAGATGTCGCGATTGAACAGGCCACGCAGCAGCAGGTAGGTGAGCCAGCCGAAGATGATGCCGGAGGCACCGACGGTCACCGTGTACGGCGGCGCGAACAGCCACACCCCCAGCCCCGACACGACCCATACGATCGCGGTGACGATCACGAAGCGTCGCGACATCAACAGCAGGAAACCGAGGACGAGTCCCGGGATGAGATTGGCGATCAGGTGCTGCCAGTCAGCGTGCAGGAACGGGGCCCAGAGAATGCCGTCGAGCCCGTCGATCTCTCGCGGCTCGATGCCGGCCGCGTCGAGTTGGTAGTCGGTGGCGACGTCGACTGCCTCGATGACGAACAGGAGCGCGGTGATCGCGGCCATGATGATCACCGACCGCTGCCACAGGGGGCGGGCGCCCGTGGTGCCCGATCCGGGCGGCGCGGGGTTGACGGTCATTGCTCTTCCTGTCGGTACCTGGTCTGGACACGCGTCGGACTCACAGCGCGTCGGGGTCTCGATACGCGTCGGGCTCGCTGCGCTCGCTCGTCGCTACTCGACCATCGAATATGTGGACCAGCGAGGCTTGTCGGGCCAGCGAAGCGCTGCTCACGCCCAGAGCTGGCCTTCCAACGCCTGCTCTGCCTCCTCCAGGCTACCTTCGTACGCGCCGGTGCTCAGATACTTCCACCCGGCGTCGGGGATGACCAGGCCGATGTCGGCACGCTGACCGTTTTTCATCGCCTTGCGGCCGATCCCACGCGCGGCCTGCAGGATGGCTCCGGTCGAGATGCCGGCGAAGATGCCCTCGGTGTCGATGAGTTCGCGGACCCGGGCCACCGCATCCACGCCCTGCACCGAGAACCGACGAGTGAGCACCGTGTCGTCGTAGAGTTCGGGCACGAAACCCTCGTCGATGTTGCGCAGGCCGTACACCTCGTCGCCGTAGCGGGGCTCGGCTGCGACGATCTCGATGTCGGGATTCTGTTCACGCAGGTAGCGACCGACACCCATCAGGGTTCCGGTGGTCCCGAGGCCCGCCACGAAATGGGTGATCTCGGGCAGGTCCGCGTACAGCTCGGGCCCGGTGCCCTCGTAGTGGGCGAGCATGTTGGCCTCGTTGCCGTACTGATAGAGCATCACCCACTCGGGGTGCTCGGCGGCGAGTTCCTTCGCCATCGCGACCGCGGTGTTGGACCCGCCGGCGGCGGGCGACGAAATGATCTGGGCGCCGAACATCCGCAGCAACGAGCGCCGCTCCTCGGATGTGTTCTCGGGCATGACGCAGATGAGTTGATAGCCCTTGAGTTTGGCGGCCATGGCCAGCGAGATGCCGGTGTTGCCACTCGTCGGCTCGAGGATGATCGAGCCCGGCGCCAGCAGTCCGTCCTGCTCGGCCTGTTCGATCATCCGCAGAGCGGGACGGTCCTTGATCGAGCCGGTGGGGTTGCGGTCCTCGAGCTTGGCCCACAGCCGCACGTGTGGCCCCTCGGCCGTCTCGTCCCACCGGGGCGACAACCGCCGCAGTCCGATCAGTGGGGTGTGACCGACCGACTCGATCAGGGACGTGTACCGCGCCACGGACTACTGGCCGCCGGCGACGGCAGGCAGGATCGTGACGTCGTCGCCGTCGTCGACGGATGTGTCGAGACCGCCGGAGAACCGGACGTCTTCGTCGTTGACGTACACGTTGACGAAGCGATGGAGTTTGCCGTCGGCCACCAGGCGCTCCTTGATGCCGGGGTTGCCGGACTCGAGGTTGTCGATGATCTCCGACAGCGTCGAACCGGTGGCCTCGACACGCTTCTCACCCCCCGTGTGGGTGCGCAGGATGGTCGGGATGGACACGGTTACGGCCATGGTCAGCTCCTGATCTCGATCGGCTCTTCGGTCACCACGCCATCGACGATGCGATAGCTCCGGATCTCGGCGGTGTCGGGCTCACGCGTGGACACCAAGACGTAGTGGGCATTGGGTTCGCTGGCGTACGAAATGTCGGTCCGGCTCGGGTACGCCTCGGTCGCGGTGTGCGAGTGGTAGATCACCACCGGCTCCTCGTCGCGTCGGTCCATCTCCCGCCACACCTTGAGCTGTTCGGCGGAATCGAACCGATAGAAGGTCGGCGACCTCTCGGCGTTGATCATCGCGATGAAGCGTTCCGGACGATCCGCCCCCTCGGGGCCGGAGATCACCCCGCACGCCTCGTCGGGATGGTCGGCACGTGCATGCCCGACCATGGCGTCAACCAGTTCCTGGCTGATCGTCAGCACTCCCTTTTCCTCCTGAACTCTCGGTCACCCCGGGCGACGGACCACACCGGCGATCAACGCCGATGCCCATCACGCTATTCCTCGGGGAGCGCACCGAGGCAGTCGCCCCGGCACCGCCCTAGTCCGCCACGAACGGCCACATCGTCAGCCGCTCCGCCGCCCGCTTCTCGTACGGCAGCGCGCCCAGGGCCCGGGCCCGGTTCATCGCGGCGACGACCTGGTCACGGGCGTCGGACCGTCCCAGGAGTGCACGGATGGTCCCGCGGTACAAGCCGGACGGACCGAGGCACACCAGGCCCGGCCACTGCACCAGCAACGTGTCTCCCCAGCCCTCTGTGTGTGGCTCGAGCCGCCCCGCGAACGCCTGGGCCTCGCTGCGGTACCGGGGATCGCGAGCGACCACCAGCAAGGCCTCGATGAGCAGCGGGACACGGGTCACCAGGCGGGGGCCGTGCATGCGACCGGGTTGGGCGAGGATCGTCTCGATCAGCCGCAACGCACGGCCGTGATCGCCGAGTTCGGCAGCCCCCATGGCGGCGACCAACGCGAAGTCGTCATCGATGTCCTCGATCATGCGGTCGACCTCGGGCATGGCCTCGGCGAGACGGCCCTTGTGCCACAGTTCGATCGAACGGCTGGTCAGCAACGAAGCCTCGGCGAGCAAACGCGCAGGTCCGTCTACGGCACCCAGGCCTTCGACGGCCTGACGCATCAGTTCTCGAGATCGGTCGTAGTCGCCGCGGAGTACGGCGATCATCACTCGCCACCACAGTTGCATCGCGGCCGTGTCGCTGCCCCCATCGACAGCGATACGCGCGAACTCGGCCGACAGCCTGCGCACCAGACGGAGATCACCCGACTCCAGCGCGCACACCCGGCGCAGATGCAGCGCCGTCGCGCGCGCCGGCAGGTCGGCGCCGGCCAGATCGGAGAGCTCGTCGGCGATCGTGCTCCGTTCGGCGACGGTGGCCGGATCCCAGATACAGATGAACTCGGCGAGCTTCACCTGCTGCCACGCATCGCTGCCCGGCTCGCACCGGGCGCGCGCTTCGGCGAGATGGTCGAGATCGCCGGGCATGCCGTGGACCGCTCGTTCGACGGCTTCGACGGCCTCCAGCTCCGCCACCAGGCGGTCCGGCAGTTCGTCGCGGTGCGCGAGAGCCTGTGTGCGCAGCGCAGCCGAACCCGATTGCACGACGCCGTAACCGGAGAAGTACCCGCCCACCCCGCTCTGAGAACCCAGCAGGGCCACACGACCGAGACCGACCCAATCGCCTTCGTCGGCGCAGGTGCGGCCGGCGCGATCGAACGAGGCGGCCGCGGCGTCATAGTCTCCGAGCCGTGTCTGAGCCTGACCGGCAAGGGAGTCGAATTCGATGCGCAGGTACCGCTCGGACGGTCCCGCGTGCCGCAGACCGCGTGTGCAGAATTCGATGCAATCATGGAACGCACTGTGCCGCAAAGCTGTTCGAGAGGCCGATGCGCAGGCCTCGGCGGCAGACGGGTCCAGTCGGTCCATTGCTGCCGCGCTGCGATGCGACGCGATGGCGGTGTCCGCGTCGGGCGTGGTGCTCTCGAGCGCGTCGGCGACCCGCCGATGCAGTTCTGACCGGCGTCCGGCGCCGACGCGGTCGAGGACCGCGCCACGCACCAGATCGTGCGCAAAGTCGATGAAACCGTCGGCAGTACGGACGATCTGTGCGGTGACCAGCTCACGCAACCGATCGTCGAACTGCGGCTCCGCGTCGGCGGTCATGGCGAGCCCGAGGGTGGCGCGAGAACCGATGACGGCGAGGAGGTCGGCGAGCCGGCGAGCCGGGCCGGAGACGGAGTCGAGCTTCATCCGGATGACCTCGGCCGTCGCGATTCCCGGGGTCAGGTCACCCCCTGCTCGGACGAGATCGCACAGTTGCACGGCGACGAACGGACTCCCGGCACTCTGTTCGATGATCGTCGCGCTGACCCCGGTTGCGGCAGAACCCAACTCGCCGTCGACGATCGCGGACACGTCTTTGTCGGTCAGCCCGGCAAGGTCGATCAGGTGATGTGGGCCCGCGGAGCGCAACGTCCGCAAGGCGTCATCGACATCTGGGGCGACCGGGTCGCGACGAACGGTCATCAGCATCAGTACGGGCTGTCCGCGCACCACGCGCGCGGCGGCGGCGATCATCCGCAGGGAGTCTACGTCGACCCGGTGCGCATCCTCGATGACGGCGACGACGTGGCCCGTCTCGCGGGCCAGTGTCGCCAGCAACGACGCGAGACTGCGGGGCGTGGGATTCTCCGGGACGGCCCGTCCATCGACCGCGAGCTGATCCAACCATGTCGAGACCGCTTCCAGCGCACTGTTCTTCGCCCCGGCGGGCCCGCCCGCGAACAGCGCAGGCGCCCGATGCCGCTGGAGCGCGTCCGCCACCAGGGCCGACTTTCCGATACCGGCCGCTCCGCGCACGGTGACGACGGTGAGTTCGCCTGCACTGTTGCGCCACGCCCGGTCGATCGCGACCGTGGCATCCTCGCGCCCGACGAGGCGGGTGACCGGCGCAGCCGTCGGCTCAGCCGTCACCGGGCTACGCAGTTCGGCCTCGACACGGACCGTGTCGACCGCGGGGTCCAAGCCGAGTTCGTCGCGCAGACGCCGTCGCACATCGACCAGGACGTCGAGTCCCTCCGATGTCCGGCCGCTGTCCCGGAGGGCCAAGGCGAGCAGTCGGGCTGTGCCCTCCCGCAACGGATGTCGGCCACGTGCCTCGGTGAGGATGGAGACGGCCTGCCGCGCACGGCCCAGGGTGATCAGACCTTCGGCACACATCTCGGTGAGTTCGGAGCGCAGTTCGTCGAGTCGGGCGCGCTCCGGCGCGATCTCGGTGATGTCGTCGATGTCGGCGAGCGCATCGCCACGCCAGAGCCGCAATGCGCCGACGAGGAGGGTCACCGCTCGTTCGACGTCCCCGTCCGCGGACGCCTCGCGGGCGTCGCGCGACAGCACGTCGAGCAGGTCGAGATCGGTACTGGGACCGGTGCACCTCAGGACGTATCCGCCTCCCTCGGTGTCGATCCGGATGTCCGGTACCGTCTTCAGCGCACGACGCAGGCGCAGCACATAGCCTTGCAGGGTCACCAGGGCACTGTCCGGCGGATCACCTCGCCAGAGCAGCTCACACAGATATCCCGCCGATCGAACGCTGCGCTCGGCGGCGAGGATCGCCAGAAGGTCGACGTGTCGGCGAGCGGAGGTGGGAACGAGATCGCCATCGGGTGCGCGCACTTCGAGGGATCCGAGGACCGCGATGGCCGGGTGGTGTTCGGAGGCGTCGTCCGACAAGTCGCGCACCAGCATCACACCAGCGCTCTCGCCGAGTCTTTGCTCATGACCAACACACAAGCACTCCTGCTCACCCCTACCGGCGCCGACGAGTTCGTCGCCCCCGGTGGTCCGTCTCGCGAAACTGTACTGCGGATGTGCGGCACCGCGCTGAGTATCAGCGGTGTCCTCACCCTCACCGGCGGGGTCCTGCACCCCATCGTCGACGGCGAGGCCCATTCCGTCGCGGCCCTCACCGCGCCCGGAACGCCGCTCGCCCAGGCGCTCATCGGCATCGGCACGGTGCTGGTGATCCTCGGGCTGCCGGGCATGTATGCATGGATGCGGCCCCGGATCGGCATGGCCGGCTTCATCGGCATCCTCACCTACCTGATCGCCAACATCGTCACCGGCGCCGCCCATCTGACCATCGAACTCTTCGTTGCCCACCCGCTCGCGGCGAACCCCGAGACCGCGCATCTGATCGCCGACAACGGGCACATGATCGAGTCGCGTGGCGTCGAGGTGCTCAATGTCGTCGGCGGTCTCGCGATGCTTCTCGGCATGGCACTGCTCGGCGCGAGCCTGCTCCGCAACCGCACGGTGCCGCGGTGGATCGCGATCCTCACCCTCCTGGGCATGGCCGGGTTCTTCCTGCCGATCCCGGCCGTGCAGGGGATCTCCGGGTTCGTCTACGAGGCGCCCCGCAGCATCGCGTTCGCCGCGATCGGCGTCCTGATGGTTCGCCACCCGCGTGGACTGCGGCGCTGGTTCCGGCGGGCGCAGAGCAACAAGGACACGGCCGGAGCGTGACACGCGCACCTGAACCTCCCCCGCACCGGGTCGCGCCACGCGACCCGGTGCCCGATCTCTGGCCGATGTCAGAGCCGCGATCGGAGGTCAGGGTCGGGTTGACAGCGCGGACGGCAGCACATCGCGGAACGACGGGATGCCGGCCACCGATTCCGCCGACAACACCCCGCCGACGATGGCCTGCTGCACCACCGCCGCCGCCGCACGACAGACCTCGGCGAGCACCGCCACGTCCGGGTTCATCCCCGCCGGAACCTCGGCGGTCGGCTCCGGCCGGACACCACCGGTCGACACCGCGAAGATCGTGTCGCCGTCGAGCGGTGAATGGGCGGGCACGATGGCGCGCGCCAGGCCGTCGTGGCCCGCCATCGCCACCCGGCGGGTGGCGGCCGATCCCAGGTCCGCATCGGTCGCGACGACACCGATCGTCGTGTTGAGCACCGTCTGCTTCGCCGACAGGTCCACGTATTGCGCGAGCTGATCCGCCGCTGGGGCACGCAGACCGTGGCGACCAAGGTCGTCGGCGGTGGCCGCCCACGGGAGTCCCGTCGCCGGATCGATGACCGTGCCGACCGGATTCACCACCATCAACGCGCCGACGGTGACCCCGGCGGCCGGCCCCTCCTCGAGGGTGACCGAGGCCGTACCGATACCACCCTTGAGGGCGCCGGCACGCGCACCGGCTCCCGCACCGACACTTCCGGTGCGGAAGTCGGCCGACGCCGCTTCCAGCGCCAGCCGGCCGAACTCGGCGTCGGGTCGCAGACGCCAATCCCCCACCGGCAGGTCGAAGATCACCGCACCGGGCACGATCGGCACCACGTGACCAAACTCGTCCATCGGCAAGCCCGTGCCCGCCTCCTCCAGCCCTGCCATGACGCCGTCCGCAGCCGCCAGACCGAACGCACTTCCGCCGGTCAGCACCAGAGCATGAACGGTCTGCACCGTGTTGACCGGATCCAGCAGATCGGTCTCTCGGGTTCCCGGGCCACCACCCCGGACATCGACCGCACACACCGGCGCCGGCCGGTCATCGGATCGGTCCACGCGGACGACGGTCGTTCCCGTCGCCCACCCTCGCCCTTCGACCCGACCGTCGGGATCCGCCACGGTCGCGTCGGCGTCGACCCGGTGATGATGGCCGACGACGATCCCCGCCACATCGGAGAGGCGATTTCCGGGCACCGCGACGGCCGACCGCGGCTCAGGCATCCGAGACCGTCACATCAACGCCTCGACGAGCAGTTCCTGCATCACGGTCAGCCAGTGGTAGACGTCGAGATGGGCGGCATGGGGATGTTCCGGCGGGAGCTGATCGGGAGTGTCCTCGGAGATGCCGAGCATCGCTCCCAACGCCAGCCGCACGTCGTTCAACGCGGTCAACCACTCCATCGCCTGCGCCTCGGTGAGCGCGAGTTCGCCGCCACCGCGCGGGAGGGTGTCCAACACGACCTGGGCGGCGGCCATCTTCGCGGAGATGATGTGCGGCTCGTGCACGCTCCGCAACGCGCGGTTGACCTCGCCGTTCACCATCTCGGCAGTCGGCGCCCGATCCTGGTCGGGCCGGTGGAAGTCGGGCAACAAACGGCCCAGGGTCACGTCCGAGGGAGCCTCCGAGTGGCCCGTCCGGATGCCGGTGACCTCGGAGAGCTCATCGGTGGGTGCGGTCGATTCCCGTTCGAGGAGCAACTCCTGCATCGAGGTGACCATCGATGACAGCAGTTCCACCTCGTGGGGATCGAGCTGCGAACAGATACGCAGCGACGAGCCCCGGCCCTTGCGTTTCCAGGTACGCACGTGGTTGTCGTCCCCGCTCAGCTGTCTCGCTGCATCGTCGCCCAGAGACCGGCGGCGTGCAGCTTGCGGACGTCGCCCTCCACCTTGTCACGCTCGCCCGCCGAGACGACGGCCCTGCCCTCGGTGTGCACCTGCATCATGAGCTGGTTGGCATGGGACTCGGAGTAGCCGAAGACCTTCTGGAAAACGAAGGTGACGTATCGCATCAGGTTGACCGGATCGTCCCAGACGATCGTCACCCAGGGCCTGTCGAGTGCCTCGGCATTTTCGGCAAGCCCGGGTTCCACGACCGTGGTGCCGCCGGAATCGCCGTCGTCGGGCCGCGCACTGCAAATTCTCCCGTCGCTTCGCTCGCCCCTGTGGAATCTCCCGTCGCTTCGCTCGCCCGGGACGGTAGCCTCGTGCGCACTAGTCTCGTCAGGCGCCATAGGACATAGGGTAAGCGATTGTGACCATCGAGAACACCGCCCTGCTGACCGATCAGTACGAGCTGACCATGGTCTCCGCCGCACTGCGTCACCCGATGGCGCACCGGCCGTGCGTGTTCGAGGTGTTCGCACGCCGGTTGCCGGATGGTCGGCGGTACGGCGTCGTCGCCGGCACCGGGCGGATCCTCGACGAGTTGTCCCGCTTCCATTTCGGTGAGGACGAATTGGCCGTGGTGAGCCGATTCCTCGACGACGAGACCGTCGCGTGGCTACGCGACTACCGGTTCTCCGGTGACATCGACGGATATCGCGAAGGAGAGCTCTACTTCCCGGGCTCCCCGATCCTCACCGTCCGGGCGAGTTTCGCCGAAGGGGTCCTGCTCGAAACCCTTGTTCTCTCGATCCTCAATCACGACAGTGCTGTCGCCTCGGCCGCCGCGCGGATGGTCAGCGCCGCCGCGGGTCGGCCGATCATCGAGATGGGGTCGCGGCGAACCCACGAACGCGCCGCGGTGGCCAGCGCCCGTTCCGCCTATATCGCCGGACTCGCGGCGACCTCGAACCTCGAGGCTGCCCGCACCTACGGCGTGCCGAGCGCCGGCACCGCGGCCCACGCCTTCACCCTCGGCTTCTCGGGCCCGCAGGGCCCCTACGAGAAAGCCGCCTTCGCCGCCCAGATCGAGGCCCTGGGGATCGGCACCACCCTGCTCGTGGACACCTACGACATCTCCCAGGGAGTCCGCAACGCGATCGAGGTCGCCGGCCCCGACCTCGGCGGGGTGCGGATCGATTCCGGGGATCTCGGTGTGCTGGCACGGCAGGTGCGCGAACAGCTCGATTCACTCGGTGCGCGAGACACCAAGATCGTCGTCTCGGGCGACCTCGACGAGTACGCGATCGCATCGCTGCGCGCCGAACCCGTCGACACCTACGGCGTCGGGACGTCGCTGGTGACCGGGAGCGGCGCCCCGACCGCCGGGATGATCTACAAACTCGTCGAGGTCGACGGCCTGCCCGTTGCGAAGCGATCCAGCCACAAGGAGTCCAAGGGTGGCGCGAAGACCGCGGCACGCCTGGCCCGACCATCGGGCACCATTGTGGAAGAAGTGCTCTACCGACCCACCGACGGACCACCGTCGGCCAATGGATTCTCGTTGCGCCCGTTACAGATTCCCCTCATCCGTGACGGTGATCCGGTTGCGGACCTCCCCACGCTCGCCGACGCCCGCGACCATCTCGCGGATGCACTGATCAGCCTCCCGTGGGAAGGTTTGGGCCTGTCCCACGGAGATCCCGCGGTGCCCACCCGATACGTCCTCGGCTAGCGCCATTCGTCGAAACTTGGAAGGACCACAGCCAGTCATGTCAGACCAGGCCCCGAAGGATCACGCCCTGATCGTCGTCGACGTCCAGAACGATTTCTGCGAAGGCGGCGCACTCGGCGTCAACGGCGGTGCGGCGGTCGCCCGCGCGGTCAACCAGCTCTTCGGCGACTACCGCACCATCGTCGCCACACGCGACTATCACATCGACCCGGGCGACCACTTCTCTGACAAGCCCGACTATGTCGACTCGTGGCCACCCCACTGTCGCGTCGGAACCGAAGGAGTTGCGTTCCATCCGGACCTCGATTCCTCGGCCGCACACGAACAGTTCCTCAAAGGTCACTACAGCGCGGCATACTCCGGATTCGAGGGAGCCGCCGAGGATGGCACCGGCCTCGCCGACTGGCTTCGCGATCGCGGCATCCGTCACGTCGACATCGTCGGCATCGCCACCGATCACTGCGTGCGCGCCACCGCGCTCGACGCGGTACGCGAAGGATTCGACACCCGGGTGCTGTTGAACTTCACCGCGGCGGTGTCGTCGACCACGTCCACGAAAGCTCTCGGCGCGATGCGCGAAGCCGGGGTCGAACTCGACGGCGACCTGATCTACGACGGTTCGTCGCACACCGGGTGACGATCAGCCGATGACCCCCAGCCCATCGGTGGTCTCGCTGCTCGACGCCGCGGTCACCTCTCTCGGCGGCGCCCGTCGGGACGGCCAGGTTCGCATGGCCTCAGCCGTGGCCCACGCCATCGACACCGGCGAGCACCTCGCCGTTCAGGCCGGTACCGGCACCGGCAAATCGTTGGCCTACCTGGTGCCGGCCATCCGTCATGCCGTTGACTCCGGCCGGACGGTCGTGGTGTCGACGGCCACGATCGCCCTTCAGCGACAGCTCATCGAACGCGACCTGCCCCGGGTCGCGGCCGCACTCGCCGGTCCACTCGGCCGGGAACCGCAGTTCGCGATCCTCAAAGGCCGCGGGAACTACCTGTGCCTGAACAAGATTCACAGCGGGACCGCCGAGGAACCGGCGAGCGAACTGTTCGATGCGTTCGAGTTGTCCCGGACCGGACGTGAGGTGACGCGGCTGCGCGAATGGTCGTCGGACACCGAGACCGGTGACCGCGACGACCTGTCGCCCGGTGTCAGCGACCGCTCCTGGCGTCAGGTCAGCGTGTCGGCCCGCGAGTGCCTCGGCGCCGCGAACTGCAGCTATGCCGACGACTGTTTCGCCGAACGGGCCCGGCGGGCGGCCGGGCAGGTCGACGTCGTCGTCACCAACCACGCACTGCTCGCCATCGACGCCATGAGCCCGGCGACCATCCTGCCCGAACACGACGTGGTGGTGGTCGACGAGGCCCACGAACTCGTCGACCGGATCACATCGGTGTCCACCGCCGAGCTGTCCGGCGCCGCGATCACCCTGGTGGCCCGGCGCTGCGGCAAACTGATCGACGACGAGACGACCGATTCGTTGCTGGGCGCCGCAGAGGACCTCGACGGACTGCTCACCGAGATGCCGGCTCGGGAATGGACCCGCCTGCCGTCCGGCGCCCCCGAGTCGCTGGCGAGTCTGCGCGATCGGTTGTGGTTGGCGCGCAACGAGATCGGTCCGGCCCGCAACGGCACCGACGACTCTGCGGCGGCACGATCGGCGGCACTGACGGCGCTCGAGGACACCCACGACACCGTCGTGCGACTGCTCGGCGCCTTCGATCACCCCGACGAGTCGAAGCGTCGTGACGTCGTGTGGGTCGCACACGACAAGGTGGGCAACGACACGCGAGCACTGCTGCGCATCGCACCGTTGTCGGTGGGTGGTTTGCTGCGGGCCTCGCTGTTCGCGGACGCGACGGTCATCCTGACCTCGGCCACCCTCACGATCGGGGGCAACTTCGACGCGCTGGCCGCGACGTGGGGGCTGCCCGCTGCCGGCCGCCGCGACACCGACGGCGCCGATCCCGCCACCCGGGATCGGGTCGCCGATGCCGTCGCACACCCGGCCATCGACAGGACGGCGTCTGGCCGCACACCCCCGTCGGACACCGCGCCACCCCGGTGGTCGGGACTCGACGCCGGCTCCCCGTTCGACTATCCGAGATCGGCGATCCTCTACGTCGCCCGGCACCTGCCGCGTCCGGGCCGCGACGCGATCGCCGAGCAGACCCTGGACGAACTCGCCGGCCTCGTCGAGGCTGCCGACGGACGCACCCTCGGACTGTTCTCGTCGATGCGCGCCGCACGTGAGGCCGCCGAGGCGATCGGTGCTCGGTGCGCCCAGCCCGTGCTGTGCCAGGGCGACGACACGACGGCGTCGCTGGTCCGGCGTTTCGCGGAGGACCCGCGGACCTGCCTGTTCGGCACGTTGTCGCTGTGGCAGGGCGTCGACGTCCCCGGGCCGTCATGCAGCCTCGTCGTGATCGACCGCATCCCGTTTCCCCGCCCGGACGACCCGCTGCTCACCGCACGTCAGCGTGCCGTCGAGGCCCGCGGCGGCAACGGTTTCCTCACCGTCGCCGCCAATCATGCGGCGCTGCTGCTCGCACAAGGCGCAGGTAGGCTGCTCCGCTCCACCGACGACCGGGGTGTCGTCGCAGTTCTGGACTCCCGGCTCGCCACCGCCGGATACGGTGGGTATCTGCTCGCTTCGTTACCACCGTTCTGGCGAACGACCGATGGTGATCTGGTCCGTTCTGCGTTGGGCAGACTGGCCGCGATCCCCTACGGTTGAGGAAGGCAGGGATGCCGGCGCCACCGTGCACCGGGAACATGCGTCATGTCAGGGTCGCAGGTTGTACGAGAGGAGGCCGCCGGTGATCGGGCGGATGGGGATCGACGATATCGCGCCTCTGGTGGCCGCCGGGCAGTTGCCGGCGAAAGCCGTTGTCGGTGAGCTGATCCCGATATCGACAACGGCCTGGCGGGAGGGTCACGACGCGATCGGTGTGACCCTGCATGTCGACGGCCCCGGTCAACGCAGCATGGATGTCCGGATGGAGCCGGCGAGCGAACCCGACATCTTCAACGCCGCCTTCGTCCCCGACGCGGTCGGGTACTGGGTGTTCCGCATCGAGGCGTGGAGCGACCCGTACGCCACCTGGCGCTCAGCCGTGTTGAAGAAGGTCGATGCCGGTCAGGGCGCCGGAGACCTCGCCAACGATCTCGAGGTGGGCGCGCAGGTCCTCACCGCCGCGCGCGACGTCGTGCCGATCGACGCCCAGGAGATCGTCGACGACGCGATCGACCAACTACGCGCCCGGCGCCGGCGGGTGGAGAACCGCATCAACCTCGCGGTATCCGAGGAGGTGGCCGAGCTGCTGACGGTCCACCCGGTGCGCGAGCTGGTGACGAAGTCACGCTCCTACCGGGTATGGGTCGATCGACGTCGCGCGTTGTTCGGCTCCTGGTACGAACTCTTCCCCCGGTCCACCGGCGGCTGGGACCACGAGGGCAATCCGGTGCACGGTACGTTCCTCACCGCGGTCGACGACCTCCCGCGCATCGCCGGGATGGGCTTCGACATCGTCTATCTCCCGCCGATCCATCCCATCGGCAAGGTGAACCGCAAGGGCCGCAACAACACGCTGGTCGCCGGTCCCGACGACGTGGGTTCCCCATGGGCGATTGGCTCCGACGAGGGCGGACACGACGCGATTCATCCCGAGCTCGGGAGCCGCGAGGACTTCGGGTACTTCATCGCCCGCGCAGCCGAACTCGGACTCGAGGTCGCGCTCGATCTCGCGCTGCAGTGCGCGCCGGATCACCCGTGGGCGCGTGAGCATCCGGAATGGTTCACGACCCAGCCCGACGGCACGATCGCGTACGCGGAGAATCCGCCCAAGAAGTACCAGGACATCTACCCGCTGAACTTCGACAACGACCGCAACGGCCTGTATCGGGCGGTTCTGAAGATGGTGCTCGGCTGGGTCGGACTGGGTGTCAAGATCTTCCGCGTCGACAACCCGCACACCAAGCCCCCGAACTTCTGGGAATGGCTGATCAACGAGGTGAAGAAGCGCGACCCGGACGTGCTCTTCCTCGCCGAGGCGTTCACCCGGCCGGCCCGTCTGTACGGACTGGCGCGCATCGGATTCACGCAGTCCTACACCTACTTCACGTGGAAGACCGAGAAGTGGGAGCTCGAACAGTTCGGGCGTGAGATCGCCGACCACGCCGACGAGGCTCGACCGAACCTGTTCGTCAACACCCCCGACATCCTGCATGCCAGCCTGCAGCACGGCGGTCCCGGAATGTTCGCGCTGCGAGCGGCATTGGCGGCGACGCTGGCACCGACATGGGGGGTGTACAGCGGTTACGAACTCTACGAGCACGTCGCGGTGGCCGAGGGCAGCGAGGAGTACCTGCACTCGGAGAAGTACGAACTGCGACCGCGCGATCACAAGGCCGCGACCAGCCGCGGCGAGTCACTGGAACCGTGGATCACCAGCCTGAACGACATCCGGCGACGTCATCCGGCGTTGCAGCAGTTGCGCCACATCACTTTTCACCACATCGACAACCCGTCGCTGATCGCATACTCCAAGTTCGACCCGGTGTCCGGGGACCGGGTGATCGTGGTGATCAATCTGAACCCGTTCGGCACCGAGGTGTCCACGGTCTGGTTGGACATGCCGGCGCTCGGCTTCGAGTGGCAGGATCGGTTCACCGTCCGCGACGAGGTGTCTGGACAGGAGTTCCATTGGGGCCAGGCCAATTACATCCAGCTGGAACCGTGGCACGCGGTCGCGCACATCTTGGCGCTGCCGCCGCTCGATCCCGCTGCCGCCCGCCGACTCGCCTACCGGATGCAGTGAGGTAGATCGTGACCACGAGGAGCAGTACCCCCCGACCGGAGCCGTCCGCCTCAGATCACGATCTGCGCCGACTGTTCAGCCTGACCCATCCCGACCCGCACGCCTTTCTCGGCGCCCACGATGCACCCGGCGACTGGACCATCCTGCGCACCCTGCGCCCCGACGCGGTGTCGGTGGTCGCCGTCATCGGTGGTGTCGACCACCCGATGACGCGGCAGAGTGACGACCTGTGGGTCGTTGCGGTGCCCTACGCCGACCTGATCGACTACCGGCTCCGGGTTGCATATCCCGCCGCCGGCGGCGGCACCGAGGAGTACGTCGTCGCCGACGGGTATCGGTTCCTGCCCAGCCTGGGCGAGCTAGACGTCCACCTGTTCTCCGAGGGCCGGCACGAATCGTTGTGGGACATCCTCGGTGCGCGGATCGTCTCGTACACCACTCCCGACGGCGAGGTCCGCGGCACCGCGTTCTCGGTGTGGGCGCCGAACGCCCACGGCGTGGTCGTCGTCGGCGATTTCGACAACTGGTCCGGACGCCAGGCGCCGATGCGCATGATCGGCAGCAGCGGCGTCTGGGAGGTGTTCATCCCCGACATCGGGGCCGGCATGCGCTACAAGTTCCGTGTTCACGGCGCCGACGGTGTCGTCCGGGACAAGGCGGACCCGATGGCCCGGCGGACGCTGCCCCCGCCGTCGACGGTCTCGGTGGTCACCGAGTCGTCGTACACCTGGTCCGACGACGAGTGGATCGCCCGCCGGGAGGCCACCGACGTCGTCGGCGAACCGATGAGCATCTACGAGGTGCACATCGCATCGTGGCGTGCGGGTCTGTCCTACCGCGAACTCGCCGGCGAACTCGGTGATTACCTGGTGGAGAAGGGCTTCACACACGTGGAGTTCCTGCCGGTCGCCGAGCATCCGTTCGGCGGCTCCTGGGGCTATCAGGTCACCTCCTACTATGCCCCGACCGCGCGCTTCGGATCCCCCGACGAGCTGCGGTACCTCATCGACCACCTGCACTCGCTGGGCATCGGCGTCATCGTCGACTGGGTCCCGGCGCACTTCCCGAAGGACGACTGGGCGTTGGCCCGGTTCGACGGGACTCCGCTGTACGAAGACGGCGACCCGATGCGGGGTGAACAACTCGACTGGGGCACATACGTTTTCAACTTCGGTCGTCGTGAGGTGCGCAACTTCCTCGTCGCGAACGCGTTGTACTGGTTCGACCAGTTCCACATCGACGGCCTGCGTGTGGACGCGGTCGCCTCGATGCTCTACCTGGATTATTCACGCCCGGAGGGACAGTGGCGCCCGAACATCTACGGCGGCCGGGAGAACCTGGAGGCGGTGCAGTTCCTGCAGGAGACCAATGCCACTGTGCACAAACACTTTCCGGGTGTTGTCACCGTCGCCGAGGAATCCACCGCATGGCCGGGCGTGACCCAGATGACCAACCTCGGCGGGCTCGGATTCACGTTCAAATGGAACATGGGCTGGATGCACGACACGCTCGGATACCTCGGGCGCGATCAGGTGCACCGGAGCTTCCATCACCACGAGATCACCTTCTCGCTCATGTATGCGTGGAGCGAGAACTTCGTCCTACCGATCTCCCACGACGAGGTGGTGCACGGCAAGGGCACGCTGTGGAGCCGCATGCCCGGCGACTCCTTCACCAAGGCCGCCGGGGTCCGGGTGCTGCTGGCATACATGTGGGCACATCCCGGCAAGCAGCTGCTGTTCATGGGCCAGGAGTTCGGTCAGACCGGCGAATGGGCCGACAACCGAAGCCTCGATTGGTTCCAGACCGAGGGATGGGAGGGTGAACTGCACTCGGGCATCTCGGCACTCATCACCGATCTCAACCGCGTCTACCGCGCGAGTCCGGCGCTCTACAGTCAGGACGCCACGCCCGACGGCTACGAATGGATCGACGCCAACGACACCGCGAACAACGTCATCAGTTTCCTGCGCTTCGGACGCGACGGATCGATGATGGCCTGCCTGTTCAACTTCTCGGGTAGCCAGCGCGCCGATTACCAGATCGGTCTGCCGAGGGCAGGTACCTGGAGCGAGGTCCTGAACACCGACTCGACGGCCTACAGCGGCAGCGGAATCGGCAATCTCGGCAGCGTCGTCGCCGACGGTCCGGGCTGGCATGGTCGAGAGACCTCGGCACGGGTCACCCTGCCACCCAACTCCGCGATCTTCCTCGCGCCGGAGGCCACTCCCGAACCCTGAGGAGGCCGTCCCACCCCCGGTCCCTGAGGAGGGCCGGAGCCTGCGGAGGCCCGTCACGAAGGGCCTCGCAACCAAACCCCTCAGCTCGGGATGCCCAGTCAACGCGAAATAGCGCCCAGTCAACGCGAAATGGCGCCCAGTCGAGCGAAAGTGGCACCCAGTCGACGGGAAGTGGCACCCAGTCGACGGAAAGTGGCGCCCAGTCGACGTTCGACGACGACGAGGGGGTCAGTACAAGGCGGTGGCCAACTTGCGGCGCGCCGCGACGACGAATGGTTCGGCCGGATCGAACAGCTCGAACAACTCGAGCAGCCTGGTGCGGGCGCGCGTCCGGTCGTCGCCGGCGGTGACCTTCACGACGCCGATGATGCGGTCGAAGGCCGCCTCGGGTTGCTGCGACAGCAGCAAGACGTCGGCGGCGGCCAGTTGTGCGTCCACGTCGGCAGGGGCGGCGTTGTCGACGATGGCCGGATCGTGGGCCTGGGCGCGCAGCACGAACTCGAGGTTGCGCGCCGCCGACGCGGCCTCCACGTTGTTCGGCTCCGCCTCCGCGATCGCGCGGTAATCGGCGAGCGCACCTTCGAAGTCACCGCCGTTGAGTTTGTCCGCGGCCGCGACCATCCGCGGGTCGTCCTCTTCCGGTTCGGCATCGGCAGGCATGGCTCCCGGGAGCACGTCGCCGAGTTGGGACAGGATCTCCCCCACCCATTGTGAGATCTCCGCTTCCGACCGCACACCGTTGAAGGCAGCCACCGGTTGGCCCTGCGCGATGGCCACCACCATCGGGATGGACTGAGCCCGAAACGCCTGGGCGATCCGCGGGTTGGCGTCCACGTCGATCTTCGCGAGCACCCACGAGCCCTGTGCCTGGCCGGCCAGTCGCTCGAGTACCGGCGACAACTGCTTGCACGGCCCACACCACTCGGCCCAGAGGTCGACGAGCACGAGTTGCTGCTGCGACCGCGCGAGCACCTCGGTTTCGAAGGTCGCCTCGGTGACGTCGATGACGGCACCGCCGTCTCCCGCAGGGGGCGAACCGCCCGGCGACGGGGGTGCTGCGCCGTCCGCGGGCGGCGCCGTCCGCGCCGCCTGCGCAGACCGCTGTGCCTGCTGGCGCTGCGCGTCCGCGCGTTCCTTGAGCGCGGTCAGATCGACCGCTCCCGACATGGCTACCGCTGCGGCAGCCTGTTGCCGGGCGGCACCCGCCGCCTGCTGCCGATTCGTTGGTCTGCTCACCCCTCCAGTGTGTCATGCCGCGCGGCCGCGGAGCCGTGCCGCTCGGCAGGTGCGCGCACCACCCCGGCGGCGAGCGCGGCGAACGTCAGTGCGACGACCGCGGCGAGCAGACCGATGCTCAAACTGGTGCGGCTGCTGATGAAGCCCACCACGGCCGGACCGGCCAGCATGCCGAGATATCCGCATCCGACCACCAGCGAGATCGCACGACCGCTCGAATTCTCCGTCAGATTGCCGGCGGCGGTGAAGATCTGCGGAATGAGCCCCGCGAGCCCGACACCGAACACGGTCCAGCCGACGATCGCCCATCCCGCCGACGGCGCGACCACGGCGAGCGACATCCCGGCCAGACCGATCAGCGCGCCGACCCGCACGACCACCATCGGCCCGACCGCCGCGGCGATCGGATCGATGACGAAACGCGCCACCGTCATCGCCGCGCTGAAGGCGCCGAACGCGACCGCGCCGATCGACTCCGCCGTGCCGAACGTCTCGACCACGTGCAGGGCACTCCAGTCGTAGGCGGTGCCCTCGGCGAGCATCAGCGCGAATGCCACGGCGGCGAGCACGATGAGGCGGCGACGGTCGATGCCGTGCCACCAGCGACCGGTCGCCACGCCGGGCAGCGATGCCGCCGCCGGCTCCCCGATGACCGTCACGAGCAGATACCGCGACACGGCACCGGCCACGACAAGGCCCACCACCGCGGCGACTGCGACTGTCGGGATCACTCCGACGTCGAGCCACAGGGTCACCGCCACCACTCCGGATCCGATCAGGCTGCCCACCGAGAAGAACCCGTGGAACGACGACATGATCGGCCGGCGGTACCGCCGTTCGACGGCGACCGCCTGCGCATTCATAGAGACATCGAGAGCACCGTTGGCGAACCCGAATGCGGCCAGCGCGGCAGCCAGGGTGACCAGGTCGTCGGCGAGGACCGGCCCGAGGATGACCGAGGAGAGCAGCACCGCCGCGATCACCGTGATCGGCTTCGACCCCCAACGGTCGATGATCGGTCCGCAGAGTTGCATGCCGACGAAGGCGCAGCCCCCGAGCAACAGCAGCAGGGCACCGAGCTGGTCCTCGGAAACGCCGGTCCGGTCGACGATGACCGGGATGTGTGCAACCCACATCGCGGCCAGGAAACCGTTGAGCGCGAAGACCGAGACCACCGCACCGCGGGCCCGCCGGTCTGCGGTCGCGACGGCGGCGGCAGAGGACGTCATGCCGCCATGCTGTCAGCCGAGTAGCCGGTCGACGCGGTCGACCTTGCCGGTGAGTTCGTCCGTGTGCCCCGGCCGGATGTCGGCCTTGAGAACCAGCCCGACACGCGGAGCGTTGGCCGCGACGGCGTCGATCGCGCGTTTGACCACGGCCATCACGTCGTCCCAGTCGCCCTCGAGGTAGGTGAACATCGCCGTCGTCTGATGCGGGAGGCCCGAGTCGCGAACCACCTGCACCGCCGCGGCCACCGCGGCGCTCATGCCGCCGTCGGCGTCGACGGCGTCGCCACCCGACGGGGTGAGGCTGAACGCGACGATCACGGCGCGCTCGCCGTCAGGCCGCGAGACGCTGCGGTGCCGCGTCGTCGGAGAGTTCGGCGAGGTGACCGTTGCGCTGGCCCCACCATTCGAAGACCAGGGTGCCGAGCGGCGGGATCGAGGACACCAGGGCCAGCCCCGTCACGACGAGGTTCCATCGCAGCTGGACCGCTGTCACCAGCGCCACCAGCACGAACACGACGAAGACGATGCCGTGCACCATCCCGGGCACGGCGACCGCCTCCTCGTAACCGAGGACCCACTTGAAGAACATGGCGATCAGCAGCGCCACCCAGGTGATCGCCTCCAGGACGGCGACGAACCGGAAGCGTTTGGCGGGGGTGCTGAGATCGAAGAGTTGCGACATGAGTTCCATTGTGCCGAATCGGACATACTTCTACGACGAGGTGTAGTAAAGATCTCCCCGCCGGTCTGGACGGGCGATCAGTTCTTGGGCACCCGGATGATCAGTGCGTCGCCCTGACCACCGGCGCCGCAGAGCGCGGCCGCGCCGACGCCACCGCCCCTGCGCTGCAACTCCAGCGCCAGGTGCAGGGTGATCCGCGCTCCCGACGTCCCGATCGGATGCCCGACCGCGATCGCGCCGCCGTTCACGTTGACGATCTCCGGGTCGATGCCGAGCTGCTTGGTGGAGGCCAGCCCGACGGCGGCGAACGCCTCGTTGATCTCGATCAGATCGAGGTCCGACGGGGCGATACCCGCGCGTGCGCAGGCCTTCTCGATGGCGTTGGCGGGCTGGGCCTGCAGCGTCGAGTCCGGACCGGCGACGACGCCGTGCGGGCCGATCTCGGCCAGCCACGTCACGCCGAGCTCCTGTGCCTTCGACTTGCTCATCACGATCACCGCGGCAGCGCCATCGGAGATCTGTGACGCGTTGCCCGCGGTGATAGAACCGTCCCTGCGGAACGCGGGCCGCAGGCCGGCGAGCGAGTCGGCGGTGGTGTCCGCGCGCACGCCCTCGTCCTCGGCGAACGAGACGGGGTCGCCCTTGCGCTGCGGGATGCTCACCGGCACCACCTCGTCGGCGAACACCCCGTTCTTCCACGCGATGGCCGCACGCTGGTGGCTGCGGGCCGCGAACTCGTCCTGCTCGGCGCGGGTGAAGCCGCGGGTCGCCTCGGCCTCCTGGCCCTCGACGACATCGTTGCCCTGTTCGGTCAGCGCACCCATCGGCTGATCGGTGAAGACATCCCACAGCCCGTCGTACGCCATGTGGTCGACGAGCTCGGTGTTGCCGTACTTGAACCCGCTGCGGCTGCCCGGTAGCAGATGCGGTGCCTGCGTCATCGACTCCTGGCCGCCGGCGACGACACAGTCGAATTCACCGGCCCGGATCAACTGATCTGCCAACGCGATCGAGTCGATGCCGGACAGGCACATCTTGTTGATCGTCAGGGCGGGGACATCCCAGTCGATACCCGCCTTGACCGCGGTCTGCCGTGCCGGCATCTGACCGGCCCCCGCGGTCAGCACCTGACCCATGATCACGTACTCGACGGCCGATGCCGGCACCCCGGAACGCTCCAGCGCGCCGTCGATCGCGAGCGCACCCAGGTCGACGGCACTGAAATCCTTGAGCGAGCCCTGCAGGCGGCCGAACGGGGTCCGCGCGCCTGCGACGATGACCGTCGACGACTGTTCGGTGGACGTGGACATGGGGGGACCTCCAACATCGGCTGAGCCGGCAGACCGAGCGCCCGCTCTGTGAGCATCTGACCTCAACGCTACCGTTAGAGCATGAGTACCTCAGCAGCAGACCCTGCCACCTCGACGACCGCGGTGATCTCGGATCTCGTCGTCGCCATCGACCATGTCGGCATCGCCGTACCCGACCTCGACGCCGCGAAAAAGTGGTACCTCGATCACCTCGGGTTCGAGACGCTCCACGAGGAGACCAACGAGGAGCAGGGTGTCGTCGAGGCGATGGTCGGACCGCGGACCGCGGGCGGCGCGGTCATCCAGTTGCTCGCCCCGCTCAACGACGAATCGACGATCGCGAAGTTCCTCGATCGCAACGGCCCGGGACTGCAGCAGCTGGCGGTGCGGGTGACCGACGTGGACGCGGTGACCGAACGCCTCACCGCAGCGGGTGTCCGTGTCCTCTACCCGCAGCCACGTCGCGGCACAGCCGATTCGCGGATCAACTTCGTCCACCCCAAGGATGCCGGCGGCGTGCTGCTGGAACTGGTCGAGCCGGCGGCCGATTCCACAGGTCACTGAGGTGCACCCCTGAGTTAGACTGTGCCGCATGTCAGCTCCGGCACCGCGTAATCTCCCGTTCGCCATCGTCATGCGCGGGTTCGATCGCGAACAGGTGGCCGAACACCTGCAGCGGGTGGATGCCGAGTTGCGGGTCCTCGCCGCCGACCGCGACGCCGCGACCGCCAATGCGCACGAACTGGCCGCGCATCTCGAGGAGGCGCGCGACGAGATCGAGGAGTTGCGCCGCGAGGTCGACAAGCTCTCGGTACCGCCGACCACCGCGCAGGGGATGAGTGAGCGCCTCGGCCGCATGCTGCAACTGGCGTCCGACGAGGCCTCCGAGATCCGCGCCGACGCCGCCGCCGAGGCCGCCGAGGTGACGTCGATCGCCCGGCAGGAGGCCACGACGCTTCGGGACGACGCGGAGGCCGACGCCACCCGCATCCGCGAGACCGCCGACGAAGACGCCAAGAAGACGATCGCCGAAGCGCAGGAGCGGGCGCGCCAGATCCGCGAGAACGCCGACGAGCTGGCCGCGCGGTCGGCCGAGGAAGCCGAGGAGGCCGCGACGCTCATCGCCGAACGCAAGGCCGCCATGGAAGCCGAGCACAAAGAGACGATGACTGCCGCCCACGACGAGGCGCGCCGGATCGTCACCAAGGCCAAGGGCGAGGCGGCCGAGCTGGAGTTGCAGAGCACGCGGGCCCGGCAGGCCGAACGGGAGCGTCACGACGCAGAGCTCGCCGCCCAGCGCGAGCGCGCCCGCAGCGAGGCGCAACGTATGAAGGACACCGCGCAGGAGATCGCCACCGAGCGCCTGGCCCGTTCGCGCGAGTTGGCGAGCAAGGCGGACCAGGCACGTAAGCAGGTCGTCGAACAGCTCGACCGGGTCCGCGACGAGGTCGCCAAGCTGCCCGCGCAGTTGTCCGAACGTCACGCGGATCTCGCCGAACTCACCGAGAACGACGATGCGGAACTGCTCAATCGAGCGTTGTCGACACAGTCGCAGGTCAAGCGGTCCGGCCCGAACGGGACTGCGTCGGCTTCGGCGGGTTCGACCGGTGGACGAGGCGCCGGGAACTGACGCGAACCTCCACCTCTCCGCGTGAGTGGGCGTGGCTCGCTACCATCTCGTCATGAAGCGGCGTGGGTTCGTGCTGGTCAACCGGGTCATGAACGGTATCGTCGCGCGTCTGCGGCCCAAGCGGTTCCGCGGCGCCGACCTGCTGCTGCTGACCACGACCGGTCGTACCAGCGGCAAACCGCGCACGACTCCCCTCATCTACATGCCGGACCGGGGACGGTGGATCGTCGTCGCCTCCAACGGCGGGGCCGACTGGGAGCCCGGCTGGTGGCTGAACCTGCGCGCGGGCAGCCCGGCCAGCATCGACGTCGCCGGCACCGTCACCTCGGTGACCGGTACCGAGATCACCGGGGACGAGCGTGCGGTGATGTGGCAGACACTGAACGACACGGTGTTCGATTACCAGGCATATCAGGACAAGGTCAGTCGCACCATCGCCGTCGTCGCCCTGAGCCCTACACCCGCGCCCTGACCCTGCGCACGGACGTGGCGGTTCAGAACAAGCGGAACTCGGTGCTCTCCGCGCCGCGCAGCGCGTCGTAGTCCAAGACCAGGCATCGGATTCCGCGGTCCTCGGCCAGCGTCCGGGCCTGCGGCTTGATCTGCTGCGCGGCGAAGACACCGCTCACCGGAGCCAGGATCGGATCGCGATTGAGCAGGTCCAGATATCGTGTCAGCTGTTCGACCCCGTCGATCTCGCCCCGGCGTTTGATCTCGACCGCCACGGTCGCACCGTCGGCGTCCCGACACAGCAGATCCACCGGCCCGATCGCCGTCATGTACTCACGCCGGATCAGCGTGTGGCCCGTCCCGAGTGTCTCGACGTGCTCGGCGAGCAGCTCCTGCAGGTGGGCTTCGACGCCGTCCTTGACCAGTCCGGGGTCGATGCCGAGGTCGTGGGCCGAGTCGTGCTCGATCGCCGCGATGGTGATCCGCAACTCCTCACCCGCCTTGTTGGTGACCACCCAGTACGCCTCGGCGTCGACACCGTCGGGTACCGCCGACTCGGTCAGCGAGCACGGGGGGCTCATCCAGTTCAACGGCTTGTAGGCACGGTCGTCGGCGTGGACACTCACCGAACCGTCCGACTTGATCAGCAACAACCGCTTCGCCATCGGCAGATGGGCGGTCAGCCGACCGACGTAATCCACTTGGCACTCTGCGATAACCAGACGCACGTGGGTCAGCGTAACGGGCCGGACTTCTGGCTCTACCCGGCACGCCGCTCGAGTTGAAATGCTTCCGCATCGATGACCGCATCGGCCATCGACGAGTGGACGTGCGGCAGTGTCGGGTCGAAGCCACGAAGCGTCTCCGGTGCGACCAGATCCGGCACGACCTGATCCTCGCGGTGCCGCTCGACGCTCGCGCGCAGCACTCCGTCGGGGTCGACCACCATCGCCAACTGCCCGCGCTCGTCCAGGGTGTGTTTGACGCTGAGCATCATCGTCCGGGCCACCGGGTCGATGACGTCGATCCGCGAGAGGTCGACGATGGCCACCAGATAATCGTCCATGTCGGCCTCGATCCGGCGCAGCGCGGACTCCGCACCCGAGAACGTGAGATCGCCCTGCAGTTCGTAGACCTTGACCTGATCACGACAGGTCGACAGGAAGCCGCGTTCCCGACCGGACCATTCCTCGCCGATCTCGAAAGCGCCGATGTCGTAGATGGACCTGATCGTGACCCGGCTCTCCCGGTTCAGATTGAACATGTGCAGCCCGAGGTCGGTCGAGAGGTGACGACACGTGTCGATCCCCCGCACGCTGTTGCCGTGCCGATCCAGCCGCGGCGAGTAGATTCCGATGCCCAGCTGCCCCGGAAGGGTCGCCAGGATGCCCCCTCCCACACCGCTTTTCGCCGGCAGGCCGACCGACGTCACCCAGTCGCCGGCGCCGTCATACATCCCGCATGTCGTCATCACCGACAGCACCCGCTGTGCGACCTCCTGTGCGATGACCTGGCGTCCGGTGCGTGGGTTGGCCCCGCCATTGGCCAGCGTCGCGCCGATCACGGCGAGGTCGTCGGTGGTGACCCGCAGGGAGCACTGGCGGTAGTAGAGGTCGAGCGCCGCCTCCGGGTCCGTGTCCATGACGCCGAAGCTGTCGAGCATGTAGGCGATCGCGCGGTTGCGTGATCCGGTGCTCGCCTCCGAGCCGTAGACCGCGGAATCGAGCGCCAGCCGCCGCCCCGCACATGCCGAGTAGAACGCCACCACTTCGTCGAAGACCTGGTCGACGGTCTGCGCCGACACCTCACGCACAGGTGGCAACAGCAACGACACGGTCTGGATGGCGCCTGCGTTGATCATCGGGTTCTTCGGCCGCATGCGGTCGTCGACGCTGATCTCGTTGAACGCCTCGCCCGACGGCTCGACCCCGATCTTCTCGTCGACACGCACATAGCCGAGCCGGTTGAGCGCCATGGCATAGCTGAGCGGCTTGGAGATCGATTGGATGGTGAACTCCACGGTGCTGTCGCCTCGGGAGTAGATCTGCCCGTCGTGCATGCACAACGACAGCCCGTAGCCCTCGGGATCCACCTGGGCGAGTTCCGGGATGTAATCGGCGACCGCACCGGAACGATCCGCGGTACAGGCCGTGGTGATGTGACTGAGATACCTGTCGACGAGGGATGCCACACAGCGAATGTAGCGGCCCGATCGCCCGGAGCGGTGATGGACGCGAGCGTCCCGCCCTACCGTGAGCAGCATGACCGCGCACGAGCACGTCGGCGCCCTGGTGCGTCACTGGAGGCAGCGACGCCGCCGATCCCAATTGGAGATATCGATCGCCACCGGAGTCTCGACGCGGCACCTGAGCTTCATCGAGACCGGCCGATCCCGGCCGAGCCGCGGCATGATCGAGCGCTTGTGCGATGAGCTGGACGTCCCGCTGCGCGAGCGGAACCGATTCTTCCTGGCTGCAGGTCTCGCGCCCGTACACACCGAGCACACCGCCGACGACCTCGGCGAGATCCGCACGGCGATCGACGAATTCCTCGCCGGTCACGAGCCGTACCCGGCAGTCGCGGTGAACGCACGATGGAAACTGCTGGCAGCCAACGGCGCGATGTCGACGTTCCTGTCCGGTGTGCCCGCGTACCTGCGCGAGCCGCGACCGAACATGCTGCGCGTGACCCTGCACCCCGACGGATTGGCACCGCAGCTGCGAAACCATGCCCAGTGGCGGGCGATCACGCTGCGACGGATTCGACGTCAATACGAGCGCACGGCCGACCCGTATCTGGCCGATCTGCTCGCGGAGCTCGACGGCTACTCGGGCCGCGCCGGGGATGACGACCCGGACGGCAAGGACGACCCCGGCATGGCCCCGGGCACCGAACTGGCGACCCCGATGGTGCTCGACACCGATTTCGGCCGCCTCTCCCTGCTGTACGCGGTGACGGTGTTCGGGTCTCCCCGCGACGTCGCCGTCGACGAGATCGCCATCGAGACCTTCGTCCCCGCGGACACCGCGACTCGCACAGTGCTGCAGCGACTGTCCGACCTCAGGTCTTGACCTCGGAGGTAATTGCAGACCTCGGGACTCTCACGGACGCTGATGGTGACGACGACGCCCGTCCGCGACCGAGCGAGGAGTCCCCATGTTGCTGATCGAGATCGCCCACCCCGCAGGAAGGTTCGACGACGAGGATCGCGCGATGCTGGGCGATGCGATCCTCGATCTGTTCCTCGCACCGGACGCTCAGACCACCGACACGATCGACCGGGCACGACAGGCCACGCACATCGCATTC
Source organism: Gordonia prachuapensis (assembly GCF_036350515.1). Taxonomy (NCBI): domain Bacteria; kingdom Bacillati; phylum Actinomycetota; class Actinomycetes; order Mycobacteriales; family Gordoniaceae; genus Gordonia; species Gordonia prachuapensis. The sequence goes on along the minus strand of NZ_JAZDUE010000004.1, from coordinate 5,755 downwards.
CGCGAACTACACGGCTGGCGCACGGGATTCGGTACGCCCTCGGCCGACACCGCACCGCCGGTGATCGTCACCCTCACCGTGCCGGCCGCGTGGCGTGATGAAGGCGGCGACACCTTCATGGGACTGCTGCGCACGGCGGTGCGGCGACTCGACGAGGCTCGCGGATGGGATCGACCGCGGGGAAGTCTGTGGATACGCGTGGAGGGGGTGCCCGACGGTCAGATCGGTCTGGACGGCCGGCCATCGACCGCGGAAGACGTCCTGTCGTTTCTCACCGAGGATTTCCGGTCGGCGCAGGAGAAGGGAGCCGCGGCACCCGCTCCGGCCGGCCGGTTGGTGGATCCGATCTGCGGGATGATCGTCCCCGATGGACGGGGAACGATCACCCTCGACCACGACGGCGTGCGACTGGGATTCTGTGCAGACGGCTGCCGCACCGCCTACGCCCGCCGCGAGGGCCTGCCGCTGTGACGGCGGTACCGGGCGTCAGCGGAGGACGCCGCCCTCGTCCCGGTCCACCCGGGCGGTGACCCCGTCGGCGAACCGGTACGGGTTGGCCGCCAGCAGCCCGCCGAGATGCTTTCGGAGACGCGATATCTCGGCCCGCACCGTGATCGTCCGGTCGTCGACCCCGAAGAGGTGCCGCGACATCTGCGCCGCACTCCGCCCGGCCGGGTGCTCGACGAGCAGCGCAAGGATCTCGGCGTGACGCGGGGACGGCCTCATGGTCCAGCGACCGGTGGCTCCGCTGACGGTGAGCGAGGGCGCCCGCGGATCGCGCCAGTCGAGGTCGAGCATCGTTCCCGACGGTGAGGTGTCGTCCTCGGCCACCCGCACCAGCCACCCACCGGGCAACGGATCGAGATCGCACTCCCCCAGCCCGTGCAGCCACACCCGGCCCGGACCGGGATGCCGGGGCAATGCCAGGCGCGGACGCGGGGCGACGGCATCGACCGCGACGACCCAGCCGTCGGTGTCGACCGCCAACGCCGGCCCGTCGAGGCGCGCCAGCATCGGCGCGGCCACCGATCGGAGCTGATCCAGACATCGGCGATGGTGATCGCGCAACCGCGCCTCGGCCAGTTTCGCGACCACGTCGACCAGGGCCACTGTCGTCGGATGGATCGTCGCCGCCGGGCCGCTGACGTCGACGACGCCGAGGAGTGTCCCGGTCCGCGGGTCGCGGATCGGGGCACCGGCGCAGGTCCACGCGTGATGGGTGCGCACGAAGTGTTCGGCGGAGAACACCTGGACGGCGTGTCCGGACATCAGGGCCGTGCCGATGGCATTGGTGCCGACGGAATTCTCACCCCAGTTCGCACCCTCGACGAACCCGAGCCGATCGGCACGATGCATCACCCGAGGTGCACCGCTGCGCCAGAGCACATGACCGGCAGAGTCGGCCACGACGAGGATGTTGTCGCCGTCGGCGATCACGGAATCGAGACCCCGAGTGAGGTCCTCGAGGACGACCGACAGACCGGAGTCCAGGCGACGGGACTCGAGATCACCGGCGTCGAGACCGTCGCCGGGGCCCCCGGCGTCCGGGTCGACCCCGGCGTCGGAGACCCGGTCCCACGATTCGCCGATCACCGTCCGGGGCCGCGCGGGCATCTTCTCCCCCGCCATCGCGGCGTCGTAGACCGTGCTCAGCAGGTGCGCGTACTGACGCGGGTCGTCGCCCGCGGGGACTGCGGGTTCGGGGCCGGGGTGGACTTCAGAGACCGTCACAGACCCGATTGTGCTCCCGGTCACACCCGGTGGCAAAGGTGGACCCGGGGTTGCAGGGAGTTGCGGAGGAGATCCGCAACCCGATGCAACCCTTGCCACCCCCATCGGTCGGCGCGTGTGCTGTGGATCACAGGAACGCCGAGTCGACCCGAGGAGCACCACCATGACGCAGACATTGGAACCACCCGCCGGTATCGCCACCGATCCGCAACAGCGCGTCGACGCGTGGCTGGCCTCCTTCGAGGCGGCGCTCGCCGCCCGCGACATCGGGCGTGCGGTCTCGCTGTTCGCCACGGACGGCTTCTGGCGTGACCTGGTCTCGTTCACCTGGAATCTGCGGACCGTCGAAGGTCGCGACGGCATCGCCGACATGCTCGGTGCGCGGCTCGACGACACCGACCCGCGGGGATTCCGGACCAGTGAGCCCGCCACCGCCGACGATTCCGGCGTGGCCACCGCGTTCATCGAGTTCGAGACCGCGACGGGACGCGGAGTGGGTCACCTCCGCCTCAAGCCGGACGACCTGACCGGCGCGGATGTCGCGTGGACCCTGCTCACGACGCTGCAGGAGCTCAAAGGGCACGAGGAGTCGAGTGGGCCCACGCGAGTTCTCGGCGCGGTGCACGGCTCCGACGTCGATCGCCGATCCTGGGCGGAGAAGCGCGACGACGAGGAGGCCGCACTAGGACGGTCTGTGCAGCCGTACGTGCTGGTGATCGGCGGCGGCCAGGGCGGGATCGCGCTGGGTGCGCGACTGCGACAGCTCGGCGTGCCGTCGATCGTCGTCGACCGTCATGACCGACCGGGCGACCAATGGCGCAAGCGCTACAAGTCGCTGTGCCTGCACGATCCGGTCTGGTACGACCACCTGCCCTATCTTCCGTTCCCGGACAACTGGCCGGTGTTCGCGCCGAAGGACAAGATCGGCGACTGGCTGGAGTTCTACACGAAGGTGATGGAGGTCCCGTACTGGAGCAAGACGACATGCCTGTCCGCGTCCTACGACGAGACCGAACAACGGTGGACCGTCGAACTCGACCGCGACGGAGAACGGATGACCCTGCATCCGGCTCAGCTCGTGCTCGCCACCGGCATGTCGGGAAAGGCCAACGTCCCGAGCATCCCGGGACAGGACGTCTTCGCCGGCGACCAGCACCATTCCAGCCGACATCCGGGACCCGACGGTTTCGTCGGCCGGAAGGTCGTGGTGATCGGCTCCAACAACTCCGCGCACGACATCTGTAAAGCATTGGTGGAGAACGGGGTCGACACGACCATGGTGCAGCGGTCATCGACGCACATCGTCCGGTCGGACTCGCTGATGGAGATCGGCCTCGGTGCGCTCTACAGCGAGGAGGCGGTCGCGGGCGGGATGACGACCAAGAAGGCAGATCTGACGTTCGCTTCCCTTCCGTACCGCATCATGCACGAGTTCCAGATTCCGCTCTACGACCAGATCCGCGAGCGCGACAAGGAGTTCTACGATCGTCTCGAGACCGCAGGGTTCGATCTCGACTTCGGCGACGACGACTCGGGACTCTTCATGAAGTACCTACGCCGTGGCTCCGGCTACTACATCGACGTCGGCGCGTGTGAACTCGTCGCCGACGGAACGATCAAGCTCGAACACGGACAGGTCGATCATCTGACCGAGAACAGCGTGGTGCTCGCCGACGGCACCGAGCTACCCGCCGACGTGGTCGTCTACGCGACCGGATACGGATCGATGAACGGCTGGGCCGCCGACCTCATGGGCCAGGACGTCGCCGACCGCGTCGGCAAGGTGTGGGGCCTGGGGTCGGACACCACCAAGGACCCGGGCCCCTGGGAAGGCGAGCAGCGCAATATGTGGAAGCCGACCCAACAGCCGGGGCTCTGGTTCCACGGTGGCAATCTGCATCAGTCACGGCACTATTCGCTGTACCTCGCTTTGCAGCTCAAGGCCCGCCACGTCGGCATCCCGACCCCGGTGTACGGACTTCAGGACGTCCACCACCTCTCCTGACGACACACTCGCCCCGGATCGCCGACGTCACCTCGATCCGGGCCGGACCCCCATTTCGCGCCGGCCGACGGCGTCGGGTTCGATACCCTGGCGCAGGTGAGCGGCGCCTGACCCGAAGCCCTCGGCGACGACGGCGCACACTGGGTTCACCTGCAGGTCCACGAGCGCATGATGGGAGCCGGAATGAAGCTGCTCGTCGCATACCTCGCCACCCCCGGAGGGGAGGATGCGGTCGCACTGGGAGTCACCCTGGCCCGCACGGTCGGCGCGTCGCTCGACATCACCTTGGTCATACCACCCGGCGATCCAGCGGACAGCTCCGATGCCAACCTCAGCGCGATCCTCGACGAGACGGCCGAGAAGTGGCTCGCCCAAGCAGCTGCCCTGCTCCCCGACGACGTCCGGGCCGAGACCCACGTCGCCGTGAACGAGAATCCCGCGAGCGGGCTGATCGCAGAGGCCGAGCGCCTCGAATCGTCGATCCTGATCGTGGGCGGATCCGGGGGAGGAATCACCGGCCGCCACAGTCTCGGCTCGGTCGTCAACGACATCCTGCACTCGTCGCCCATCCCGGTGGTACTGGCCCCCAGCGGGTTCCGCCACACCGGACCTGCGCGCATCCGGGAGATCACCGCTGCGATCGGACCACGTCCAGGAGCCGAGACCATTCTCGACACCGCTGTCGATCTGAGTGCGCGGGGTGATCTCCCCCTACGACTCCTGTCCCTCGTGTCACGCGATGACCTGCCTCGCCGCGCGCCCGACGACGAGGCGTTGGCCCGTGCCATAGAACTCTCGCAGAGGACGCTGGACGCCGCACATGCACGACTACCGGAGTCGATCGGCGTCAGCTCGACCGTCGCTCGGGGCGACAGCGTCGAGGACGCCGTCGGCACCGTCGAATGGCACGAGGGAGACCTGATCCTCGTCGGCTCCAGCAGGCTGGCTGCGCCGGATACCCTGTTCCTCGGCTCGACGGCCGCCAAGATGCTGCGCGTGCTGGCGGAGCCGATGGTCGTGGTTCCCCGCCGGGATCAGTCGTCGGCATGACGGGGCTGCGAGAAACATCCGGATGATGCCGCGATCCCTCCCCGAAAGGGTCGAGTGGCGGGGACACAGCATCGCCTGGCAGTCGTTCGGGGCGGGCCCCGCACTGGTGTTCCTCCACGGAACGCCATGGTCTTCGGCTCTGTGGCGGCCCATCGCAGAGCCGCTCGCGGACCGCTTCACGGTCTTCCTGTGGGACATGCCCGGTTACGGGCAGTCCTCGAAAGGCTCCGACGCCCGCGTCGACCTCGGCGTCCAAGGCGAGTTGTTCGCACACCTGCTCGAGATCTGGGGCCTCGACGCCCCGCACGTCGTCGCACACGACTTCGGCGGGGCGGTCGCCCTTCGTGCCCACCTGCTTCACGGCGCCCGGTACGACTCCCTGTGCCTCGTCGACGTCGTCGCGCTACGGCCATGGGGCTCACCGTTCTTCACGCTGGTTCGCGACAACGCCGACGTGTTCACCCAGCTCCCTACCGCGGTACATCGAGGGGCGCTGGAGGCGTACATCGCCGGCGCGGCGCACCAACGGCTGCGCCCCGACGACCTCGACATGCTCGTCGCTCCATGGCTCGGCGACGACGGGCAGGCAGCGTTCTACCTCCAGATCGCCCAGGCCGACGAGCGGTTCACCGACGAGATCGAACCGATGTATCACCAAATCCGGGCACCCACGCACGTCATCTGGGGCACCGACGACACCTGGCTCCCCATCGACGCCGGCCGCCGACTCCACGCACTCATCCCCGGTGCGACGATGACCGAGATCCCCGATGCCGGCCACCTGATCCAGATCGATGCGCCGGCGGCATTGGCCACCGCATTGACGAGGTGGCTGCCCTCCGGACCTGAGTTGGACCTCCTTAGTGCCTGGCGTTGATGACGGCGAGGATCACTTCAGCGTCGTCGTCCAGATGGTTTCGGGCGCGGAGAGGCGCAGGTGGGCGTCGGCGTCAATGGAGGGGCCGCCTT